>NZ_JBQVMV010000023.1:36726-37385 GCF_052435475.1 Aliihoeflea sp.
TCCGCCGAGGAAGCCTACCTCATCGCCTCCGCCCCCCCCCCCCCCCCCCGCTGCGTTCCCACCCCGCCCCTCCCTTGCTCAATCCGCCAAACAAGCCGAATGTGCCAAATGTCCGGCCCCGCCGGGCATTCGCTTTTTGACCGAGACGAACCGGACATCATGACCGACGCCGCCTTTCCCCGCCCGAACTACCTGCCGCCCGCAATTCCCGACCGCGCGCCGATGCTCGTCGCGGCGACCGCGCTCGTCGCCGGCTTCCTGCTGATCGCCTGGCTCGTCGACCTGCGCCAGGCCTCGCTCTTCGTCCTCGGCGGCCTTCTCGGCGCGACGCTCTACCACGCCTCGTTCGGTTTCACCGGCGGCTGGCGGCGCATGGTCGTCGAAAAGCGCGGTCGCGGCATGCGCGCGCAGATGCTCATGATCGCCGTCGCAGCGGTGGCGATGATCCCGCTTCTGGCCGCAGGCAGCCTCGGCGGACAGGCACTCGCGCCCGCCACCGCGCCGGTCGGAATCTCCGTCCTCGTCGGCGCCGCGATCTTCGGCCTCGGCATGCAGCTTGGCGGCGGCTGCGGCTCGGGCACGCTCTTCACCGTCGGCGGCGGCTCTTCGCGCATGCTCGTCACCCACGCCTTCTTCATCGTCGGCGCCGTCATCGGCAC
>NZ_JBQVMV010000024.1:0-33562 GCF_052435475.1 Aliihoeflea sp.
CAAGCTGCGAAAACCGCAGACAAAACGCCTTCGTGCAGCATCAAAATGCTCGCTACACCGATTTTGCAACGATCCCCTTTGTGGGGAGGGATAAAGGGTGGGGGTCCTCTTCGCAGAAAACCCTTCCAACACTACCCGTTCAACATCTCCAGCGCCGCCGCGTGCAATTGCAGCGTCGCCGCCGCCACCACGAACCCGCCGGCCTCCGCTGGCCCGCCGGTGCGCGATGTGATCACCCCGCCTGCCGCTTCGATGATCGGGATGAGAGCGACGATGTCGTAAGCCTGCAACCCGGTTTCGACGACCAGATCGACCTGACCTGCCGCCAGCATGCAATAGGCGTAGCAATCCGTGCCGTAGCGGGCGAGTTGCACTGCCGTTTCCAGCGTGTCGTAGCTGGTGCGTGCGTCGTCGAGGAAGAGGGATGGCGTCGTTGTGCAGAGCGTGGCGTGGCGAAGCTCCGTCGTCGCCCTCACGCGAAGATCGCGCGGGCCTCCCGGTCCTTCGTACCGCGCGACGCCGCCCGTCGCATGAAACAGCTCGCCGGTGAAGGGCTGGCTCATCATTCCGGCGACGGCATCGCCGTCTTCCAGAAGTCCCACCAGCGTGCCCCAGAGCGGCAGGCCGGAGATGAAGGCACGCGTGCCGTCGATCGGATCGATCACCCAGCAGTGGTGGTTCGGCAGGTTGTGAGGGCCGAATTCCTCGCCAAGGATTCCGTGATCCGGGAAATCCGCCTCGATCAGCCGCCTTATCGCGCGCTCGGCCTCGCGGTCGGCTTCCGTTACGGGGTCGAAGCCGCCTTCGAGCTTGTTCGCCACGTCGTGCGGCCGGCGAAAGCGCGGCAGGGTTTCCTTTGCGGCTGCGGCAGCCAGGCTACGCAGAAAGTCGGGGGTCACGTACATGAGAGGGCTCCGCTAGATGTCGCCGCGCAATAGGCATTTCTGAACCGGCTTGACAATTGTGCATTGCAGCATAATCTGGAGATCGACGGGTTCGCCCGTCAATGCCCTCCTTGGGCGTTTCCTCCCTAGACTCGGACCGCCTGCAAGGGCGGTCTTTTTTTGCCTATTCGGCTGCCACTGGCAGTTCCGCAGGCGGCGCGAAAAGGTCGATCAGGCTGGCGGCGAGTTCTTGCAGGTCACGGCGCAATTGGTCGTAGCCGTCATTGGGCACGAGACGTTCTTCGTCCATGTAGAGGCTGCGGTTGATCTCGACCTGGAGCGCGTGGATGCCGCGCGCCGGTCGGCCATAGTGCTCGGTGATGAAGCCGCCGGCATAGGGCTTGTTGTGGGCCACCATGTAGCCCCGGCTGGCGAGGTGGCCGATCGCCGCCTCGGACAGATCCGAACGGCACGACATGCCGAACCGATCGCCGATGATGAAATCGGGGCGGATGCGCGTATCCGGCAGGCGGATCGTCGCCGGCATCGAGTGGCAGTCGATGAGAACCGCGACGCCGAATGCCTTGTGCGTCGCACCGATCAGGCTGCGCAGTCGGTCGTGGTAGGGCTTGTAGACGCCCTCGATGCGGCCGATCGCCTCTTCGAGCGGCAGTTTCGCCGCATAGATTTCCTGCCCTTCGCCGACGAGACGCGGGATGGTGCCGAGGCCGCCCGCAACGCGCGCCGAGCGCGTATTGGCGTAGGGTGGCAGGGACGTGGTGAACATGCGCGGGTCGAGTTCCCAGGGCTCGCGGTTCACGTCGAGATAGGCGCGCGGGAAGTTCGCTTTCAGGAACGGCGCGCCGAGGGCGGTTACGCCGGCGAACAGATCATCGACGAAACAGTCCTCGGATCGGCGGATCGCATGCGGGTCGAGCCGCGCCATGTCGAGAAATCGCTGCGGATAGGTCGAGCCGCTATGCGGCGAGTTGAAGACGAAAGGAACCGTCTGTCGCTGCGGTTGCGCGACTTCGAAGGGCGCCGTCTGGGAAAAGTCCGGATGCTCTGTCATTGACGTCTTTTTTGCGCTCTCTCGCCCTTCCATGTCCCTTGATGTGCCACCGCCGCCGCCTCCTGTCCAGCCGTGACCCGGCGGGCCGCAAAGACGCCATTCACTTGATGTTTACCATGCTGAAGGCATATACGCTTGAGAGGGCGAATCGGCTTTTGTACCGGTTCGAAAACAGGGTTCCGGACGCTCAGATGGCAAGAATTCTTCTCGCGGAAGACGATGAGGACATGCGTCGCTTCCTCGTCAAGGCGCTCGAACGCGCCGGCTACGACGTGATCGACTACGACAATGGAGCGAGCGCCTATGAGCGGCTGCGCGAGGAGCCTTTCTCGCTGCTCCTGACCGACATCGTCATGCCCGAGATGGACGGCATCGAGCTTGCGCGCCGCGCCACCGAGATCGATCCGGATCTGAAAGTGATGTTCATCACCGGCTTCGCGGCCGTCGCGCTGAACCCCGATTCCAAGGCGCCGAAAGACGCCAAGGTGCTGTCGAAACCGTTCCATCTGCGCGATCTCGTCAACGAGGTCGAGAAGATGCTGCAAGCGGCCTGACCGCCTCGCGCTGCGTCAGGCGCAACCACCGCATTTTGGCGGCCGAAACCTATTGACGATGGGCGGGCATCTATGGTGTATGCGCCTCGTCGGATGGGCGTGTAGCTCAGCGGGAGAGCACTACGTTGACATCGTAGGGGTCACAGGTTCAATCCCTGTCACGCCCACCATCCGGACTCCCAGCCATTCATCGCGAACGACGACGCGACGATCTGACGCACGTCGTCTTTGCCATCTCGATATCGGCGATGCCGGCTTTACCCCACGGGGGCGCCCTCGTCGGTCGATTCCAGATAGCTGACGAAGCTGCGCCCGCCCTCCACGAGATCTGCCCGGAAAGCCTCTGCAAGCGCGGTCTCGTCGCGGGCGCGCAGGGCGGCGATCACGTTGAGATGCTGGTGCGGGCCGTCATAGGTCGGATGGCCGTAGGGGTAGAGAAGGTTGAGAAGCGGCCCCGTCTGCACCCAAAGGCGCTCCAGCACCTCGATGAGTTGCGGCATGCCCGATCGGCGGTAGACCGAGAAGTGGAACTCGTAATTGGCGAGGAGGGCGGTCGGGTAGTCCTTGTCCTGCTCCGCCTTGATGAGCGAGGCATGTCGCTGTTCGAGGTCAGCAATGAACGCGTCGTCGATATGCGGCAGCGCCCTGACGGCCGCGTGTGGTTCCAGGAGCAGTCGGATTTCCCGTAGTTCCATATATTCGTGCAGGGTCAGCCGGCGTACCCTGATATAGTAGCCCGGCTTCATTTCGAGCGCGCCGTCCCGGACGAGTTGCAGCAGAGCCTCGCGTACGGGCGTCTCGCTGGTTCCGAGGCTCTGGGCGAGATCGCGGATCTTCAGCCGGTCACCGGGGCGCAGCCGTGCCGACATGAGCTCGTATTTGAGACGCTGATAAATCTGTGCCGACAGGCTCTGCGACTGGATGTCGGTTGGTCCGTTCATCAGACTGGCGTCCCTTCATGCCCGGCGCTGCCGCCATTTTCCTTCCCATCGGGTTAGATGGAATCGGCCGTCCGGTCCAGCATGTCCGCCCCGAGAGGCGACTTGCGTTTGTTGTGATACATGATATATCGAAATCGACAGCAGCGATAGGGTCTCGGCATCATGGTTCAGGCGAACGATATCGACATGCAACTGCGCCGCCGGGCGCAATCGGTCATTCCGGGCGGCATGTGGGGTCACCAGCATGTCCAGCGCCTGCCGGAAGGATATCCGCAATATTTCACGCGCGGCGAGGGCTGCCGGACGTGGGACGCCAATGGGCGCTCCTATATCGACTATCTGTGCGCCTGGGGGCCGATGATCCTCGGCTACAACGACCCCGATATCGAGCAGGCGGCTGCGCGCCAGCGCGATGCGGGCGATGGCCTCAACGGCCCGACGCCGCTGCTCGTCGATCTGGCAGAACTCGTGGTCGAGACGGTTCCGCATGCCGACTGGGCGCTTTTCTCCAAGAACGGCACCGATGCGACCACCGCCTGCGTAACGATCGCACGCGCCGGCACCGGCCGCCGCAAGATCCTCGTCGCCCGGGGCGCCTATCACGGCGCGATTCCCTGGTGCTCGCCTTCCGTGGCGGGCGTCACCGAGGAAGACCGCGCCCATCTCATCATCTACGACTACAACGACGTCGCCAGCCTCGAGGCGGCCGTGGGCGAGGCAGGCGACGATCTCGCCGGCATTCTCGTCTCCGCCTTCAAGCACGACCTCGGCAAGGAGCATGTGCTGCCGACCCGCGAATTCGCCGCGCGGGCGCGTGATCTGGCGACGAAGGCGGATGCGGCGCTGATCGTCGATGACGTGCGTGCCGGCTTCCGTCTCGACCTGGGCGGAAGCTGGGAACTCGTCGGCGTCAGGCCGGACCTGTCGGCCTGGAGCAAGGCGATCGCCAATGGCCGCGCGCTTGCCGCCGTCACCGGCAATGACCGCTTCCGGCAGGCGGCAACGCAGATCTTCACCACAGGCTCGTTCTGGACCGCGGGTGTCTCAATGGCCGCGTCGATTGCCACCATCACCAAGCTGCGCGACACGGGCGCCGTCGCGCATATGCAGGCGATGGGCCAGCGGTTGCGTGACGGTCTGCAAAAGCAGGCCGACCAGCTCGGCTTCAAGCTTCGCCAAAGCGGCCCGGCGCAGATGCCTGTCTTTCTCTTCGAGGGTGACGACGACCGGCGCATCGGCAATCGCTTCTGCCTCGAAGCGCTCGATCGCGGGGTCTATTTCCATCCCGTCCACACCATGTTCCTGTCGGCAGCGCACACGGCGGCGATTATCGACGAGACGCTGGAGGTGACTGCCGAAGCGTTGCGCGCGACGGCGAACGCGATCGATCACGAGGCAATGCGCGGGACGGGCAGTTGACCGGTGACATTGAAAATATATCATGTATCTGGAAGGGAGCGAGCATGACGGCTGAACGGGACGATCGCCGCAATCTGTCGGTGGAGCACCTTGCCGACCGCGCCAAGTTCGTGCGCCTCGAGACACTGCGCCTGACGCGCATCGCCGGCGCCGGGCATTATTCGAGCACCTTTTCTTGCGCCGAACTTTTCGCCGCCCTCTATTACGGCCATCTGCGCCTCGATCCGCAAAACCCCTCCTGGCCGGATCGTGACCGTTTCATCCTGTCCAAGGGCCATGCGGCCATCGGGCTCTACCCGATCCTTGCCGATCTCGGTTTCTATCCGCCGTCGAAGCTCGACGATTTCACCCGGCTCGGCAGCGCCTTCGGCGACCATCCGGACATGAAGAAGATTCCCGGTATCGACTTTTCCTCTGGCTCGCTCGGGCATGGCCTGTCGGTCGCGCTCGGCATGGCGCTCGCCGGCCGCGTGACGGGACACGGCTATCGCACCTACTGCATGCTCGGCGATGGCGAACTCAACGAGGGCCAGATCTGGGAGGCGGCGATGGCCGCCGGCCATTACAAGCTGCAGGGCCTGGTCGCGATCATCGACCGTAACCAGCTCTCCATCGACGGCCCGACCGAGAAGGTCATGTCTGTCGAACCGATCGACGAACGGTTCCGCGCATTCGGCTGGGAGGTCCACCGCATCGATGGCCACGACCTACCCGCGATCATGGAGACGCTCGGCGCGCTCAAGCCGGCCGGTCACGGCACGCCGCAGATGATCGTCGCCGACACGATCAAGGGCCGCGGCGTCAAATACATGGAGCTTTCGCTCGACTGGCACGTCGGAAACCTCGTCGGACAGGATTATGACGACGCTTGGTCCGAGATCGAAAAGGGGCTGCAGCCGCGCGAGAGGGAGGACGCATGATGGGCGCCGCCGACAATCTGGGCCAGGACCAGAGCACGCTCTTTCGTGGCAACGACACCGAGTTGCGCCTTAAGGACGAGAAGTCCGTTCGCGGCACGCCTGCCAAGTCCATGCCGGCCTTCGTCCTGGGCGAGGAATTGGCGGACCTCGCCGAGACTGATCCCCGCATCGTGGTCGCGACTGCGGATCTGGCCAATTCCAGCCGCACCCGTGATTTCGCCAACCGGCATCCCGACCGCTTCATCGATTTCGGCATCGCCGAGCGCAACATGATCACCGCCGCTGCCGGCATGGCGTCGTGCGGGCTCGTTCCCTATGTCGCGACCTTCGCCTCCTTTTGTGGCATCCTCGCCGCCGAGGCGATCAAGACCGACTGCGCCTATCCGAAGATGAAGGTGCGCATCCTCGGCCACCATTCGGGCATCTCGATGGGCTTTTACGGCACCAGCCACCATGCGACCGAAGACCTCGGCATGATGCGCACCATTGCCGACCTGACCGTCGTCTGCGCCGCCGACGCCAACCAGTTGCGCGCCATCCTGCGCGCATCGGTCGATCATCCGGGCGCGATGTATATCCGTCTCGGCCGCGGTCGCGACGCGCCGATCTATGACGAGGTTCCGGCCGATTTCGCCTTTGGCAAGGCGGCGACGCTGCGCGAGGGGACGGACCTCACCATCATCGCCACCGGCTCGCAGGTCCACGCCTCGCTCGCGGCCGCCGACCGGCTCGCCGCCGAGGGGATCGGCGTGCGCGTCGTCGACATGCACACGATCAAGCCACTGGACGCCGATGCCGTGCGCGCCGCCGCGCGCGAGACGGGTGCGATCCTCACCGTCGAGGAGCACAATGTCATCGGCGGCCTCGGCTCGGCCGTCGCCGAAGTGCTGGTCGAGGACGCGCGCGTTCCGTTCCGCCGTCATGGCGTGATGGACGAGTTCTCGCTGATCGGGCCGCCGGCGGCGCTCTACGCACATTATCGGCTCGACGCCGACGGCGTGACGGAAGTCGCGCGCGAACTTCTTCAAGCAAGGGGCTGAAGACAGACGGGACGGGCTTCGCCAGAACGAAAACAAGCATTTCGGCGAAGCCGTTCTTCCTTACGCAAATTCGCTTCAATGGGAGACTGGAATGAAACCGTATCGACCCGGACTTCTTGGCGGCGTATCCGCAGCCGCGCTTGCCTTCATCGCCGCGCTCGCAGCGCCTGCTGCGGCACAGGACCAGCCGCTGGTCATCGCGCGCAATCTCGAGATCAATTCGCTCGATCCGCACCGCGCCTTCTGCGACACGTGCCAGATCTATCTGAGCTCGACCTATCAGGGCCTCGTGAAGCTCGGTCCCGACGAGAAGTCCGTCGTGCCTTCGCTCGCCACAGAATGGACGGCGAATGACGACCAGACGCAGTTCACCTTCACCCTTGCAGCCGACGCGGTCTTTTCCGACGGCAGCCCGGTCGAGGCCAAGGACGTCAAGTGGACGTTCGAGCGCCTGAAGAACATCCAGGGCGACCCGTCCTTCATGATGGCCGGCGTCAGCTCCATCGAGACGCCCGACGAGAAGACCGTCGTCGTCAACATGGAGAACCCGAACTCCGAGTTCATGGGCATTCTCGCCGCTCCCTATGTCGGCATCATCAACAGCGACGTCGCGACCGAGAACGGCGCGTCGGCCGGCGAGGACGCCGCGACGGCGGATCAGGCAGAAACCTGGTTCCTGGCCAATTCGGCCGGCAGCGGGCCCTACGTGCTCGACACCTACCGCCCGGACGACGAACTGCGTTTCGTGCGCAACGAGAATTACTGGCAGGACGCAGCGCCGATCGGCGAGATCGTCATCGACCAGGTGGCCGATGCGGTCAGCCAGGCGCAGATGCTGCAGAGCGGGCAGGCCGACATCGCGATGCAGGTCGATCCCGACACGGCCTCGACCATCAACTCTCCCGACATCACCATCGAGACCGTACCGTCCTACAACTTCATTTACGTGATGTTCTCGCCCGGCGCCGAAGGCAATCAGGTGCCGCTCGATCTTGAGGTGCGCCAGGCGCTCGCCTATGCGATCGACTATCAGGGCATCATCGACTTCACGGTCGGCGGCGAGGGCGAGATGCAGGCGTCGCCGATCCCGAACGGCTTCCCCGGCACCGAGGGCCTCCCGATGCCCGAGGAAAACCTCGACAAGGCGCGCGAACTCCTTGCCGCAAAGGGTCTGGACGACGGCTTCGCGATCGACGTCACCGTCGCTTCGATGAACGTCTACGGTGTCGACCTCGCGCTTCTGATGCAGAAAATTCAGCAGGACTTCGCCCGCATCAAAGTGACGATCAACATCCAGCCGGTGGCATCGGCGGTCTGGCGCGAGCAGATCGCCAATCCAGGCATTCCCTTCTCCGCCCGCTTCTACGCGCCCGACTATTACGGATCGGCGCAATACGTCCAGTTCTTCGGAATGATCCCGGATTCCTGGTGGGAGCGAAACGCCAGCGGTCAAGGCAAGGTCGATCTGGTCAACCAGAAGGAAGTCGACCTCCTGCAACAGGCGCTCGCCTCCTCGGGCGAGGACATGGAAAAGGCGTATCACGAGATCGCGCTGGAGATGATCAACGACCGCATCATCGTGCCTGTCGTCAGCCCCAACCTCGTTCTGGCCTATAGGAGCGAGATCGACGGGGTGCGCTATAGTGCATGCTGCAACCTGCCGCTGGCCGAAATCAGCCGCAAGTAAGCGTCATCGGAATAACGAGGCATCGCGATGCTGGCCTATATCGCAAGACGCCTGATCGCGATGCCGCTCCTGCTCCTGGGCGTCATCACCGTCGCCTTCTTGCTTTCGCACTTCACCTCCGCCGACCCGCTCACTTCCATCATCGGCGAGCGGCAGATGAACAATCCGGCAGTGGTGGAGGCGGCGCGGGCAAGGTGGGGGCTCGACCGGTCGCTGCCCGAGCAGTATTTCGTCTACCTGAAAAACCTTGTGACGGGCGATTTCGGCACCTCGTTTCGAACCCGGCAGCCCGTCGCGCAGGATTTGCTCGTGCGTCTTCCCGCGACGCTCGAACTCGTCATCGCCGCAATGATCGTGGGGACGATCTTCGGCGTCGCGCTCGGCGTCATCGCGGCGCGGTTCCAGAACCGCACGCCGGACAATCTCGCGCGTCTCTTCGCCCTGTTCGGTTCCTCGGTCCCGGTCTTCTGGTCGGGCCTCGTCGTGCTCTTCATCTTTTCAGTCCAACTCGGATGGCTGCCGGGACCGGGGCGCATCGGCAGCCGCATGTCGGCGCCCGAATTCGTCACCGGCTTCTACACGATCGATACGCTCGTTGCCGGTGACTGGGCCGGCTTTCGAAGTGCGCTTGCGCAGCTCGTCCTGCCGGCGAGCGTTCTCGGCTGGACAGTCACCGGCATCGTCTCGCGCATGGTGCGCGCCTCGATGCTGGACGTCCTCAGCCAGGAATACATCCTTGCCGCGCGCGCCAAGGGGGCAGGGCAGTTGCGCATTCTCTTCCACCATGCGCTGCGCAACGCCATGCTGCCGACGCTCACCATCCTCGGCTTCTCCTTCGCCTATCTCATCACCGGCGCGATCCTGACCGAGACGATCTTCTCCTGGCCGGGCATCGGCTCGTACGCCGTCTCCGCCGCGCGCGGCCTCGACCATCCCGCCATCATCGGCGTCACCATTGTCGGCGGCGCGGCTTTCCTGATCACCAATCTTCTGACCGACATCGCCTATGCCCTGGTCGATCCGCGGGTGAAGATCGGCGCGAGGGCGGCGACATGAGCGATGTCGCGCATCGCACGCGCCAGTTCGCGCTTCCGCACTGGGCGACGCTGCCGGTCATCGTCGGCGGCTTCATCGTCGGCGCGTGGATCGTCATCGGCTTCACCGTGCCCTTATGGGCGCCCTACGATCCGACCATGCTCGCCGGCATGCGCTTCCTCCCGCCCGGTGCCGAACACTGGCTGGGCACCGACGCGCTCGGCCGCGACGTCTTCACGCGAACGCTCTATGGCGTGCGCCATTCGCTGCCCATAGCCGCTGGCGTCATTGCCTGCGCGGTCCTCATCGGCTGCACTCTGGGCGCGATCGCCGGCTTCGTCGGCGGGCTCGTCGACGAGGCGATCATGCGGCTTGTCGACGTTACGCTCTCCTTCCCGCCGATCCTGCTCGCCATGGCGGTCACCGCCGCGCTCGGGCCGGGCCTCGGCAACGCCGCCATCGCAATGGTCATCGTCTGGTGGCCGATCTATGCGCGGCTGATGCGCGCGCAGGTGTTGGCGGTGCGCGAGCGCGAGCACGTCGAGGCGGCGATCGCGTCCGGCGCGCGGCCCTCGCGCGTGCTCTTCAAGCATATATTGCCGCTGTGCTGGAGCCCGATCATCGTCAATGCGACGATGGATTTCGGCCAGGTGATCCTGCTCGCCGCGAGCCTTTCCTTCATCGGCCTCGGGGCCGTGCCGCCGACGCCCGAATGGGGCCAGATGATTTCCGATGGCGCGCTGCACTTCTATCGCTGGTGGATCGCGGCGGGGCCGGGTCTTGCCATCCTGACCATCGTGCTCGGCTTCAATTTCCTCGGCGACGGCCTGCGCGACCTGCTCGATCCGAGGTCGAGATGAGCGCGTCGTTGCTTCAGATCCGCGACCTTGCGGTCACGTTCGCCGGACAGGGGCGCCACCAGTTGCAGGCTGTCTGCGGCGTCAATCTCGATGTCGAGAAGGGGCAGCTTCACGGCGTCGTCGGCGAATCCGGCTCCGGCAAGAGCGTGACCATGATGGCCGTCATGGGATTGCTGTCGCCGAGCGCCCGCATCACCGGCTCGGTGAGGCTCGACGGCGAGGAACTGATCGGCAAGTCCGAGCGCGCCATGCGGCGCATTCGTGGCGCCCGCATCGGCTACATCTTCCAGGACCCGATGACGGCGCTCAATCCGCTGCTGACGGTCGGCGAACAGATTTCGGAAGCGATCCGCCTGCACGACCGCAAGATCACGCGCCGCAGCGCCGATGAGCGTGCCGTCGACCTGTTGCGGCTCGTCGCGATCCCCATTCCCGAGCGCCGCGCCTTGCAATATCCGCACGAATTTTCCGGCGGCATGCGCCAGCGCGCGGTCATCGCCATGGCGATGGCGAACGAGCCGTCGCTTCTGATCGCCGACGAGCCGACCACCGCGCTCGACGTGACGATCCAGGCCCAGATCATGGAACTGCTCGAAAGGCTGCGCACTGAGAAGGGCGTCGGGCTGGTTCTGGTCACGCACGATCTCGGCGTCGTTGCCGGTGCGGCGAGCGCGGTGTCGATCATGTATTCGGGCCGCGTCGTCGAACAGGGCCATGTCGACGAGGTCTTCGCCTTTCCGCGCCATCCCTATACGCGCGGCCTTCTCGCCAGCCTGCCGCAACTCGACCGTCCGGCCGCCCGTCTCGTTGCCATACCCGGCGCGCCGCCCCCGATTGCGATGCGGCCAACGGGCTGCGCTTTCCATCCGAGATGTCCGCTCGTCATCGAGCGATGCCGCATCGAGGTTCCGGCCTTGCGCGCCATCGGCGCCAGCATGAGCGCCTGCCATCGTGCCGAAGAATTGCGCCCGCTCGAGGCCACGACCAACGAGGCTTTGAATGCTGGCGCGTGACCCCGTTCCATCGGCCACCGGCTCGGCCGGAGCCCGCCCGCCGCTTCTCGCCGTCGAGGGGCTGGTCAAGGAATTTCCGGTCGGCAAAGGTTTCTTCGGCGGCGCCACCGGCAATGTCCGCGCCGTCTCCGACGTATCGTTCGAAGTGCGGCGTGGCGAAACGCTCGGCCTCGTCGGCGAATCGGGCTGCGGGAAGTCGACGCTTGCCCGCTGCGTCGCGCGGCTGATGCGCCCCACCGCCGGCAAGGTGCTCTTCGACGGAACCGATCTCGCGGCGCTCGGCCAGAACGAGATGCGCCCTTTGCGCCAGCGCCTGCAATTCGTCTTCCAGGACCCGCACGCTTCGCTTCACCCGCGCATGACGACGCGCCAGATCATCGCCGAGCCCTTGCGGATGACGGCGATGACGAAGGCCGAACGCAATGCGCGCGTCGACGAGCTGCTGGATCTCGTCAAGCTCGACCGCGCCCATGCGGATCGCTATCCGCACCAGTTCTCCGGCGGCCAGCGCCAGCGCATCGGCATCGCCCGAGCGCTGGCGCTCAATCCCGAACTCATCATTCTCGACGAGCCGGTCTCCGCGCTCGACGTATCGATCCAGGCCGGCGTGCTCAACCTCCTGAAGGATTTGCAGGCGATGCTGGGGCTCTCGTACCTCTTCATCGCGCACGACCTCTCGGTCATCCACCATCTGTGCGACCGGATCGCGGTGATGTATCTCGGCAAGATCGTCGAGATCGCCACGCGCGACGAGCTCTACGGCAATCCGCGCCATCCTTACACGCAGGCGCTATTGTCCGCCGTTCCGGTCGCCGATCCCGCCCGCGAGCGGGCGCGCCGACGCATCCTCATTACAGGTGACGTTCCAAGTCCCGCCGACCCACCCTCCGGCTGCCGCTTTCGCACCCGATGTCCGCGCGCACAGGAAATGTGCGCGACGGTCGAGCCGGTCCAGCGGCAGGACGGCAGCGGCTCGCGCTTCGCGTGCCACTTCCCGGTTGGAACGCCGGCCGGCTAGCTATTCGCCAGCAAAGGGATCGCCGCTCATCTCGTCGAGCGGGATGTAGAGCCGCTCCAGCGCCGCCTGCGTCAACGCCTTGCGTGGCAGGAATTCGGGCAGGTGGCGGCGCAGATAGGTGACGGCTACGGCCGTCGCCTCCTTGCGGAACTCTTCGGTGATCGACCGGTGCCGGCCGTAGGACAGCGCCCAGATACCGTCCATCGCCGCGCCCGAGACTTCCAGCCTTTTGGCGAAATCGGGCATGTACGGCATGTGGAAATAGGCGTCGAACATGCGTTCGCGGCTGCGCGCGATCCGGGCGTTTCCAGACAGGTCCGCATTGCGCACCGCGACGCTGACGCCCGCCCCAAGAAAGAGCCGCAGCGCCGCCGGCCGCGAGTTCTGGAACGCGGCGGCGCGCGCGTGCTTCATGTCCAGCATCTCCTGCCAGCTCGACGGCTCCGGGTCCGTCAGCGGCTCGATCGAGAGCCGATAGAATTCCTCGTTGAAGCGCAGGGCGAGCGCGACGAAGGCGGCGTTGCGGTTGGGAAAGAAGTGGTAGACCGAGGCGAGCGGCACTTCGGCCGCCTCCGCGATCTGCGCAAGGCTCACATCCTCGTCGCTGCTTTCGGCGAGAAGGCGCTCGGTCGCGTCGAGCAGGAGATTGTGCCGCTCGATGCCGCGCTTGCGCATCGGCCGCGCGGGCGGAAGTTCCAGTCGTGAAGTCAGTTCGTCTGCCATGCGTTCCCGTTCGGATTTTCGGCAAGCCAGGCTAGCGGCATCCGCGCCGCAAATCAGTCCATCGCCTCGACGGCGCGCAGCAGGATGTCGTCTGCGCCGAGCTTGCCGGGTTTGAGATAGAGCGACAGTTTGCGCGGCCCTTCGGCGATGCAAAATCCGGTGCCGAGTTCGGATTCCGGCAGCGCGCGAACCTGTCCGATGCCCAGTTCCTCGACGATCGCGCCCGACGTCTCGCCGCCCGCGACCGCCAAACGCCGCACGCCGAGATCGACGAGGCCGGCCGCGACCAGCGCCAGGATGCGCTCGGCACGCCGCGCTGCCTTGAGCGCGCCGTGGATGGCCTGTGCCCGCTCGACGTCTTCCGGTCCCGTCGCGGTTGCCACGGCAAAGGGCCGCGCGCCGATGTCGCCGCGGACCTTCGCAAGCACTTCCGCCGCGACCACATCTTCGGGGCGATGATCCATGATATCGATCGTATGCACCGGATGCAGGGCGCCGAAGGCGGCAAGCTGGGTCGTGGCGACCGGGCCAACGCTGCCGACGATCACCGCCGCCGGACCTTTCGCATGTTCCGGGGCCGCGGGCCGTGCGCCCGCCGCCTCGCGCCCCGCAAGCTTTGCGACCTCGATGATGTGCGCGTCGCTGCCGATCGTCGCGCGATGTCCCGCTGCAAGTGCGGCGCCGGCGGCCGCATCCGCGTCGTCGGAGCAGTCCATCAATACGTGCCGCACGCCTTCATCGGCGAGCTTTGCGAGGGCCTCCTTCGCCGCCGCTTCTCCCTTGACGAGCGTCCCGTGCGCCAGAAGTCCGACCTTCGCGGCGGTCTGGCGCGCCAGCGTGCGCACCATGTCCGGGTCGGACATCGGCGTCAGCGGGTCGAAGCGCTTGATCGATTCCGAGACCAGGCGGCCGCGATAGAAAAGGTAGCCCTGGTGCATCGTCGTGTTGAAGCGCGGGAAGCCGGCGCTGAGCAGGAGCTGGGCTTGGCCGTAGCGGTCAGCCAGGAAGTCCGCGACGGGGCCGATATTCCCCTCATCGGTGGAATCGAAGCTCGCGCACACCTTGTAGCCGACCTGACCGATCCCGCTGGCATCGAAGAGACCCACGATCCGCCTCACCTCCGCCAGCGCTTCGCCGGCAGGGATCAGCCGGGTGCGCGTCGCGACCACGACCACCGGCGCATGCAGCGCGTCGTCGAGATGGGCGGTGTCGAAAAGCACGGGGCATTCGATGCCGGCCGCCTCGATGTAGCCCGCGATCATCAGGCCGCCGGTAAAGTCGTCCGCAATGATGCCGAGCGTCGTCATCATCCCTCCCGATAGATGTAATTTATTCGATCATTTGCGTGACGTTATGCGCTCGGTTCGTTGAAATCCAGCGAAATGCGTGCATTATCGGCGGCGAGTAATTCGAATTTTCTGGCAAGAAAAATTGCCAACTGCAGGAGGGCGTATTGAACGGTCAGGAAACCCGCCAGACGATCGTGGACGCGGTTCGCTTTCTCGAGGAAAACGGGCTCAATCACGGCTCGGCAGGCAATGTCAGCGTTCGATATGGCGACGGCGCCCTCATCACGCCGACCGGTGGCCGGTCGAACTGGCTGACTGCTGCAGGCGTCGTCGAACTCTCGCTCGAGGGCGATGTGCGCGGCGAGGGCAAGCCGTCGAGCGAATGGCGCTTCCACACCCAGATTCTGAAATCCCGTCCGGAGGCGAACGCGGTCGTCCATACGCACGCCGATTCCTGCGTTGCGCTGTCGTGCCTGCGCAAGCCGATCCCGGCCTTCCACTACATGATCGCGAGCTTCGGCGGCAGTGCGATTCCCTGTTCGCGCTACGAGCCCTTCGGCTCGAACCGCCTTGCCGAAGCCGCGCTCGAGGCGCTCGACGGTCACTTCGCCTGCCTTCTGGCAAATCACGGCATGATCGTCATAGGCAGGAACCTGCAGCACGCGCTCGACCTGGCGGTGAAGCTGGAAACGCTGGCGCGGCAATATATCCTCGCCTTGCAAGCCGGCGAACCGGTGCTGCTCGATCCGGCCGAGATGGCGGAGGTGACCGAGCGCTACCGGTCCTACGGGATCATTCCGCTCCCCGCCTGATTGAAGACGGACGTTGGAAAACGGCGGACGACCTCAAGGTCTGTCCGCCTTTCCAGTGAAGACGTCGAGTACGTTGCGGGTGATCTGCATCGTGTGTTCGCAGCGACGCGTCAGTCCCATGATCCATTCGCAACTGCCGGCCGTGACGACTTCGCCGGCCCCGCGCTTCATGGCCACGACCATGCCCGATCCGTGCTTGTAGCGCGCCAAGGCCGCCTCTCGCGCACCTCCCGCCTTCCGCGCCACGCCTTCGAGGTCCCGGTCCGCGATGTAGTATCGCTCGCCTTCGCCTTCATGCTCGTATTCGTAGAGCGTTGCCGGCGTCATGGCGAGGATTTCGACGCTTTCGGGGGTGCCACGCCCCTCTTCGGGGTATGGCAGGCCCTGCCGGAACGTGTAGTCGAGGCCGTCGACCTCGTAGCCGAAAATCTGCGCCTCCTCGCCGAACACGTCGGCATAGCGAATGTCGGTGCCGTCGAATATCCAGTGCCAGGGACGATAGACGGTAAAGCCGCGTGAGCCACGAGGCGCAAAACCACCCCAACTCGCGTAGATGCCGTTGGCGCCATTCACGCCGACCGTCGTTGCCCCGGGCCAGTTCACGGCGGCGGCATCCCAGCCGGTCGTCAGGAGGTGCCGGCGTCCGGGATCATTGCGGACCGGGTCCTGGGCATCGGCTTTGG
Organism: Aliihoeflea sp.; assembly: GCF_052435475.1. Classification (NCBI taxonomy): domain Bacteria; kingdom Pseudomonadati; phylum Pseudomonadota; class Alphaproteobacteria; order Hyphomicrobiales; family Phyllobacteriaceae; genus Aliihoeflea; species Aliihoeflea sp. The sequence goes on from NZ_JBQVMV010000024.1 coordinate 15,951, forward strand.
CCTTCCAGCAATGCTGCTCCGCGCCGTCCTTTTCGAGGCGGATCTGCCAGACGAAGTTGCCGCCGAAGCGGGCGAATTGCCCGCCCTTCTCTACGAAGCGCTCGACCGTCTTGCGCATGTCCCACGACCAATATTCGTCGTGGCCGCACGAGGTCAGACAATCGTAGTCGTCGAGGATTTCAGGTCGGAAGTGGAGGTCGGTCTGCGTGATGTAGTCGATCTCGTAGCCTTCGGATTCCGCCCAGACCGCAAAATGCCGGTCGAACTGCGCCCATCCGGCTGCAGCATAAAACTGCCCCCAACCGCCCGAATATCCCCATTCCTTCGATGGGTAGCGCGGGGCGTCCCCCATTCGCGGAAGTTCGCCGACGGTGATGCGCGCCGCGCCTTTGGGCAGCCACAGCATGCCACGCGTCCACGGCCTGCGCATGCTGAGTATCGGGGCGCTCTCGTTGCGGTTCGGGCCCCAGGTCCCGAAATAGTGGTTTGCGCCGCCCCAGTCATTGTATGCGGTCCAGGTCGCAGTCGCGAGCATCATCAGGATGCGGCCCTTCTTCGGGCCGCGCTTTGGCCGCACGACGACGAAATGGTGCTGGACGAAACGCTGCCCGTCGGGACGCAGACATGTCGATGCGACGCGATAGAAGCCGGAAGGCGCATCCGCCGGAATCTGCCAGCGATAGAGAACCGGCCAGTCGCAGCCATCCTCGTACGGCGTTTCCGACGTCTTCGTGAACGAGCCCGGAAGATCGGATTTTTCCTCCATCATCACCGGACGGTGGCCATCGCGATAGATGTGCATGGACCATTTGTCGGCCGTCGTCGATCCGTGAAACTCGACGGTTTCTCCCGGGTCGTACGACATGCGTTCGGTATAGAGGAACACTTCCGGCAACGAGCGATCTTCGCGCGGGAACTGGAACCGGTAGTCCGACAGGAAGTGCTCGTCTGCATAGCCCTTTCGAACGCTCCACGGATGGATCGCATGGGGACCGTTTTCAGGAGCTTTGAATTTCGTTTCCGTCAACGGAAGGTCCTCTCAGTTCGTTGCGCGAGCAAGAAAGCCAATCGGAAGCGGATCGTCGCCGCCAGTTATGTTCGCGATGATTTCATGCGCCCGGGCGGTCACCTGCCGGCGTTGTTTCGGACTTGAGGTCCTGACCGGGACCGTAGAGATGGCAGGCGACCTGGCGGTCGTCGACGGGCATGAGCGCTGGTTCGACAGTCCAGCAGACGTCCATCACCCGTGGGCAGCGGGCGCAGAAATTGCACCCCTTGGGCCGTTCGAGAAGGCTCGGCACCTCGCCCGCGATCACCGTCTGCCTCTCGCGGGGACGCGCGCGGGGGACAGCCTCGAGCAGTGCGCGCGTATAGGGATGCAGCGGCGCGCGATAAAGACCGGTGCGGTTGCCGATCTCCACGACCTTGCCGGCGTAGAGCACGGCGATCCGATGCGATACGGCACGCACGACGGCAAGGTCGTGGGCGATGAACAAATAGCTCAGTCCGAGACGGTCCTGCAGGTCCTTGAGCAGGTTGACGATCTGCGCCTGCATCGAAACGTCGAGCGATGCGACGGCCTCGTCGCAAATGATGAAATCCGGATTGAGGGCCAATGCGCGCGCGATCACGATGCGCTGCCGCTGGCCGCCGGAGAATTCGTGCGGAAAGCGGGTGACATAGCTTGCCGGAAGTCCGACCAGTTCGAGAAGTTCGCGCACGCGCGCCTCGCGATCCCTGCGCGACAGATCGCCCTTTATCACCAGCGGTTCGGCGATCGCCTCGCCGATCCGCATGCGCGGATTCAACGCCGCGTAAGGGTCCTGGAACACGAACTGGATGCGATGACGAAGCGGCTTCCAGCGAGACCGGCGATCACGGGGGCCGATTTTCGTGCCGAACAGGTCGATCGCGCCTTCGGTGGGGCGCAGCAGCCCGACCATCATGCGGCCGATGGTGGACTTTCCCGATCCTGATTCACCGACGAGGCCGAGCGTTTCGCCCTGGCCGATTTCGAACGAAACGTCATCGACCGCACGCAGCAGCGTCCGTCGCCCGGCCGACCTGCCGAGATCAAACTCACGCGAAAGGTTGCGGACGGAAATCGGGTTGTCGGTCATGCGGGTACCTCGGCGGCAATGCGTACGGGGCAGCGTGCCGATTGCCGGTCGTTGACGGGGATCAGGGGCGGCACGGCCGCGCGGCAGCTTTCGATCGCATAAGTGCAGCGGGGCTCGAAGCGGCAACCCGGCGGGCGCCTGAGCGGCTCCGGGATCGAACCGGGTATGGTCGGCAGCCGATCCAGATCGGCATCGAGTTCCGGAATCGCCGCTATCAGGCCCTCCGTGTAGGGATGGACGGGCGCGGAGAACAGCGTTTGCACCGGCGCCTCCTCGACGGGCTGTCCGGCATACATCACCATGACGCGGTCGACGAACTCCGACACGAGGCCGAGATCGTGCGAGATCAGGATCACCGCCATCGAGAGCTCCTCGCGCAGGCGGTGCAGGAGTTCCATGATCTGGGACTGGACGGTCACGTCCAGCGCGGTCGTCGCTTCGTCCGCGATGAGGATTCGGGGCTGGCACGCGATCGCGATCGCGATCATGACGCGCTGTCTCTGCCCGCCGGAAAGCCGATGCGGATAGTCGTCGACGCGTCGGGCGGCATCGGGAATGCGAACGGTTTCCAGAAGTTCGATCGCGCGCGCCCGGGCCGCGCGACGGTCCAGTCCCTGGTGAATGCGAAGGCTCTCGCCGATCTGGTCGGCGATGGTCAGGACGGGGTTCAGCGAATGGATGGGGTCCTGAAACACCATCGCGATCTCCTTGCCGCGCAAGGTGCGCATTTCCGATCGCTGGAGCTGGAGGAGGTCGCGGCCCTGGTAGAGGATTTCGCCATCTATTCGCGTGTTGCGGTCGTCGAGCAGCCGCAAGAGCGACAGCGCGGTCACGCTCTTTCCCGAGCCGCTTTCGCCGACGATGCCGAGCGCTTCGCGCGGGGCCAGGCTGAAACTGACGTCGTCGACGGCGGGAATCCACTGCCGGTCGCCGCGAAACGCGACGGACAGGTCTTTCACTTCCAGAAGAGGCGATGACATGGGCATTCAGCCTTCGATCTTCAGTCTTGGGTCCAGCACGTCGCGAAGCCCGTCGCCGATCAGATTGATGGCGAGGGCCGAAATGCTGATCGCAAGTCCGGGGAAAAGCATGATCCACCACGCATCGACGAGGTAGTCGCGGCCCTGGGAGACGATGTTGCCCCAGCTTGCATGTGGCGGCGGCGTTCCGATGCCGAGGAAGCTCAAAGTGGCTTCTGCCAGGATCGCGTAGGCGAACACGAAGGTCATCGTCACCAGGAGCGGCGCCAGGCAGTTCGGCAGTACGTGCTTGAAGATGATGCGGACATCCGAAGCGCCGCTGATGAGGGCTGCCTCGACGTAGTTCTGCTCGCGAATGACCAGCGCCGAGGCACGAACGACACGTGCGCAACGCGGGATGTAGGCCGATGTCAGCGCGATGATGACGGAGGAGATGTGCGGTCCGAGAACGGCGCTAACGCCGATCGCGAGCAGGATGGCGGGAAAGGCGAGCAAAGCATCCATGATGCGCATGATCAAACTGTCCAGCCGGCGGAACCAGGCGGCGCAGACGCCGACCAGCGCGCCCAGGACCGCAGACATGATCGCGACGGAAAGCCCGATCCAGAGCGATACGCGCGCGCCGTAGAGTACGCGCGTCCAGATGTCGCGTCCGAAATTGTCCGTTCCGAACAGGAAACCGAGCGACGGCGCCTCGAACCGCACGCGCACGGCGGTTGCATTCGGCGTTCCCGTACTGATCCACGGCGCGAGACAGGCCGCGAGGATGACGAGCGCCAGCATCACGCCGCCGATCCGGAAAGAGCGATGCGCCGTCAGTCTGCGCATGGCCAGCCGGAACGGGCCTTGCGACTGCGCGTCGGCGGCCGTTGCCGTGACGGGAGGCGCCTGGAGGATATCAGTCATAATGCACCCTCCGGTCGACGAACGTATAGAGGATGTCGATCACCACGTTGATCGCCACGAACATGAAGCCGAGGAAGAGCATCGTTCCCTGCACGACCGGAAGATCGCGCACCACGATCGCCTGTACGAGCAGGCGGCCGATGCCCGGGAGAGCGTAGATCTGTTCGATCACAACCGAGCCGCCGATCAGCAGGCTGAAGATGTATCCGGCGACGGTGAGGACGGAGACCAGCGAATTGCGGAACGCATGCTTCGTGACGACGACGAATTCCGAAACGCCTTTCGCCCGCGCGGTCCGGATGTAGTCCTGGTCGAGAACTTCCAGCATCTGGGACCGCGTCATGCGCGCGAGGTAGCCGATCTGGAACAGGGCCAGGACCGCCGCAGGCATGATGAGAGAACGCAGCCAGCCGGCGGGATTGGTCGTGAATTCGACATAGCCTGCGGAGGGTAGCCATCCCAGGCCGACCGAAAACACGAGCACGGCGACGATGGCCAGCCAGAAATTGGGGACGGAGACGCCGATCAGTGCAAGGCTCATGACGAGCGTGTCCAGCCATGTGTCACGCCAGTAGGCAGCCAGCATGCCGATGGCAATGCCGATCGGGACCGTGATCACGAACGCCACGAATGCAAGTGAGAACGTCACCGGCAGCCGCTGCAAGATCGCGTCGATGACGGGTTGGCTGAGGAAAATCGAACGGCCCAAATCCAGTTGCAGCAGATCGAGAAGCCATGCGCCGAGTTGAACCAGCAATGGCCGGTCCAGCCCCAGATCCGTCCTGATGCGTGCAATCGCTTCGGGCGAGGCTCCGTCGCCTGCGATCAGCACGGCCGGATCGCCGGGGAGCAGCTTCATCAGCACGAAGGTAAGGATCGCGACGATCACCATTACCGGGATCGCCTGCGCCAATCGCTTCAGGATGAATGAGGTCATGAGCTTTCCGAAATCATGGCCGTGCGCATGGAGTGCACGGGGCGCATCGTCTGGACTGAACGCGCCCGCCGCGACCGGCGGCGGGCGCGCGGCGGTCGCCTATTTCACGGACGCGTTCCAGAAGAGGTTCATGTAATATTCCGGATAGCCTTCGACCTCGTCCATCCGGTAGGCCCGCGTGGAGGCCCTGTTCTGGAGCTTGATCAGGTAGGCTTCGTCGAGAATGCGCTTCTCGATATCGAGCCACGCCGCCTTGCGCTCTTCGGCATCGAGCGAGCCGTAGAAGCGTTCGTATGCTTCGTCCATGACCTCGTCGTTTTCGACGTGGGGGAAGTTGTAGACCACCGACCGCCACTGCTGGGGACCGAGCAACGGGTTGGAGCAGAAGGAGGTCGTGGAGAGATTCCAGCGTCCCTCGCCGGTCATCATGTTGGTGGAATTGGTCGTCCAGTCCGTCACGTCGAGCCGCGTCGTGAACCCGGCGGCCTGAAGCTGTTCGTCGAGAAGCACGATCGAATTTCGCATGTAGTCGTAATTGGAATTCGTCAGGAGGACGAGTTCCTCGCTTGCGTATCCGGCCTCGCTGAGCATCGCGGAAGCGGCATCCGGATCGTTCTGGTTGAAGAACGGCGCGGAGTTTTCCTCGGAGTAGTAGAAGCCGCCCGGATAGGACATCGACGAGTCGAGCGTCGCGCTCTCGCCGCTCACGATCATGATGTCTTCCGCATTGACGGCCGTACGCAGCGCCTTGCGCACTGGGGAATTGTCGGTGGGGGCCTGTTGCGTATTCACGACGAGATATTGCTGGCAGAACGGAATGATCTCCAGGACCTCGACACCCTCGGCGCCTTCGAGCTGGCGCGCGGAATCGGAGGTGAGGCCGCTGACGACATGCGCTTCGCCGGTCTGGATCGCCGCCACGCGCGCGTTCGTTTCGGCCAGGAAGTTGAAGCGCACGGAATCGAGCTTGACTTCCTTCTTGCCTGAATAGCCCGATGCCTCATTGTCCTCATCGACCGTGTAGTCGTCGAACTTCTCGAGGATGAGATGGCTGTCGCGCGCCCATTCACCGAGCGTGAAGGGGCCCGTCCCGATCGTTTCGAGTTCGCGCGCAGGCTGATCCGCCAGGCTTTCGGGAATGATGACGAGGGGATAGACGGGGGTCTTCAGACCGTCGACAAATGCGCCGTTGAGCGTCTTGAGATGGATGATGAAGGTATAGTCGTCGGGCGTCTCATATCGGTCAACGTCGCCGAGGGCCGCTTCTGCGTTGGGGCTGACACGCGCGTAGCGCTCATATGAAGCCTGAACATCCGCCGAGGTCATCTCGGACCCGTCATGGAAGAGGACGCCTTCTCGCAGCTTGAAGGTCACCGTCAGGCCGTCGTCGCTGACTTCGTAGCTGTCGGCGAGCATGGGCGCGGTGGCGTAATCGCCGTCGATTGTAACGAGCCCCTCGAAGATGTGGTGCATCACTTCGAGCTCGGCCAATGCGGTGCTGACATGAGGGTCCATCATGCCCGGGCCGGAATTCGTCGCGTAGACGAGCGTACCGCCCGAGACCGGTTCCTGGGCGAGGGCTGGCGGCGCCAAAAGCGCCGTGCCCGCAGCAAGAGAGGCAAGACAGGCACGCAAAGTGGGCATCGAATTCAGCTTCATTGCCATTTTTGGTATCTCCTTTTGCTCGTGGATTTCATTTGGATGCGTTCAGTGTCGGGGTGAGATCGTCACCGTGCGCGCGGCGTGCGCTGCAACGCTTTTTGCCGAATAGACGGCCGGAACCAGTTCGCCCGTCGCCCAGGCTGCGTTCTGATCGTTGAAGTGCGGACTGGAGGGATCGCCCGAGGCGCCGTGAAAGACCGCCCAACTGCTGCGGTCCCAGTCCGAAAGGTCCCAGATGTATTTCGCGACCGACCCGTAGACGGAATTCGTCCCGCTCGCGGGAAGCGCGCCGGTCGCCAGCACGCAGTCGCCGTCGCCGCTGACCTCGACGCAGTCCGGCGCCAGCCGGTCGGCATCCTTCGGGAAGATGGCGGCGAGGGGATGGAAAAAGCGCGGTCGATGCGCTTCGCCCCATCTGCGCGGCACGAACCTGGCCGCGACGGTCTCGATCGCCTCGCAGATGATCTCATTCCAAGTGCCGCCGGCCAGCAGTGAAACGTCGTCTCGGCGCAATTGATCGGGGAGGGCCCACCAGAGTTGAGCCAAGGCGCTGACCCCTGGGGCGATGCGCGCGATCCGGCTGCTCTCGGCCGCCAGCAGGCCGGAGCGCCGGGCAAGGATGCGCGTCATCTCCTGTCTGATTTCGTAGTAGACGGTGGGGGCCAGTAGCGCCGCGGACATGCGTCCGTCCCAGTTTTCGAGGGCGGCGACGAGCCGGCGTCCGGCGCCTTGATTGGGCGCCGCGGCGAGAATGCAATCCCGAAATTCGCAGGCGACCGCCGAACTGTCGTCCTGCAGCACGGATCGCATGTCTCCGGGAGCCAGGGGGCCGTGCGCCGCAAGAATCTCGTAGATCCTGTTGGCGCGCGTCGAAGGATGGCAATCGGTGCAGATATAGTCGGGCCAGTCTTCCGGGACGGGACGATTGTTCGCCGTCACGAGGATGCCGGCAGGCGGGTTTTCCTGCCGCGGCATGCGTTCGAACGGTATGACGCCTCGCCATTCGTGCGTCCCGGTCCAGCCGGGAACCGGCAGCCAGCCATTGAGGCGATCCCGGTCCGGGATGCGGGCGCGGATCAGGACGCCGATCGTATCGTCGCGGTCGGCCGCGACGAGGTTGTGATCGATCAGTCCCCACGGCTCCATCACGTCGTGGAACTCGCGAACCGTATTGGCCCGCATCATCGGCCGAAGGCAGTCGAGCGACCGATCGCCCGGCATCAGCTGCATCGACTTCAGTGCGATGCCGAAGCCTTCATCCGGTCCGCCAAGAATGACGGGACCATGCCTGGTTTCCCAGATATCGACCTCGACATCCGAAGATCCGCGAACCTTGAGAGTTTCCTTGCGATGGCTTGCCGCTTCGCTTCCAGCCTCGGTGCGGTAATGGACGGGCGCCTGATCCTTGAAGTCCTCGACGTAGAGGTCGTGAATGTCGGCGAATGCGTGCGTGACGCCCCATGCGACGCGGTCGTTGTGGCCGAAATGCGGGGTGGCCGGAACGCCGGGAACGGACAGGCCCAGAACGTCGAACGTGTCGCAGGTCAGGTGGATCTGCGTATACATGCTGGGGATGTCGTAGGTCCGGTGCGGATCGCCGGCGAGGATCGGCTGACCGGTCGTGGTGAGGGCAGCGTTGACGGCCCAGTTGTTGGAGCCGCCCCCGGTCGCATCCTCGGGGAAGAGCTTGGTCAGTCCTTCGATGGCGGGCGCAAGCTCCTCGAACGCGGCTGTCCAGCGCGTATCCATGCGCTCCTGCGGGACGACGAAACGCTCGCGGCCGCCATCCTCGTAGCGCAGCAGGCCGAGCTTGCCGGCGCCGATGCTGCCGAAGGCGGCCGCGCGCCAGAGCTTGAACCAGATCGAGCCCATCAGGAGCCCGCGCTGCCGCATCACGACGACGCAATGCCACGGGTCCCACGGTTCGGGCGCCTCTTCCAGCAGGCTGTATTCTATGGGGTACTTTCCGCCCTGAATGAACGCGTTCACGCCATCCGAATACGACCGGCACATTCTTTGCGTATCGGGCGAGAGTGCCTCGTAGTCCTTGCGAGATACGCTTTCGATCGCAAGGCGGCGCATGAGCGCGTCGGATTCAACAGCGCTGGGTCCGGCCCATTCGGCAAATCGCCCCAGGGCTTTGCGCCGCGCGGCATCCATCTGCCACAGGCGGTCGCGTGCATGTACGAATCCGTTGGCGAAGAAGAGGTCGTCTTCGAAGGCCGCATTTATATGAGGCACGCCCCAGATGTCGTAGATGATCGTGATCGGAGCGCTGATGCCGGGGAGTTCCAAGGATTTGTCATTGTCAGCTTCTTCATTCGTCGACGGCAATGATCAGACCTCCGGACGGGAAAATATGATATATCACAACTTCTATGTGAAGGCTTGTCAACCCAGGAAGTTCAAGTTGCGGCTGGTGAAGGGGCGCGTCGCGGACTTCTGACCAACTCGGGAGAGGCGAGACCGCTTGTCGAAGGGCGCATCTTCGGCAAGCATCGGCTGGCGTGCCGGACGCCCTAAAGCGCGTCGCGTGGAGCGAGCGCTCCGTGGTGGCCAAGGCAGATCGCGGCGATGCGGTGTGCTTGCGTCAGGGCTTCGCCATGATCGCGGCCTTCGAGCCGCGCGGCGAGGTAGCCCGCATTGAAGCTGTCGCCGGCTCCGGTCGCGTCGACCACGATCGCCACTGGGCGTGCCGATATCTCGACTTCGCCGTCGCGCCATCTGGCCAGTGCGGGCTCGTCGCCGTTCTTGACGACGACCTCGGCAACGCCGTGCGCGAGATACCGATCCGCTGTGGCCGCCGGGTCGATATCGCCGAACAGGGTTTGCTCGTCGCCGAAGGTCGGCAGGACAATGTCGCAGACGCCGGCCACCGCCGTCAGTGCGTCCCGCATCTCGGCAGGGCCGGACCAGAGCCGCGGGCGGATGTTGGGATCGAAGACGATCTTCGCGCCCTTGGCGCGGGCGCCTTGCAGGGCGTCGAGCAGCGTGACGCGATGGGCGGGGGGCAGAATCGCCAGCGTGATGCCGGAAAAATAGATCGTGCCGGCGATCGAAAGCGCCGTGTCGAGCGCGGCGCGGTCATCGGCCAGAAGCTTCGCCGCCGCCATGTCGCGCCAGTAGGTGAAATGCCGGTCGCCATCTTCCTGATGGATGAAGTAGAGGCCGGGTCGGCGATCCTTGACCGTCCCGATATGGCTCGTATCGATGCCGCTGTCGGCGATGAAGGCGCGCATGGCGCTGGAATAGCGGTCGACGCCCAGCTTGCTGACATAGCCGACCGTCCAGGCCGGACCGAGAAGCGCGCGCATGTACCAGGCGGTGTTCAGCGTGTCGCCGGCAAAGCCCATGCGCCATTGCCCATCCGAGCCGGCCGACATTTCGATCATCGCCTCGCCGATGGAAAGAAAGCTCTTGGACATCTGCCGGTTCTCCTTCACGCGGGACTGGGCGCGGCAGTTTCGATCGCCCTGGCCATTCCGTGTTCGAGCATGGTCGAAAGCCGTGCGACGACCAAATCGCGCAGCGCAGCATCGCCGACGATCGCGGCGGGAAACAGTCCGGGTATCGCGATCAACTTGGTGTAAAGCCGCTCCGGCGCGCGTCCGGCATCCTCCACCGCTTGTGCGATCACCGGCTCGCGGGGGTCGCGGAGCGCGTACACTTGGCTGGTTTCGTCCACGGCCATGCAATAGCGCATCCAGGCGGCGAGCGCGAAGGCGAAGGGTTCCCGATCGGCGTACCCATGGATGGCTTCGGTAAGCGGCGCCCCGATGCGCTGGGGCAGCTTTTCGGTTCCATCCATCGCGATCTGGTAGGTCAGGTGCCGGATGGCGGGGTTGGAGAAGCGGGTGAGGAGTTCGGCGCGATAGGTTTCGAGATCGATGCCGGGGACGGGCGGCAAGGTGGCTGCCGCGGCCTTCATCTGGTGCTCGACGAGGCGCTTGAGACCGGCGTCGCGCATCGCATCCGCGACCGTCTCGTAGCCGGCCAGGAAGCCGGCATAGGCGATCAGCGAATGCGCGCCGTTGAGCATGCGCAGCTTCATCTTTTCATAGGCGGAAACCGACGCGACGAAGAGCGCGCCCGCTTCGTCCCAGGCCGGCCGGCCGGCAGCGAAATCATCCTCGATGATCCATTGCGAGAAAGGTTCGGTCTCGACCGCGGCTTCGTCGCGCAATCCGCCGATGCGTTCGGCGTCGGCAAAAGTCCGGTCGGTCGCCGCCGGCGTGATCCTGTCGACCATCGAAGACGGGAAACGGACATTCTGGCCGATCCAGTCGGCAAGCGCCGGATCGATCTGGCGCGTGAACGCGTCGACGAGACGGCACAGGATGCGGCCGTTTTCCGGCAGGTTGTCGCAGCAAAGGATCGTCAAAGGTCCGGCACCGGTTTCGCGGCGGCGCGCGAAGCCGGCGGCGAGAAAGCCGATGACGCCGCGCGGCGCGTCAGGCGTGGTGAGATCGTGCGCGATGGCATCGTGGCGAAGATCGAGCCCGCCTGTCGTCCGATCGATGCCATAGGCCTTTTCGGTGACGGTCAGCGTGACGATGCGCGTTGCGGCATGGGCGATGGCCGCGACGACTGCGTCGGGCGCCTCGGGTGCGACCAGCACATTTGCGATGCTGCCGATCAGACGCGCCCGATCGCCATCCGCGCTGCGCGTCAGGAGCACGTAGCGCCCGTCCTGCGGGTTGAGCGCGGCGGCGATTTCGGCACTGCGCAGGCTGACGCCGGTGATGCGCCAATCGCCGCCGGCGAGCGCCAGCGCCGTGTCGGTGTAGACTGCCTGATGCGCCTTGTGGAATGCGCCGACGCCGATATGGACGATCCCGCAGCCGTGGTTCTCGGGCACATAGCCCGGCAGGGCCACGCCCGCGCTGGGCTTTGCGGAGGCCGAAAGCCGCGCGCTCATGGGCGAAGCTGCACCGCGGGGTGCGTCAAGGCGGTCATGATGCCGCGCAATTCGGCAAGTCCCTTCAGCCGCCCGATAGTCGGGTAGCCGGGCTGCCCCTTGCGGCCCAGATCGTCGATGATGTCCTGGCCGTGATCGGGGCGCATCGGAATCTGGTGGTCGGCGCGGCCTTCGGCCTTGCGGCGTGCCTCTTCCTTCACGATCTCGGCGATCAGCGCGACCATGTCCGTATTGCCGCCCAGATGCTCCGCCTCGTGGAACGAGGAGGGCGTGCCGGGCGTCTCGAGCGTGACGTTGCGCAGGTGCAGGAAATGCACGCGCGGTGCGAATTCACGCATGATCGCCGGCAGATCGTTGTCGGAACGGGCGCCCAGCGAGCCGGAACACAATGTCATGCCGTTTGCAGGTGAATCGACCGCGCCCAGAACGTGCCTGTAATCATCGGCGGTGGACATGATGCGCGGCAGGCCGAGCAGCGGGAAGGGCGGATCGTCCGGATGGCAGCATAGCCGCATGCCGAGCTTTTCGGCGACCGGCGTCACCTCTTCCAGGAAGGCGACGAAGTTGGCGCGCAGGCGCGCCGCGTCGACGGCGTCGTATTCGCCGATATGGCGCAGCACGTCCTGTGTCGACATGCTCTCGGTCGAACCGGGCAGGCCCGCAGTCACGTTGGACGCCAGTTCCACCTTGCGCGCCTCGCTCATCGTCGCAAAGCGTTCGCCGGCCGCGTCAGCGACCTCGCGCCCAAAGCTTTCGGCAGCGCCGGAGCGCTTGAGGATATGGATGTCGAAAGCGGCGAAGTCGATCAGGTCGAAGCGCATGCACGTGCCGCCATGATCGACCCGATAGGCGAGGTCCGTGCGCGTCCAGTCGAGAACCGGCATGAAATTGTAGCAGATCGTTTCCAAACCGCTTTCGGCCAGGTTGGCGAGGCTCTGCTTGTAGTTGGCGATGTGGCCGCGCCAGTCGCCCTTCTGCTTCTTGATGTCTTCCGAAACGGGCAGGCTTTCAATCACCTCCCAGGCCAGGCCGGATGGACGGCCGTCCTTCATCCGGCCGATCGCGTCCTGACGGCGGCGGATTTCCCCGGGGGTCCAGACTGCGCCGGTCGCGACATGGTGGAGGGCGCTGACGACACCTTCAACGCCTGCCTGGCGCATGTCGTCGACGGAAGTGAGATCGCGGGGTCCGAACCACCGCCAGGTCTGTCGCATCGTCTGTCCTCGCTCCCGTCGGAAATGGCGCCGATCGCGGCGCATTGCCAAATCATTAACACGAGAGTTGACTAGTATGGAAGTATGGAGGATACTTTTGGCAAGGGAGGATGTGAATTTTGACGGACGCACCACCGCCACGCGCATCGGATATCGACGGAGCAGCCGCCATCGCGCCGCAGCTCTACCGGCGTCTGCGCGAGCGTATCGTGCGCACCGAGCTCCTGCCGGGCGAATTCATTTCCGAGACCGAGATCGCGCGGGCCTATGACGTGTCGCGTCAGCCGGTGCGCGAAGCCTTCATCAAGCTTGCCGAGGCGGGGCTCGTGCAGATTCGTCCCCAGCGCGGCACGATGATCACGCGGATCTCGACGGAGGCGGTGATGGACGCGCGCTTCGTGCGCGAGGCGATCGAGGCCGACGTCGTCAAGCTCGTCGCCGAACGCTGCGATGCGGCGATCGAGACGGAACTGAAGCGCCAGATCGCGGCGCAGAAAAACGTCGCCGAAGACGATTCCGACGCCTTCGTGAAGCTCGACGAGCATTTCCACCGGACGCTCGCCGACATGGCCGGCAAATCCTATGCGTGGCGCGTCGTCGAGGAAGTGAAGGCGCAGATGGACCGCGTGCGGTATCTCAGCGTCGAGAAACTGCATGTGCGCCTCCTGATCGAGCAGCACGAAGCCATCGTCGCCGCCGTCACCGCCCGCGACGTGGCCAGCGCCGATGCGGCGATGCGCGCGCATCTGCGCGAAATCCTGAAATCGCTGCCCGAAGTGGCGCGGGCGCGGCCCGACCTCTTCGGCGCGGTGCGATGAGCGAACAGCGAACATCCAACAATCCAAAGGGAGGATCGACATGACCTTGAAGACGACCATGAAATCGCTTGCCGCCGGCCTTGCGCTGGCCGCACTCGCCACGTCCGGCGCGCTGGCGCAGGAACTGACGCTCAAGCTCGGCCATCTCGCCAACGAGCAGAACTCCTGGCACAAGGCGTCCGTCAAGTTCGGCGAGGAATTGTCGGCGCTGACCGACGGCCGCATCGCCGTCGAGGTGTTCCCGAACGATTCGCTCGGCCGCGAGATGGACCTCATCAACGGCATGCAGCTCGGCACCGTCGAGATGACCATCACCGGCGAAAGCCTCCAAAACTGGGCGCCGATGGCCGCACTTCTAGCCGTGCCCTATGCCTACACGTCTCTCGAACAGATGGACGAAGTCGCCAGCGGCGAGATCGGCGACCAGATCGAGGCGCAGGTCATCGAGCGTGCCCAGGTGCGTCCGATCGCCTATTTCGCACGTGGTCCGCGCAACCTGACCTCGAACCGCGAGATCAAGACGCCGTCCGACCTCAACGGCTTCCGCATGCGCGTGCCGAACGTGCCGCTCTTCGTCGACACCTGGTCCGCGCTCGGCGCCGCGCCGACGCCGATGGCTTTCTCCGAGGTGTTCACCTCGCTGCAGAACGGCACCATCGAGGGCCAGGAAAACCCGCTGGCGCTGATCCAGTCCGCTTCGTTCAATGAAGTGCAGAGCCACGTCAACCTGACCGAGCACGTCCGCTCGTGGATCTACCTGACGATTTCCGAGCAGGTGTGGAGCCAGCTTTCGGAAGAGGATCAGGGCCATGTCATGACGGCCGCAGCCGCCGCGCAGGAGTTCGAGCGGGAGCAGTTCCTGGCAGATGAGCAGGCGATCCGCGACGACCTCGAGGAAAAGGGCATGAATTTCGTCGACGTCGACACCGACGCCTTCGCCGAGGCGGCACGCGAGCCGGTCATCAACTCGGTCGACGAGAGCATTCGTCCGATCGTCGAAGATCTGTTCAGCCGCTAATTGCGCAACGAAACGGGCGCGGCTCCTCGCGGGCCGCGCCCTGTCACCGAAACGAGGCGATCGCCCATGAGAGCCGTCAGTACCTCCATCGCCGGATTGAGCCTTGTGTGCCGCATCGCGCTCGGGTCGGTCTTCGCGATCCTGATCGTCACCGTCGCGATCCAGGTCTTCACCCGCACCTTTTCGGCCAGTTCGCCGATCTGGACGGAAGAGTTGTCGCGTTTCGCGCTGCTCTATCTTGCGGCGTTCGGCGTCGGGCTTTCATATCGCAGCGGCGATCTCGTCAATGTGGACATCCTTCAGGAAGCCGTCTCGGAACGCAAAGCCTGGTGGATGCGCTTCGTTTCCGCCATCGCGACGGCCGGTCTCGCCTTGCTGATGATCGCGCCCGCCTGGCGCTTCACCACCATCGGCGCGATGCAGACGTCGCCCAGCCTGCGCTGGTCGATGGACCTCGTCCACGCCAGCGTTCTCGTCCTTGCCGTCACCCTGTTCGTCTTCGCGCTCCTGCGGGTCATCGGCATGCTCGCCGGTGTCGATGACGGGCGCACCCAGTTCGCCGAGGAGGAATAGCGTGGATCTGTTCTGGCTGTTTGGAACGTTTCTGATAACGCTCGCGCTGGGCGTGCCGGTGGCCGTCTGCCTCGGCCTATCGTCTCTGGCCTACATCGTCGCCGCCGGCCTGCCGCTCGTCGTCATCCCGCAGCGCATGTATGCCGGCATCGATGTGTTCGTCCTGCTTTGCATCCCCGGCTTCATCCTTGCCGGCAACCTGATGAATGGCGGCGGCATCACCGAGCGCATCATCCGCTTTGCCAATGCGATGGTCGGCTGGATGCGCGGCGGGCTCGGCATGACGAACGTGGCGGGCTCGATGCTGTTTGGCGGCATTTCGGGAACCGCCGTCGCCGATGCGGCCTCGCTCGGCTCGGTGCTGATCCCGGGCATGAAGAAATCGGGCTATCCGGCCGATTTTTCCGCCGCCATCACCGCCGCCTCCTCGACCGTCGGACCGATGATCCCGCCAAGCGTGCCGATGATCATCGTCGGCGCCCTATCGGGCATCTCGGTTGGGCAGATGTTCCTGGCCGGCGCCATCCCGGGCATCCTGCTCGGCGTCGGCATGATGATCACCTGCTACATCATCTCCGTGCGCCGTAACTTTCCGCGGCAGGAATGGAAGGGCCTTCGCGAACTCGGCCTCTCCTTCTTCGGTGCCTTCTGGGCGCTCGCCATGACGGCGCTGATCGTTGGCGGCCTGATGACCGGCATCGCGACGCCGACGGAGACGGCGATCGTCGCGGCGATCTACGCGTTCGTCGTCGGTGCGTTCATCTACCGCGAACTGCCGATCAAGCGAGTTCCGAAGATCCTGATCGACAGCGCCGTTTCCTCGGCCGGCATCCTCGCGCTCGTCGGCTTCGCCAACGTGTTCGGCTCGATCCTGTCGGCCGAGCGCATCCCGCAGATGATCGTGTCCGCGGTGCTGTCGATCACCGACAACAAATATCTCATCATCATCCTGATCAACGTGCTTCTCCTGTTCGTGGGCATGTTCATGGAGACCATCGCGGCGCTGATCATCTTGTTCGTGCCGCTCTTGACGCTCGCGACCGCGGTCGGCATCGATCCCTTGCATTTTGCGACCTTCGCCGTGCTCAACCTGATGCTCGGGTTGACGACGCCGCCGGTGGGCGTGTGCCTGTTCATCTGCGCGAACATCGCCCGCCTGCCGCTTCTTCCGGTGGTCAAGGCGATCATGCCCTTCCTGCTCGCCAACATCGTCGTTCTGATGCTCGTCTCGTTCATTCCGCCGCTGGCGACATGGCTGCCGACGACGCTGATGGCGCGCTGATTTCAGGATCGTATGCGATGAAGACACGAATCTGCCGTCTCCATGCCAAGGGCGATCTGCGGATCGAGGAGATCGACGTCCGCGAGCCCGGTCCCGGCGAGGTTCTGATCGCGATGGGGGCGGGCGGCATCTGCGGCTCCGACCTTCACTATTACCAGGATGGCGGCTTCGGTCCGATCCGCGTCAAGGAGCCGATCATCCTCGGTCACGAGGTCGCCGGAACGGTTCGCGCGACGGGGCCGGATGTCGAAGAGCTGCATGTCGGCGACCGCGTGGCGGTCAATCCCAGCCGCCCGTGCAACCAGTGCCGCTATTGCCGCGAAGGCCTGCAACAGCATTGCCTGACCATGCGCTTCTTCGGCTCGGCGCTGCGCTATCCGCACGAGCAGGGCGGTTTCCGCGACCTGATGGTGGTCGATGCCTTGCAGTGCGTGCGGATCGACAATCCCGAAATCTCGCTGGGCGAGGCGGCCTGCGCCGAACCGCTCGCGGTCTGCCTCCATGCTCTGAACCGTGCCGGCATGTCGGCGGGCAACCTCGCCGGCAAGTCGGTGCTCGTCACCGGAGCCGGTCCCATCGGCGCGTTGGTCGTGGCGGCGCTGTGCCATGCGGGCGCGGGCCACATCGTCGTTACCGACCTGCAGGATATGGCGCTCGAAACCGCGCGTCGCGTGGGCGCCGACGAAACCATCAATGTCGGGACGGAAGGCGAGCGCCTCGACGCCTATGGCGCGGGCAAGGGCACGTTCGACGTCGTATTCGAATGTTCGGCCGCCGGCCCGGCCATCCGCTCCGCCATCGCCGCCACCCGCCCGCAGGGCACGCTGGTCGAAGTCGGAGTCGCGGGCGACGTCGCAGTGCCGCTCAACCTGCTCGTCGGCAAGGAAATCGCATTTGTCGGAACGCATCGCTTCGTCGGCGAATACGCGCAGGCCGTCGGCCTGATAGCCTCGCGCCGGATCGACGTGCGCCCGATCATCTCCGCAACGCACGATCTCGACGACGCCGCGACGGCCTTTGGGATGGCCGCTGACCGCGCACGCTTCACGAAAGTCCAGCTTTCCTTCGCCGACTGACGGCCAATGATTTGCTGATTTCGATACAAGTCTAGGTGACCGACTCATAACTCCGCAACCATATGCGGATTGATGCGAGTTGGACCGAAGCGAGGAAGTTGTCGTCGC
>NZ_JBQVMV010000025.1:0-31610 GCF_052435475.1 Aliihoeflea sp.
ACACCACCCGAGCCGGCACCGCCGCCCGAACCACCGCCACCACCACCGGAACCGGCGCCACCGCCCGAACCGCCACCGCCGCCGCCACCGCCGGAGCCTGCGCCACCGCCGGAACCGGCGCCGGACGCATGCGCCTGGCTGAGCTGCAGAAGAGCCGGCGCGCTGTAGGCGGCGGCAGCGAGCAGGCCGATCCGGCCGAGTGCGCGGCGACGGCCGAGCGATACCGGTTCGGCTTGCGAATTCAGGTTATTGGAAACGTCTTTCATCTTGACCTCCTGTTTCGTGAACGAGGCCGGCGGAGCCTTGCGGACTGGCCGGTCACGAGCGGCAAACGGGACGTCGGCCGGTTTATTCCAGGCCGGCTGATTTCACCGGCTGATGGAATAGAACGCCGGTGCGGACGTTCGTCGACCAACAGAAAACGGACGACAGCAATGCCCGCAGCCATTTTGCCCCTGACCCGACCGATCCTTGCCGCCGGCCTGCGGCAATGGCTCGTCGCTGCGGCGAGCGTCGGCCTTGCCTGGCTTGCGATCGCATTTTTCCTCGCCGACCTCGCCTTCCAGGGCCGCGCGACGCTTGCGATCTTCATCGCCATGATGGCCGGCTGGCTGATCCTGAAGCTGCCCGAAACACCGGTCGCCATCATCGCCTTCCTGGCGCTCGCGGCGACCGGCGCGGCCGACCAGGACGACCTCTTCGACACGTTCGACAACGAGATCATCTGGCTCCTGATCGCGGCCTTCATCCTTGCCGCCGTCATCAGGCAGACCGGTCTCGCCGAGCGCCACGCCATGCGCGCGATCGCCCTGTTCCGCTCGGTGCCTGCGATCTTCATGGCGGCGACGCTGATCATCTTCGTCACCGCCTTCTTCATTCCCTCGACCTCAGCGCGCGCCGCGATCCTGCTGCCGGTCTTCGCCGCGCTTTCGGCGGCGATCGGACGGCCCGGCGTCACCAAGGCGCTGGCGCTTCTGTTTCCGAGCGTCATCCTGCTTTCGGCCGGCGCGTCGCTGACGGGAGCGGGGGCGCATCTGATCGCGCTCGGCTTCATCGACGAGATCGACGGTCCTGAGATTTCCTATCTCGACTGGGCGTTGCTCGGTGCGCCATTCTCGCTGGCGATGAGCCTTGCGGCGAATTTCGCGATCCAGCGCCTGTTCCTGACCGGCGCCGACAAGGCGCCGCTGGCGCGTGCGATTGCGACATCGGGCGGACCCAAAGCCGGTGACCGCCGCCTGACGGCGATCATCGTCGGAACGGTTGCGCTTTGGGCGACAGGCGGTTGGCACGGCATCGATCTCGCGCTGATCGCGCTCGCCGCTGCCCTGCTCGCCGCCTCGAAGGCGGTCTCGGGGATCGCGTTCAAGGACGCGTTGAAGGACGTCGACTGGAACCTGCTCTTCTTCCTCGCGGCGACGCTCGTCGTCGGCGAAGCGCTGCTCGAGACCGGCGCGGCGGCCTTTCTTGTCGACCGGCTGGTCGGCTCGCTCGATACGGCGCTAAGCCCGGCGCTGACGATCGCGATCGCGGTGATCGTCGCCGCGCTCGCCCATCTCGTCATTATTTCGCGCACCGCGCGCGCCGCCGTGCTCATCCCCGCGCTTGCCCTGCCGCTCTCACGCTTCGGCACCGATCCGACGACACTGATCTTCGTCGTGACGATCGCGAGCGGCTTTTGCCAGACGCTGATGGTGTCGGCCAAGCCGGTCATGCTGTTCGGCCAGGCGGAAGGGCAGCCATTCGACCAGGGCGACCTGCTGAAACTGGCGGCATGGCTGCTACCGGTCTTCGTGGCGGCACTCCTGTTCTTCGCGCTGGTCGTCTGGCCGCTACAGGGACTGGGTGGCTGATCTTTTTCGCCGGCGAAGGGAATAGACGCAGGCGTCGAACGTCATCGCCTCGAACAGACATTCCCAAGGCGAGAATTCCCATGTCGATGACCATTCTGATCGCTCCCTCCGGCTTCAAGGAAAGCCTTTCGGCCAAGACCGTGGCCGCCCGCATCGAAGCCGGCGTCAAGCGCGCCCTGCCCTCCGCCCGCATTCTCAAGGCACCGATGGCCGATGGTGGCGAAGGTTTCACGCGGGCACTGGTCGAGGCGACCGGCGGCACGGTTCATCCCGTCCGCGTGACCGGACCGGTCGGCGAGCCGGTCGATGCGTTCTTCGGGATGATGGGCGGGCAGGACCGGCCGACAGCGGTCGTCGAGATGGCAGCAGCCGCCGGCCTGCGCCACGTGCCGCGCGACCGGCGCGACCCGACGCGCACCACGAGCTACGGCGTCGGCGAACTCGTCCGCGCCGCGCTCGATCATGGCGCGACGCGCATCCTGCTGGGCTGCGGCGACAGCGGCGTCAACGATGGCGGGGCGGGCATGGCCGAAGCACTCGGCGTGCGCTTTCTCGACGGCGACGGCAATCGCGTGCTGCCGGGCGGCGGCGGACTTGCCGAACTGGCGCATATCGACGTTGGCGGCCGCGATCCGCGTCTCGCCCGCGTGCGCATCGATGCTGCCGTCAACTGGCACAACCTCCTGACCGGACCGAAGGGCGTCGCCCGCGTATTCGGCCCGCAAAAAGGCGCGACGCCCGCGCAAGTCGACCTTCTGTCAGGCGCGATGGAAACCTATGCCGCGCTGATCGAGACCACTACCGGCGTGCGCGTCGCGGACGCGCCCGGCGCAGGTGCTTCGGGCGGGATCGGCGCAGCGGTCATGGGTCTTCTCGGCGGCGTGCTCCACCCGCGCTACGACCTCGTGATGCAGTATCTCGACCTCGACGCGCTGATCGACGAAGCCGATCTCGTCATCACCGCCGAAGGCAGCCTCGACGGACAGACGCCCTACGGCAAGGTGCCGGTGGAAGTTGCGCGCCGGGCCAAGCTGCGCGGCCTGCCGGTCATCGCGCTCGCCGGCACGATCGGCAAGGGCGCGGCCTCGAATTTCGCCCACGGCATCGACGCCTTCGCCTCCATCGTCAAGCGCCCCTGCTCGCTCGACGAGGCGATCGAGAAGGCCGACAAGTTCCTGGTGCGCGCGGCCGAGGACGCGACGCGCATGATCCTCGTCGGCTTGATGCTGGCGGAGGGTCCACAGGTGACCGATCGGCGATTTCGACGCCCCCGCCTCGCGCGCCAGCAAACGGGCGCGACGGTCGTTCCGTTTCCCCGCGCGCTGCCGCGCGAAATTCCGGTAGCCGGTTAACTTAACCGATTGCTGCCCTTGCGGAAAAGTAGTTAAGTCTGAAATGCCGCGGGCGAGATTGCACGTTTCGTCATGTCACTGTCACGCAACGGCAGTAGCCGCATCGCAGGCGTCAAGAAGGCGTCTTTTCTCAGGGAGAACGGGTATGACGAAATTGGGGCACATCCTGTCGGCCATCGCCGCCGGGCTGATGGTGACGACGTCGATCTCATCGGCGCAGGATCTCGCCGAGCTGGAGGCCGCGGCCAAGGAAGAAGGCATGCTGACGACCATCGCCCTGCCGCATGACTGGTGCGGCTATGGCGAGGTGATCGCCGGCTTCAAGGCGAAATATCCGGAGATCACGGTCAACGAACTGAACCCGGATGCGGGCTCGGCCGACGAACTCGAAGCCGTGCGCGCCAACAAGGACAACAAGGGCCCGCAGGCCCCCGACGTGCTCGACGTCGGCTTCGCGTTCGGCCCACAGGCGCAGGAAGAAGGGCTTCTGATGCCCTACAAGGTCTCGACCTGGGATTCGATCCCCGAAAACGTCAAGGATGCCGACGGCCACTGGTATGGCGACTATTACGGCGTGCTTTCGTTCGCGGTGAACACCGACATCGTCGAGAACGTGCCGGCCGACTGGGCGGACCTCCTCAAGGACGAATACGCCAACTCCATCGCGCTCGCGGGCGACCCGCGCGCGTCGAACCAGGCGATCCTGGGCGTGCAGGCCGCCGGCATGGCGACCGGCGCCGATGCGGGCGAAGCCTCCGGCACGGCCGGCCTCGACTTCTTCAAGCAGCTCAACGAAAAGGGCAATTTCGTGCCCACCATCGGCAAGTCGGGCACGCTCGCGCAGGGCGCGACGCCGATCGTCATCTGGTGGGACTACAACGCCCTTTCGGGCCGCGACGCGCTCAACGGCAACCCGCCGGTGGAAGTCGTCGTGCCGGCGACCGGCGTCCTCGCCGGCGTCTACGTGCAGGCGATCAGCGCCTATGCGCCGCACCCGAACGCCGCCAAGCTTTGGATGGAATATCTTTATTCCGACGAAGGCCAACTCGGCTGGCTGAAGGGCTACTGCCACCCGATCCGCTTCAACGACATGGTCGAACGCGGCGTCATCCCGCAGGAACTGCTCGACGCCCTGCCGCCGGCTGAATCCTACGAGAAGGCCTATTTCCCTACTCTCGAAGAGCAGGAAGCGGCCAAGAACGTGATCACGTCCGGGTGGGATTCCACCGTCGGCGCGAACGTTCAGTAGTGATGTGACCTGCACCCGGCCGGCCCTTCGGCCGGGTGCATACTCTCTCATGGCGAACGCACCGCTAGGCACCCCCCTCTGGCCTGCCGGCCATCTCCCCCTCAAGGGGGGAGATCAGTCTCGTCGTCACCCAGATCAAACGGCCAGGGTGCCGGCGGTGTCGGCGGCGCGCGTGATCTCCCTCCTTGAGGGGGAGATGGCCGGCAGGCCAGAGGGGGTTGCGACTAAACGAAAGCGCTTCAAACCCTTGCCTGTTTTCTCATTGCGGTTCGCCAGATGAGTTCCTCATGACCGACATCCCCCACGTTCCCGCCCCCCAACCCGCCCGGCGCTCGCTGTCGCTGGCGTGGCTCGGCGTCGTGCCGTTCCTCGCCTTCGCGCTCCTGTTCCTGATCCTGCCGACGCTGCAGATCATCACCGGCGCGTTCCGCAATCCGGCGGGTGAGTTCACGCTCGACAACATCGCGAACCTCTTCCAGCCGTCGATCATGTCGGCCTACTGGATCTCGATCCGCATCTCCTTCGCCTCGGCCTTTCTCGGCTGCCTGATCGGCTTCCTGATGGCGGTGGCCATCACGATCGGCGGGCTGCCGTCGTGGATACGCTCGCCGCTCGTGACCTTCTCCGGCGTCGCCTCCAATTTCGCCGGTGTCCCGCTCGCCTTTGCGTTTCTGGCGACCTTCGGCCGGCTCGGCCTCGTGACGCTCATCCTGCGCGATTGGTTCGGCATCAACATTTACGGCATGGGCTTCAACATCCTGTCCTTTTCGGGCCTCACGCTCACCTATCTCTTCTTCCAGATCCCGCTGATGATCCTGATCGTGACGCCGGCACTCGACGGGCTGAAGCGCGAATGGGGCGAAGCGGCCGCTATCCTCGGCGCCTCGCGCTTCCAGTATTGGCGCATGGTGGCGCTGCCGATCCTTTGGCCGACGCTGCTCGGCACCTTCGCGCTGCTCTTCGCCAACGCCTTTGGCGCCGTCGCCACAGCCTATGCGCTCACCGGCTCGTCGCTCTCGATCGTGCCGATCCTGCTCTTTGCGCAAATCCGCGGCGACGTGCTGCAGGATCCGCATCTTGGCTACGCGCTCGCCTTCGGCATGATCGTCATCACCGGCATCGCCAACTTCGTCTATATCTGGCTGCGCAGCCGCGCGGAGCGGTGGATCAAATGAAGGCGAACCGCTTCTGGTCCTGGCTCTTTCTCATTCTCGGCATCGCCTATTTCGCCCTGCCGCTGATCGGCACCGTCGAATTCTCGCTGAAGATGCGGCGCGGCGAATATTCGCTCGACGCCTATTGGGCGGTGCTCGCCGATCCGCGCTTTCAGGCGACGTTCGGCTATTCGGTGATGATGGCGGTGGCGACGATCATCGCCGGCGTGGTGCTGATCGTGCCGACCGCCTACTGGATACGCCTGAAGCTGCCGCACTGGCGGCCCTTCATCGAATTCGTCACGCTCCTGCCGCTCGTGATACCGCCGATCGTCATCGTGTTCGGCTATATCCGCCTCTACAACACCTCGTCCTGGCTGCCGCTGACGGGCACCGCGGCGGGCACGAACCTGCTCTTGATGTTCGGCTACATGACGCTGTCGCTGCCCTACATGTACCGCGCGGTCGATACGGGCCTTCGCGCCATCGACGTGCGCACGCTGACCGAGGCGGCCGAGAGTCTGGGCGCCGGATGGCTGACGATCATGTGGCGCGTGATCCTGCCGAATGTCCTCATCGCCGTCCTGTCCGGCGCGTTCCTGACCTTCGCCATCGTGATCGGCGAATTCGTGCTCGCCGCACTTTTGAACCGACCCGCCTTCGGCCCCTATCTCCAGCTCATCGGCGCCAACCGCGCCTACGAGCCCGCCGCCCTCGCGGTCATCGCGTTCGCGATCACCTGGGCATGCATGGGCCTGATCCAGCTTGTCACCCGCTTCCAGAAACACACGATGGCCCGCCGATGAGCTTTCTCGAAATCGCCAACCTTCAAAAGGATTTTGGCGGCACCCGCGTCGTCAAGGATTTCGACCTTGCCGTCGAGAAAGGCGAGTTCGTCTCGTTCCTCGGCCCCTCCGGCTGCGGCAAGACGACGACGCTGCGCATGGTCGCCGGCTTCGAGCAGCCGACATCGGGCGTAATCCGCATCGACGGGCGCGACGTGGTGAACCTCAAGCCCAACCAGCGCAATATCGGCATGGTGTTCCAGGCCTATGCGCTGTTTCCCAACATGACCGTCGCGCAAAATGTGGGCTTCGGGTTGAAGGTCGCCGGGCGGCCGAAGGCCGAGATCGATGCGCGCGTGGCGGAAATGCTCGAGATCATCAAGCTGCCGCACCTGGCCGAGCGCTTTCCGTTCCAGCTTTCCGGCGGTCAGCAGCAGCGCGTAGCGCTCGCCCGCGCGCTCGCCGTGCGCCCGCAGGTGCTGCTCCTCGACGAGCCGCTCTCCGCGCTCGACGCCAAGATCCGCGTGTCGCTGCGCGAGGAAATCCGCGCCATCCAGAAAAAACTCGGCATCACGACGATCTACGTCACGCACGACCAGGAAGAAGCGCTCTCCATGTCGGACCGCATCGTGGTCATGAACGAGGGCCGCGCCGACCAGGTCGGCACGCCGTTCGAGATCTACAACCGGCCGACGACGCGCTTCGTCGCGTCGTTCGTCGGTACGCTCAGCACGCTCGAAGGCCGTGTGGTCGACCCGGCAGCGGGCACCGTTTCGATCGGCGACGGCACCGTTTCGCTGGGCTATCGCCTTGCCGACCGGCAGGCGGGCGACGCGATCACGCTGGCACTGCGCCCTGAATCCGTGACGCTCGGCCGCGACGAGGCGCGCGGCGCGCATCTGTCCGGCACGATTCGCGACGTGTCGTTCCTCGGCTCGGTGATCCGCGTGCGCGTGGCAGTCGGCACCGGCACTGTCTCGCTCGACACCTTCAACAGCCCCTCCGCCCCGCCGCCCGAGCCGGGCGACCTCGTGACCGTGAGCTTCGCGCCAGGCGATCTGCTCGTGATGGAAGACTAGGTGACATACCCATAAACGAGATTCCCAAGGGCTCTGCGGTGTGATTCCCTTCCTGCAATCGACAGGAGGTGTTTATGGCGCGTTTCGATCTGACGGATTTCGAGTGGTCGGTGATCCAGCCGCTGCTTCCGACGAAGGTGCGCGGTGTGCCGCGCGCCGATGACCGCAAGGTTCTGAACGGCATCTTCTGGCGGCTGCGCACGGGAGCGCCTTGGGCTGACATTCCGGCGCGCTACGGTCCCTACACGACCTGCGTCAACCGGTTCAACCGGTGGCGCCGAGCCGGCCACTGGGTATTCTTGAAGCCGTATCAGCCGCTTACGACGGCGACGTGCAGATGATCGACTCGTCTTCGATCCGCGTCCACCAGCACGCCGCCAACGGCCAAAAAAAGACGAGCGATCCCGTTGCATGGGTCGCTCGCGCGGCGGCTTGACCACTAAGATCCATGCGCTGGTCGATGCCGAAGGACGTCCGATCCGGCTGAAACTGACCGAGGGCCAGGCTCACGACGGCCGCTCGGCCGCCGACATGTTCGAAACGCTGGAGGCCGGGCACATCCTTCTTGCCGACCGCGCCTATGACGGCGACGCGCTTCGCGCAGCAATGGCCGAACGCGGCGCATGGGCCAACATCCGATCCATGCCAAACCGCGTCAAAACCTTCCCGTTCAGCGCATGGGTCTACCGCCAGCGCAACGCGGTCGAACGGTTCTTCAACAAACTCAAACACTTCCGCGCCATCGCCACCCGATACGACAAGCGCGACGACAACTTCCTCGCTTCGGTCCAACTCGCATCAATCCGCATATGGTTGCGGAGTTATGAGTCGGTCACCTAGTCAATCCGTTTGACGCTGTTTCGCGACAGGTAGGAAAGCCAACCGTCCGACGCGACAGATGGCGGCCGCATTCACCTTGCGTTGCGGAAAGAGCGCGTGCCAATCAGATCAATCGGTTGTCTTCGGCTGTCTGCCTGTCGCGGCGGCGGGCACCGTCGGTGTCGGACTTCTGATGCCGTTCCCGTGCCGTTTTGCGGATCTGCTCGAACCGGTTCTCCTCGTCGTCCTTGGGCCTCGGCGGGGTGTCGGCCTTCTTCGTGAAGGTAATCATCGGTCTTCCTTGAAGGTTGGAAGTGAGGCTCGCCGGGAAATTCGTCCCGGCGACTGCCGTTTCAGGTCGCGCCAGTCTTACGCGGCAAGAGCGGTCGAACATCCTTCTGCGCCGCGCCGGTCGGGGGTTGTCTGCCCTGGCATTGTCGCCCATCCCCCCGCCTCAATAAACTGGCGCTTCTTGAAGCCGTCCGTGATCGCCTTGAACTCGACAAGTCGCGGCTCGGCATCCGGCTCAGCGTTGAAGCGTTCGACGCAGATGGCCGACGCCAGTTCGCCGCGCGCGACATCGCCTGCGGTCGTCGCCGCCGTGCGTGACGTGCCTCCGGTCACCCAGCCGCCCCAGCTGAAGCCAACGATGATCGCGGCGGCGACCGCGCCGATGCACGCCCAGACGAGCGTCGATTTCGTCGGCTGGTAATCGTCCCAGCGCTGGGACATGGATTTCTTGCTGCTGTTCTGCATGGCCATTGACGTGCTCCTTGCTGAGTGCTGTTGAAGGTCCGTTGGCGGCCGCGAAGGCCGAGGGGTTCGGCACCGCTCAGTAGCCCATGCCGCTGCCGCCATTGCCGGCCGCGGGCGCATCCTTAGGCGGTATGTTGGCGATCATCGCCTCGGCGGTGATCAGAAGAGCCGCGATCGAGCCAGCGTCCTGCAAGGCGGTGCGAACCACCTTGGCGGGATCGACGATGCCGGCCTTAATCATGTCGACATAGGTTTCGGTCTGCGCGTCGAAGCCCTGATTGCGGTCCTTGCTGTCCGTAAGCTTACCCACGACGACCGAACCCTCGACCCCAGCATTCTCGGCGATCTGCCTGACTGGCGCTTCGAGCGCCCTTAGCACGATGGAGATGCCTGCATCCACATCGGCATTGCCGCCCGCCAAGGCTGCAAGTGCGGACCTGGCGCGCAGCAGTGCCACGCCACCGCCTGGCACGATGCCCTCCTCGACCGCCGCGCGAGTTGCATTGAGTGCGTCGTCGATGCGGTCCTTCTTCTCTTTGACCTCGGTCTCGGTCGCGCCGCCCACACGGATCACCGCGACGCCGCCGGCGAGCTTCGCCAGGCGCTCCTGGAGCTTCTCCTTGTCGTAGTCCGAGGTTGTCTCCTCGATCTGCGCCTTGATCTGGCGCACGCGCGAGGCGATGGTGGCCTTATCGCCGCCGCCGTCGATGATCGTGGTTGTATCCTTCTCGATCACAACGCGCTTGGCGCGGCCGAGCATGGTGACGGCGACACTCTCCAGCTTGATACCTAGATCCTCGGAGATCATCTGGCCGGCGGTGAGCACGGCGATGTCTTCCAGCATAGCCTTGCGGCGGTCGCCAAAGCCGGGTGCCTTGACGGCCGCGACCTTCAGGCCGCCGCGCAACTTGTTGACGACGAGCGTGGCCAGCGACTCGCCTTCGACGTCCTCGGAGATAATGAGCAGCGGCTTGCCGCTCTGCACCACCGCTTCGAGGATCGGCAGGATCGCCTGAAGGTTGTCGAGTTTCTTCTCGTGGATGAGAATGTAGGGATCATCCAATTCCACGCGCATCTTCTCGGCATTGGTGATGAAATAGGGCGAGAGATAGCCGCGGTCGAACTGCATGCCCTCGACGACCTCGAGTTCGGTTTCGGCGGTCTTGGCTTCCTCGACGGTGACGACGCCTTCGTTCCCGACCTTCTTCATCGCCCTGGCGATCATCTCGCCGACCGCGACGTCGCCGTTTGCCGCGATAGTGCCGACCTGAGCGATCTCTTCCGAGGACTTGACCTTCTTGGCGCGCGCCTGGATTTCCTTGACGACGGCCACTACGCCGAGGTCGATGCCGCGCTTCAGATCCATCGGGTTCATGCCGGCAGCGACCAGCTTAGCGCCCTCGCGCAGGATCGACGCGGCGAGAACTGTCGCAGTCGTGGTGCCGTCGCCGGCAATGTCGTTAGTCTTGGAGGCGACTTCGCGAACCATCTGCGCGCCCATGTTTTCGAACTTGTCGGAAAGTTCGATCTCCTTGGCGACGGTGACACCGTCCTTAGTGATGCGCGGCGCGCCGTAGGCCTTGTCGATGAGGACGTTGCGCCCCTTCGGCCCGAGCGTGACTTTGACGGCGTTGTTGAGCAGTTCGACGCCGCGCAGCATGCGGTCGCGCGCATCGGTGGCGAATTTAATTTCCTTGGCGGGCATGGTGTTCGTCCAGTTGGGTCTTGCGGGTGGAGGCTCGGAGAGTCCGTTCAGGCGGCCATCTTGCCGGCCGCCTCGGTCTCCTCGATGATGCCCATGATGTCGCTCTCCTTCATGATCAGGAGATCCTCGCGGTCGATCTTCACCTCGGTTCCGGACCATTTACCGAACAGGATGAGGTCGCCGGCCCTGACCTCTAGTGAGACCAACTTGCCGCTCTCGTCCCGGCTCCCGGGACCGACGGCGATCACTTCGCCCTCTTGCGGCTTTTCCTTCGCAGTGTCGGGAATGATGATGCCGCCCCTGGATTTGAGTTCGCTATCCGCGCGTCGAATGACGACGCGGTCGTGGAGTGGGCGGAATTTCATTGGGTTCTTTCCGCGGCCGGCTCATAGGGCGACCACTGCGTCTATGTAGCGCTCTTGGCACTCGAAAGATAGGAGTGCCAAAAATATTTCCGTCCATTTCCAAAATATCGGATCGAGAAAATTGGTCGGTCTCATTGTTGAAAACACAGGATTTCTGAAGTTGCTTTAAGAGTTTCATCGGACGTATAAGTTAAATTCGGTTTTTCCTTGCTTCGCGATAGGTTCATTCATATCTGCAAGGGGCATTGATGTGGACGAGGAGCGCCGCAGTGACCCTAGAATTTCCTAACTGCAGCCGCAGCTTCGACGACACGCGCAACGCGGTTCGCTTCATCGGTCATGACGGCATGTTCGAAGTGCCGTTCTTCGTCGAGGCCGGCGCGCTGGCGAGGCCGGGCAGGGCGGCCCCGTCGGAAGCAGATTGCCTGACGGCGTTCGATGCCGCGCGCAAGTCGATTCACGGCGTGGCGCGCGAGGCCTATTCGCATGGTCGCCGAAGTTCCTATGTGCTGACAGCCACGGATTTCCTGTAGACATTTGATCGGCCGTCTGTCCCCTTGGTTACGGCGACTCACCGCGCGAATTCCTGCGCCTCAGTGCCTAAACCCAACCGCCGACTGTCCGGTGAAACGGGGTCCACTCCAGCAGCCTCGTGGTCAAAACTCCCCGCGGAAGCTTGTGACCGGAATTCCGTGAGCAGCGTATCGGCGAGCTGACCGTCTTGTGATGAAAAGATGCGTGGAAGACATGCTGTCCTCCTTTGGTTGGGGCTAGGGTATGATCTGTGCCCTCAATCGGCAGAGCCCTGGAGTGCCTGCCGACGAAATGCCATAACACCAATCGATCGCTCCTGCCTAACGATCTGCCGGCTTGTTTGTCTCCGCTAGGCGCGGGCCTAACACAGAGTCTCACTCGTCAAGAAGAGGGCGCACTGTACCGTCGATGTGTGTGTGCCCCCTGAATGACAGCTTTCCCAGGTCCACTGCTCAGAAGCGGTCGGGCAGGAATCCACCCCATTGCCGAAGTTCGAAACCAGCGGCGTTACCGACCGATCGGAAATCGATTTCCGTCGCAACGGGGGCCGACTGCTGACGGTCCGGTTTCGGCGGAGAAACTCAAAGAGCCGATGTTCGCCCAACCACCCGATCCCGGTTGCAGAGTTCATGAGGGCTTGTCGAGGCGGGGGTATGTCTTCCAACCCGCCAGGCGCGGATCTGCAAACAAAGATCGCTTCGTCTAGAACGCATCTCCTTTTCTTTGCACTGGTTGTGCGGGGGTCAAAGGCTCGGGCACTGGCGTGGTGAGCATCTTGTCCCGCCCAGACATGATATCGCCCTGCACCTGTTCGGCCAGGCGTTGCATATCGCGACCGCGGACATCTTCCAGTGCCTCGGTTACTGTGACCTCATCCCAGCCAAGGCGGCGTAACCCCTCGGCCCCCATCAGCAGCGCCGATTCCACTGTCTCACGAACTTCAAAGTCCACTCCCGCGCGGATCAGTTCCATCGAATGGCCCCGATCGTAGCTGCGTGCCAGCACTGCCGCACTCGGAAATTCGTGCTGTACCTGATCGACAATGCTACTGACGGCGCGGCGATCATCGACACAGATCAGGACCACCTGCGCCTGCGCAGCACCCGAGTTGCGCAGAATGTCCAATCGCGTGCCATCGCCGTAAAAGACCTTGAAGCCAAAGCGCGCAGCCTCTCGGATACGGTCGGGGTTGTTGTCGATCACCGACACCTGCGCTCCCCGCGCCAGCAGCATCTGCAGGGCGATCTGACCAAACCGCCCGAAGCCGATCACCAGAACCTGCCCACGCAGCCCGCTTGCCGGATCCACGCCATCCAGCGCGGAACCGGGGTCGCGCAACAGCCTGTCGGCGGCGATTATGATCAGCGGCGTGATCGCCATGGACAGGATCACGACTGTCGAGAAGATTGCATTTTCCCGCGCATCGATGACCCCGCCTGCAACTGCGGCCGTATAGAGGACGAAGGCAAACTCGCCCCCTTGCGCAAACATGACGGTGCGGCGCAACGCCACCAGGTTGGCCCCGCCAAAGGCCCGCGCCGTGGCATAGATGGCAACTGCCTTGACCAGCACATAAGCCACCAAAATGGCGAGCAGGAACGGCCATTCCGCAGCGATGACGCCGAGGTCCAACGACATGCCGACGGCCAGAAAGAACAGCCCCATCAAAAGGCCTTTGAACGGCTCGATATCGCTTTCGATCTGGTGGCGATAGCTGGAGCTGGAGAGCAGTACGCCGGCCAGAAAGGCCCCCATAGCCATCGACAAACCCACCGTCTCCATCAACAGTGCGGCACCCAGCACCACAAGCAGCGCCCCGGCGCTCAGCACCTCGCGTGCACGCGCACGCGCCAGAAGTGAAAAGAGTGGACCGAGCAGCCAACGCCCAGCCACAAGCAGCGCCAACAGCCCGGCCAAGGCCAGTGCTGCCGCGCCGAGCCCATTCTCGCCTTGTCCGACAGGCGACAGGAAGGCCACGACCGCCAGCAAGGGTACGATCAGCAGATCCTCGAACAGCAGGATCGAGACGGATTTCTGTCCCTCCAGGCTGCCGATCTCCCCGCGTTCCTGCAAGGTGGACATTATGACGGCGGTCGAGGATAGGACGAACCCGGCACCTGCGATGAACGCTGTTACTGAGGGAAGCGCGAACACCACCATGCCCGCGAGCCACAGTAAGGCAATCGCAAGGCTCACTTGCGCCAGACCCAGCCCGAAGATCTGCCCCCGCAGGCCCCAGAGCTTCTGCGAGCGCAGTTCCAGCCCGATGATGAAGAGGAACATCACCACGCCCAGTTCCGCGAAATGCAGGATCGTGTCGGGGTCGGTGAACAACCCCAGCACCGACGGCCCCACCAGCGCACCGGCGGCGAAATACCCCAGCACTGACCCCAGCCCCAGACGCCGGAACAGCGGCACGGCAATCACTGCCGCTCCCATCAGCACCACCACCGGACCAATAGTCGGCCCCAATCCCTCTGCAGCCATCGGCTCGCTCCTCAAGACTTACAAAGCTGGCGCTGCAGCGCCAGGTGTCGTTCCCACTGTGGTGTCAGCCGCCGGATCACTTTCGGCGGCGAACGATGGTCCTCCGGTCTGGCCGATTCTCGCCGATCGCGGGGCCATGCGGCTCAAGGACCCGCAACATCGCCGGCGCACCTGGTTGAGACACAGATTGATCGCACCCAATGATCAGGGTCCGTGGGCTCGTCACGGGCTCGGCGTGCCGGTTCGCGAAATGGTCGCAGTAGCCGAGATGGTTGCATCTGAGGCACAAACGCAGTTGAGCCCGCCAACTGCTGACCTCAGGCAGTCCTTGCAGTCCAGCGCAGTGGGCCTGACGATCCGGCTGGTATGGGCAAAACTGCAGAATTGTCTCAGCCGATGGCCTGCGATTGGGGCCTATCACCGGCGCGCGAGAGTTCAGCGTGCCAGTGCCCGGTCGCGTCTTCCCAGATGATGCCGGTGGTCTCGCCAGGCCGCAGTTGCCTGCAGGCCGCCCGCCGGGCTGCGCCAAAGGCCGCGTCGTAGCTGGAGAAGGTTTCCGAATAGGTCTCGCCTGCTCGATAGGCCCAGCCACCGTCATGTTCGACGATCCGATAGGTCAAGTCGCTCATCTGCATCGCTCCTGCCGTTGGAGTGCTTCTGCCTGGTTCTCGCAGCGGAGACCGCTGGAATGAAGGCGAGCATCGCCGCCTTGCTTCCATCACCGGCGCAGCACGTCGTGCCATTCGGGATGGCGATCAATCTGCGCCTTCGCGAATGGGCAGAGCGGCATGATCTCGACGTGATCGCGCCGAGCATCCTCGATCGCCTGACGCACCAGTCGCTCGCCGACTTTGCGGCCGCGCAATGCCGCTGGCACCTCCGTGTGGTCGATAATCAGCAGGTTCCCGCCGGCGCGGCTGTAGCTCATTTCGGCCTCGACGCCATTCACGACCAGACGGTAGCGCCCTTTCGACGGGCCATCCTCTCGCTCCACGGGCTCGTCGCCTACCGATGGCGCAAGCGCCACGAGCGCCGCATCGGGCCTTCGCACCTCTCGGGGCTGTCCGTTTGCGCATTCGAGAAGTCCCCGGTCCCAGCCGCCCAGATCGGCTGCCGCCTCGTAGGTCGAAGTGAGGAAAGCCATCAGCACCGCATCGGGATCCGCAGACGCCTGCACGGCCTCATAAGGCAGAACGAACTCCGAAAGGCCGTCATGCCAGAAGGCTGCGTCGGGCTGAACTGACGCGGCGCGGTAGCCACCGGGCGCAGGATAGGCGTAGGCGTAAAAGGCTGGATAGTCGATGCCGTTGCCGCCGGGCCAAAAGCCCGCCGAAGACACCTCGCGGTCATAGGCTTCCTGTGCGACGTCGTTTGGCAGGGACGGGATGCCACCCGGGTGGAGCGGCGCGCGGCGGCCCGAAAAGCGCGTGAGAGCCAGGTCGAAGCTGCCCCAGAACAGGTGCACGGGGCTGGACTTGCCGAGGAAGGAGGTGCGGAAGCGATTGAACACCTTGTCGACCGCCATCAGGGACTGATGAAATCGCTCGACGGCTTCTCCGTCATAGGGCCGGTCACGGTCATCTTCGGCGAAGGGAACCGGAAATGGCACCTCGTTGGGGCTGCCGTTGAAGGTCGGTGTGCCGCCGAGGTCCGTAATCAGTTGCACGAAGCTCGTGTGGAAGGCTGCGACCGTCATTGGCCCCAGATCGAACGACGCCTTGCGGCCATTGCCGCAGGTGCCCACCACCTTGTGCTCACGCAGGTCGAACAGGATCTCAATGCCCGGGCCGTCCGGGATTGGCGAAGAGGCCAGTCCAATCGGCGTGACGTAGAAAGTCGCGTTCCACGAATGGTTGAGCCACGGCGTGTGCGCCAGCCGGTACTTGCCCGCAATCTGCAGATAGAGATGCAGCGCCGAGCACGTGTCGCGCCAGCCGAGATAGTCGAGCTTAGGCCAGTTGGTCATTATTATGTCTCCAGGCTGGATCGGTCATTCGGGAAGGGGAATATGTTCGTTGCGGTCGTCGGCAGGCAGATCGAAGCGGCCATTGCCCCAATTCGCGGAGCGCCATTCCTCTTTGGCGAGTTCGATGCGCTCCCTGGATGAGGCGACAAAGTTCCACCAGATGTAACGTGGGCCGTTGAAGGTCGCACCGCCGAGGATCATCAGCCGCGCGCCCCTTTCGCCAGCGGCCACCGTGATGCGGTCGCCTGGTCGGAAAACCATCATTTGCCCCGCCTCGAATTCCTGTCCGGCGACCGAGATCGAGCCTTCAACGATGTAGATGCCGCGGTCTTCGTGCTCGTCCGGCATTGGCAGCCGGCTGCGCGGATCCAGCCGCACATCCGCGTAGAAAGTCTCGGAAAGCATCGTCGCGGGTGCGACCTTGCCATAGGCGTTGCCGAGGATCAGCCGGACTGAAACGCCCTGGTCTTCGATGACAGGCAGTGTGTCTTTACCGTGATGCTCGAAGCTGGCGTCCACGTCCTCGTGGCTGTCCGGCAGGGCCAGCCAGGTCTGGATGCCGAACAGGCTGTTCGGGCCGCTTCGCGCCGTCGCGGAGGTGCGCTCCGAATGGGTGACACCGCGTCCTGCGACCATCCAGTTCAATGCGCCGGGCCTGATGATCTGGTCGGCGCCAGTGCTGTCGCGATGGTGGAAATCACCCCGGAACAGATAGGTCACCGTTCCAAGCCCAATATGCGGGTGCGGCCGCACATCGACACCCTGACCGGTCAGGAACTCCGCCGGCCCGGCCTGGTCGAAAAAGATGAACGGCCCGACCATCTGCCGCTTTGGTGCCGGCAGAGCCCGCCGGACCTCGAAATCGCCAAGGTCTCTCGACCGCGGGACGATCAGGGTCTCGATTGCATCGATCCCGACGTCATCGGGGCAGCCCGGTTCAAGTGATGGGTTCCAGCTCATGCTTTGTCCTTTCGCGATCTCGTCAGGGTCGAACTAAGCGTTGGCCGCAACTACCGCTAGACCCGTGATCCGCCGAGCTGTGTCGCGAAAAATGGAACACCGACGCAGACCCGCAAAAATTCCGCACTAGCGCCAGATGGCCGCAAGACCCGGGTCATTCTGAAGGCACTCGATCATCAGTTCGGTCAGGACCCGCACCTTTCGCGAGGGATGCGGCCCCGGCGGCCGGATGACATAGACCCCCGCCGATGGCAGCGGATAGCGTGTCATGATCGGCACGAGCGCGCCCGAAGCGATATAGGTGTCGGTCACGCAATCGGGCAGCCATGCGACGCCCAGCCCTGCGGCCGCCGCGGCAGCGAGGGCGATGCCGTTATCTGCCTTGTAGCGCCCTTGCGGGTTGATCGTGACGACCTTGTCGCCATCCATGAACTGCCAAGCCTCGGTGCCCTGCATGAGGGCCTGGTGAAGGGCGATCTCCTCCGGCGCCTCCGGCGCGCCATGCGCCTTTATGTAGTCGGGGCTGGCGAGAAACTTTCCATGGATATCACCCACGCGCCTTGCAATCAGGTTTGAGTCCTGGAGGTAGCCGACCCGAACCGCACAATCGAAACCCTCGCCGATGAGATCGACGAAACGGTCGCTGTAGGACGAGTGGATATGCAGTCTCGGGTGGCGACGCGCCAGTTGCGCCAGCACGGGCGCCAGATGCGTCGGACCGAAGGTCAGCGGCATCGCGACGCGCAGGCGGCCGGTCAGGTCGCCGGACGGCTGAATGGTCTCCCGCGCCGCATCGATCTCCGCGCCTACTCTTGCCGCATGGTCGCGGAACGAAGCGCCGGCTTCCGTCAGGGCCGCGCCGCGGGTGGTGCGTGCGAGAAGCTGAACGCCAAGCTCTGCTTCAAGCTTGAGCAGTCGCCGACTGACGATCGATTTCGAAACGCCCAGCCGACGTGCCGCAGCCGATACGCCCCCCGCATCGGCAACTTCCACAAACGTCCGCAGGTCGTCGATATCCATCCGGTGTTCCCAGTTTTGCGACACAGCGTGGCAGGAGCGAGCCCTACCGTTTGACCGAAAGAGATGTCACTGACTGATCGTCTGCAGTTTGCCCTTACACATACCTGTTGGCCGGCCATCGCTTCAGTCACACCGTCTCCAAGAACCCGAACGAACTCAAGTCTCGGTGTCGCAGTGCAATCGAAAGCAAGCAAGAACGGCACCGGCGGGGCACATACTGCACCGCATCGCCGTCGCGCGTAGATTACCTCTTGGTCGCCAGGTGGGTGCGGGTTCGCCCTTCACCAGAGCTGGAACTGCCGCGCGCAAATCCAATGCGATCATCATGATCGGCAATGACTTGTGAGAACACATCATGGAAATTGGCATCGATAGTTTTGCGGCCATTCTCCCCGACCCGGCGACCGGACGGCTTCCTTCGGCGACGGATCGCATGGCCGACCTTCTTGAGGAGGTCGAAACCGCTGACCGTGTCGGGCTCGATGTCTTCGGCATAGGCGAGCACCATCGCGCCGAATTTCTCGACTCCGCGCCCGCGATCATTCTCGCTGCCGCCGCGGCCCGCACCAGCAGGATACGCCTGACGAGCGCGGTGACGGTGCTGAGCGCGGCCGATCCCGTACGGGTGTTCCAGGAATTCGCGACGCTGGACCTGATCTCCAAAGGGCGCGCCGAGATTGTCGTCGGGCGAGGCTCGTTCGGTGAGGCGTTTCCGCTGTTCGGCCTCGATACCCGCGCCTATGACGACCTTTTCGCCGAAAAGCTCGACCTGTTCCTGAAACTCAGCGAGGAGACCAACATCTCCTGGTATGGGCGCTATCGCTCGGCACTTCACGGAGAGGGCGTCTTCCCGCGCCCGCACCAGCAGCGGCTGCCTCTGTGGGTGGGCGTCGGCGGCACGCCGTCATCCTTCGAGCGCGCTGGAGAGCTTGGCCTTCCGCTGATGGTTGCCATCATCGGCGGCACGTTCGAGCGGTTCCGCCCGCTCGTCGATCTGTATCGGGAGTCCGGCGCGCGAGCCGGCCACAGCCCGGAGAAACTGACCGTGGGCGTGCACGCCATGGCTTTCGTCGGCGAGACCGACGCCGAAGCCAGGGATGCGTTCTTTCCCGGCTGGGTGCATCTCACCGGAAAGATCGGACGCGAGCGAGGATGGCCGCCGCCAACTCGCCAGCAGTTCGAAGCAATGGCCAGTCCCGAAGGAGCATTCCTGATCGGTGACCCCAGGACGGTTGCCGCCAAGATGCTAAGGGCCAGCGAGGCGCTCGGTGGCGTCTCACGCATCACCTTCCAGATGAGCACCGCCTCGCTCGAAACCGCCGCGATGAAGCGCTCGATCGAGCTTCTTGGCACGGAAGTGGCGCCGATTGTCCGGGCTCACCAGATGCCGAGCGCGCATGTTCCGACATCGTGATTGGCTGGAAAGGTCGATCGCCGCGTTCGTGAAGCGAGGCGATGGGTGGCAATTGCACTTGGTGGTGTAGCCTCTCGGCGAGTTCTGTTGAAACCATCAAGGTAGAGGTAAAATTTATGCCTAAGGGATCAGACCTGTTTGTCGCTGCGCTGGAGAACGAAGGCGTTGATCGAATCTTCGGTGTGCCTGGCGAGGAAAACCTGGACCTTCTGGAATCGCTGCGGACCTCCGGCATCAAGCTGGTCCTGACCCGTCACGAGCAGGCCGCGGCCTTCATGGCGGCGACGCATGGGCGACTTACGGGCAGGCCCGGCGTCTGTCTGGCGACGCTCGGACCCGGCGCGCTCAATTTCTCGACCGGCGCGGCCTACGCCCATCTCGGCGCCATGCCGATGATCCTCATCACCGGCCAGAAGCCCCTGATGAGCGCCAAGCAGGCCCGCTTCCAGATCGTCGATATCGTGGCGTCGATGAAGCCGCTGACCAAGATGACGCGCCAGATCGTCAGTACCGCCGCCATACCCTCGACGGTGCGCGATGCCTTTCGCGTCGCGATGGAGGAGCGGCCCGGGCCGGTGCATCTGGAACTGCCGGAAGATGTTGCGGGCGAGGAGGTCGCGAACGCCTTCGTCATTGCGGTTCACGCGACGGAGCGGCCCATGGCCTCGGCCCGGTCGCTCGACATCGCAGCGCAGACAATCCTGGCGGCCAGCCGGCCGCTCGTCATGTTCGGCGCGGCGGGTAACAGGCCCGCTCTGGTCGATGCGCTTTCGAGCTTCGTGAGGCGCACGAGGTTGCCGTTCTTCAATACCCAGATGGGCAAGGGCGCAGTCACCGGTGGCTCGAACCTCTACATGGGCACCGCGGCACTGTCGGAGGGCGATTATGTGCATGAGGCGGTGGAACGTGCCAATCTGATCGTCGCCATCGGCCACGACACCGTCGAGAAGCCGCCTTTCCTGATGAAGAGCGCCGGTGGGCCGAAGGTTATCCATGTCGGCTACCAATCGGCCACTGTGGAGCAGGTCTACCACCCGGATATCGAGGTGATCGGCGACATCGGAGCTGCGGTAGAGGGGCTTGCCGAGCGGCTCGAAGGAAAGCTGGAGCCTGATGAAGGAATGCTCGATCTGCGTCAGCGTATCCTCGCCCGCCTCAACGACCGCGCCGAGGAGGGACGCTTTCCGCCGACACCGCAGCGCATCGTCCACGATGTCCGCAAGGTGATGCCGGAAGACGGCATCGCCTGCCTCGACAACGGCATGTACAAGATCTGGTTCGCCCGCAACTACCGCACCCATGTCGCCAACACCCTGCTGCTCGACAACGCGCTTGCCACGATGGGCGCCGGCCTGCCCTCAGCGATGATGGCGGCCATGCTGCATCCGGAAAGACGCGTCATGGCCGTTTGCGGCGATGGCGGCTTCATGATGAACTCGCAGGAGATGGAAACGGCGGTCCGCCTCGGGCTCAATCTCGTCGTCGTCATCCTGAACGACAGCGCCTACGGCATGATCCGCTGGAAACAGGCAGTCGACGGCTTCCAGGATTTCGGAATGAGCTTCGGCAATCCAGACTTCGTTCGCTATGCCGAAGCGTATGGTGCGAAGGGCTCGCGGGTGACCGCGGTCCAGGATCTGGTGCCCACGCTGCAGGCCGCCTTCGCGGATGGTGGTGTCCATCTGGTCGATGTGCCGATCGACTATTCCGAAAACACCCGTGTTCTCGTCGACGAGTTGCGCAACCGCAGGCCCGACGTGGAACTCGCGTAGTCCAGCGAAGGGAGATCAACAATGCTGACAGTCGTTCAGCCATTCGATCGTGCGCCGATCACGCAGATCGAGACCGACGATGCCGCCGCGCTGGAGCGCAAACTTCAGGCGGCGGAGCTGGTCTTCCGGGATCGCGATGGTTGGCTGAAGCCGCACGAGCATGTCGCCATCCTGCGCAGGCTGGCCGCGCTGATGGAAGGCAAGCGCGATCATCTCGCCATGCAGATCGCCCGCGAGGGCGGCAAGCCGCTGCCGGACGCGATCGTCGAGACCAGCCGCGCCATCGACGGCATTCACAACGCCGCCGACGAACTGCGCAACTTCGCCGGACGTGAAATTCCGATGGGGCTGTCGGCGGCGGCCGAGA
This sequence comes from Aliihoeflea sp., assembly GCF_052435475.1. Taxonomy (NCBI): domain Bacteria; kingdom Pseudomonadati; phylum Pseudomonadota; class Alphaproteobacteria; order Hyphomicrobiales; family Phyllobacteriaceae; genus Aliihoeflea; species Aliihoeflea sp. Next base: position 21,638 of record NZ_JBQVMV010000025.1, read on the forward strand.
ACCGCTGGGCCTTCACCACGAAGGAGCCGATCGGCATCGTCGCGGCGATTTCCGCCTTCAACCATCCCTTGAACCTGATCGTTCACCAGGTCGCGCCGGCCATCGCCGTGGGCTGCCCTGTCATCGTCAAGCCGGCCGCCACGACGCCGCTCTCCTGCATCGACTTCGTGGCGCTGGTCCACGAAGCGGGTCTGCCCGAGCCCTGGTGCCAGACATTCATCACCGATGACAACGCGTTGGCCGAAAGGCTGGCGACCGACAGCCGCGTCGCCTTCCTGAGCTTCATCGGTTCGGCCCGGGTCGGCTGGCCGCTGCATTCCAGGCTCGCGCCCGGCACGCGCTCGGCGCTCGAGCATGGCGGGGCGGCCCCCGCCATAGTCGACCGCAGCGCGGATCTCGGCAAGGTGATCGAGCCGATCGTCAAGGGCGGCTACTACCACGCCGGCCAGGTCTGCGTGTCGACGCAGCGCATCTTCGTCCATGCCGACATCGCCGAGGACTTCACGCAAAAGCTCGTCGCCCGCGTCGAAAGACTGCGTACTGCCGATCCCGCCCTGAAGGACACCGAGGTCGGACCGCTGATCCTGCCGCGCGAGGTCGACAGGGTCGGGCAATGGATCGACGAAGCGGTCGGCGGTGGCGCCACACTGGCGACCGGCGGCAAGCGCCTGTCCGAGACGACCTTGCAGCCGGCGGTGCTGCTCGACCCGGTCGCCGACGCGAAGATTTCGACGCTGGAAGTGTTCGGCCCGGTCGTCACGGTCTATCGCTACCGCGATCTCGACGCGGCGATCCATCAGGCTAATGCGCTGCCCACCGCCTTTCAGGCCAGCGTCTTTGCGCAGGATATCGACGTCGCGATGCGCGCCGCCAATCGGCTCGACGCGTCCGCCGTGATGATCAACGATCCCACCGCATTCCGCACCGACTGGATGCCTTTCGCCGGTCGCAGGGAATCCGGATACGGCACCGGCGGCATCCCGTTCACTATGCACGACATGACGCAGGAAAAGATGATCCTGTTGCGCCGTAGCTGATCCCGGCGGCAGTCGCAAAGCCTGCCCGCGTTCACGGCCATTCCCGACAAAAGTGTACGACATGCCTGAGTTCAACCCTATCCCGGTCGAAACGCTGTTTGCTACACCTGCGTTCTCCGGCGCCCGAATATCGCCGGACGGAACGCGGATCGCCTATCTCGCACCGTGGCGCGATCGGCTGAACGTCTTCGTGCACGACATTGGACCCGACGGGCCCTGGAACCTCGAAAACGACCGCCGGCTCACCAACGATGCGCGTCGCAACATCGAGAGTTACGTGTGGTCGCCGGATGGGGACTCCATCCTCTATCTGCAGGATGCGGATGGCGACGAGAACTGGCACCTCTACCGCATGTCGGTCGCGCAGGAGGCGGCACCGGTCGATCTGACGCCCTTTCCCGGGGTGAGGGTCATGGGGTTCGCGTTCTCGTCCGCCGACCCCGAAACGGTCTTCCTCCAGCTAAATGCCCGCGACCCCGTTTTCATCGATCTCCACAGTCTCGACATGACGACCGGCGAACTCAGGATGATCGGCAGGAACCCCGGCCGTTTCGTATTCTGGATACCGATCCCCAACGGTTCGCCGCACGCCTTCATCATCGATCGGGACGGGGATCACGTCCTGGCGCGGTTCGAGAACGACGATTTCGTGCCCCTCGCCAGGTTCGCGGGCGAAGACTTCCCCTTCACCCCCACGCCGATCGTCCCGACGCCGGACGGCAGCGCAATCTGGGTTGGTTCGAACCTGGGTTCGGACAGGACGCGTCTCGTCCGGGTCGATCTGGCCAGTGGAGACGAAATCGAAGTCGACAGCCACCCCGTCCTCAGCCTCGATACACCGCGTCCGGAAGCCGACCAGCGATTTGCGCCCTCACTGATCCTTAACCCTGTCACGGGCGAACTGCTTGGAGCTCGATATCTCGGCGAACGGCAGGTTATCCATGCGTTGGACGCCCACTTCGCCGAAGTGCTGGTCAGGCTGAACGAGCTTTCCGCAGGTGAGCTTGGACATGTGTCCTGCGATGCGGCGGGCGGGCGTTGGATTGCCGAGTTCACGACCGACAGAGACCCCGGCGCGACGTGGTTCTACGACCACGCGAGCGGAGAAGCCCGTCTCATCGCCCGCCGCAGGCGGGAGCTCGATCCCGTCAGGCTTTCGTCCGTCCGTCCCGTCACCATTGTCTCGCGCGACGGCCTGGCGCTGCCCTGCCATCTGACGCTTGCGGTCGACCGGGCACCGCATCTCCTGCCGACCGTTCTTCTCGTTCATGGCGGCCCATGGTACCGCGACAGCGCGTCCTACGACCCCGAAGTCCAGTTCTTCGCCAATCGCGGTTACGCCGTCCTGCAGGTCAACATGCGAGGCTCGACGGGCTACGGGAAGGCATTCACCAAGGCCGCGAGAGGCGAGTTCGCCGGGAGGATGCATGATGACCTGATCGATGCGCTCGACTGGGCCATCGCCGAGGGCCACACGGACGCGGATCGCGTGGCGATCTATGGAAGCTCGTATGGGGGATACGCCGCCCTCGTCGGCGCCAGCTTCACGCCCAACCGGTTCGCCGCGGCAATCGACTATGCGGGGGTTTCAGACCTTAGAACGGTCGTGCGGGACCTTCCATCGTTCCTGCGCGAGGCGCTTATGAAAAACTGGATCGCCTATACCGGCGATCCCGCCGTGGAGGCAGACAATGCCGACATGCTTTCGCGCTCGCCGGTCAGCCGCCTGGACCGGATCAAATGCCCGCTGCTGGTGGTCCATGGCGCACAGGACGCGCGTGTCAAGCTTGGCCAGGCTCAGGCGGTCGTGGATGCCCTTCGCAAGCGGGGCCGCGACGTCGAGTTCCTGGTCAATGAGACGGAGGGTCACTGGTTCATCAATCAGGACAGCAACTTCGAACTCTACCGCACGATCGAGGCGTTCCTTGCGCGTCACCTGATCGGCGACGTCGAAGCCGGTTCGTGCCGGTGAGGGCCTTCGTCGCGGCGGCGATGTTGGCGAACCGGCGCCGGCTCAACAGGCCTTGATTGCGGCTTCGATCGCGATCGCCTGCCGGTCGATCTCCGCCGTTGTCGTCCTTTTCGTGCGAACGATCATCCGCATGTACAGACCTGCGATGAGAAAATCGAGCGCGAGTTCCCGGTCCAACCCAGGCTGGAGTTCCCCGCGGGCTATGGCGCGGTCGAGCAGTCGATCTCCTAACTGTCGACGTACCTGGGACAGACTTTCCAGTGCTGCTGAAAGTTGGGGCGTTCTGATGCGCTCGGCAACGACGTCCGGCACAATCTTGCGGATCAACGGATGCCGAAACGCTCTGCGCGTCGTACTGAGATAGGCTTTGATATCGGCACTTAGCGAGCCGTGGTCGCTGAAGTCGGACAGATTCACTCCGACGCTCTGTATCGCTTCGCACGCGAATTCCAGTTTTGAGGGCCATCGGCGATAGATGGCCGCCTTGCCCGCTCCCGCCCGTGCCGCCACGCGCTCGAGGCTCACTGCCGCATAGCCCGTCTCTGCCCAGTCCTCGAACAGCGCCCTGAAAAGCGCCGTGGTCAGTTCGGGCCGGAAGACCGCCGCACCGCTCGGTACGCGTCGCATTTTGCGGTCGATACTCTTGCGTTCCATCCAAAAGGTCCCCATTGTGAATGGAACGGTAGCGTTTCAACCAATGAGTGAGAAGTATTTGAAACGACTTCCAGCAGGTATTTATGAATCCCGTGGCTGGCTGGAAATGAGGTTCGACACACCGCCCGCCGCGTGCAGCCTGCATGCGAACCACTTGCCCGTCCTGATCGATCTGCACGGATCGGACTGGCCGACCAGCTCAGACGGCGGGGATGCACGAGCATAGGAGACACAGCATGACGGTGCCTACCTATTCCTCCTTCGTAGAGTGGTTCTGCGAGGGTCCCTTCGCGCAGTACGTGCGGACGATCAAGTCCACCGGCGGCTTCCTCAATCTGATGGAGACCGCCATGCCCGCAGTCGAAATATCGGACCCTGCCGTGCCGGACCTTGTCCTGCATTACGACCTGAGGGGCGGCTTCGGCGTCAACGCCGACCTCGGCTCGGGCCGGTTCACTGCGACCACCCGGCCGGGCGATTTCCTGCTGGCGGCGCCGAACTTTACCAATTCGATCAGCGTCGACAGCTTCCACCACATTCGCTCCATAGCCTTTCCCGTCGCCCACTGGAGGCGGCTTCTGGAGGACCCTGCGGATCGGGCATCCTCTCTCGATTTCGGTGCCTTGCATCGAGGGACGTTCACCTCATCCAGAATCCGGACCGCGCAGCGCCAGCTATGGCGCCTGTGTGACGAGGAGGGCGCACCGTCGCGTCTGCTGGCGCAAGCTGCCGGTTGCGAAATCCTGGCCGAGCTTTGCCACTTGGCGGGCTCGCCGTTCGCTTCGGCACGGGGAGGGCTGGCTCCCTGGGCTGAGCGGCGTTGTATCGATCTCATGCAGGCGCGTCTGGCGGACGATATCGGCCTCGACGAACTGGCCGCCGAGGCGCGGCTCTCTCCGTTTCATTTCGCCCGCATGTTCAAGCAGAGCGTCGGTGTACCGCCACGGGCCTACTTGATGCGACTGAGAGTGGAAAAGGCTTGCACGCTACTGGAGACGACGGACCTTTCGGTCACGGATATCGCGCATGAGGTTGGATATTCGTCGAACCAAGTTCTTGCCCGTGTTTTCGTCAAGCATCAACGCATGAGCCCGACTGACTATCGCCGGGCGGTCCGCGACCCGGTGCGCCAAACCTCGCTGCAAAGATTGGGAACAACGATTTCAGCATCGGAGACGCCACAATGACCGCACCCGCCCACCCTTCTTTCACCCAATGGTACTGCGAGGGCGATCAGGCGTCATATGTGCGAATGTTGAAATCCCCCGGCGGGATTCTCAACCTGCTTGAGGTGGAGCGTCCGGCAGGGGACATGTCCCGCCCGGCCGTGTCCGATATCGTCCTCTATCAGGACCTGCTTGGCGGAAGCCGGGTCAGCGGCGATTTGGGAGGGGGACGTTTCAATGTGATCAGCAAGAAGGGCGACTTTGCCCTTGCTGCGCCGAACTTCGCCACCGAGGCGATCATGGATGAAAGCCATCGGCTACGCAGTCTGGCTTTTCCGATGGAGCAGTGGCAGCGGATGCTCGATGAGGCATCCGACGGTGGCTCATTCGACCTTCCCCTGGCTTACGGCCGGATGTTCGATTCGCCCGCCATCCGATCGGCGCTTCGGACCCTGTGGACCCTATGTGAAGAAGACGGTGCGCCGTCGCGCCTTTTGGCGCGGGCAGCCGGCTTCGAAATCCTCGCCCAGCTTTGCCAGTTGGGTGGCCGTCCACTCGTCACTGTGCGGGGCGGGCTGGCGCCATGGGCCGAACGGCGCAGTATGGAGTACATGCGGGAGCGGCTTTCGGAGGACATCACCCTCGACGAGCTGGCCGCCGAGGCGCGCCTCTCCCCGTTCTATTTCGCGCGCATGTTCAAGCAGAGCGTCGGCGTGCCGCCGCGGGTCTATTTGACGCGACTGAGGATGGAGAAAACCTGCGAACTGCTCGAGACCACCGATTTGTCGGTGACCGAGATCGCGCTGGAAGTGGGATACTCGTCGAACCAAGTGTTAGCGCGTGTGTTCATGAAACATCGGCATATGAGCCCGACCGACTATCGCCGGGCGGTTCGCGAGCCGTCGCGTCTCATCGCGCTGCAGTGACGTCTGCCGCTGAACGATGCGGTGCGCAGACTGCCGGTCGGATCAGCGCGTCAGTTGCGACAGCCAGCCTGCAAGCAGTCTGGCGCCAGCTTGTTCCAGCTTGCGACAATGCCGTTGCGCATCGCGGCGTAGCTTGCGTGGATCAACCCCTGCCGTCGCCAGCTCGTTGGCGTGGCCCAAAAGCCAATGCTCGAACCGCGCGCCCAGCACCTCCGGATGGAACTGCAGGCCGAGCACATTGGGTCCGCGCGAGAAAGCCTGGTTCACGCAAAGCGCGGTGGATGCGAGGACACTGGAACCTTCCGGCAGGTCGAACGTGTCGCCATGCCAGTGAAGCACGGGCACGCCGTGAAGCACAGCGAGAGGATTCGGCGCGGCCGTTTCCGACACTTCGAGTGTCGACCAGCCTATCTCCTTTGCCGGGCCCGAATAGACCCGCGCTCCGAGCGCTGCGGCCATCAGCTGCGCGCCGAGACATATCCCGAGCGTCGGCCGCCCGGCCGCGAGCCGCGCCCGCAGCAAGGCGATCTCGTCGGTGACCACCGGATAGGCGTCGTGATCGTAGACGCCGATCGGGCCGCCCAGAACTACAAAAAGATCGGCGGCGAGAGGATCGAGCGTTGCCGGATCGCGCCCGGCAACGTCGATATAGTTGATGTCGTAGCCGGCCGCCCGCAACGGGCCCGCGAAGCTGCCCAGATCCTCGAAGGCTATATGCCGGATGGCTTGCACGGTCTTCATCGTCATTCCGCCCCTCCTGAACCGCGAGCGGGGCGCGCCGCTCTCGCGGTCAGTATGTGTTCGAGATCCTTGAGCGCGGCGGCCGCGGTCGCCAGCGGCTCGGTCCCGGAGCCGATGGCGATCGTCTCGCCCATCGCGTCCGTGGTGATCCGGATCGCCTTGTTCTTTCCCGACACATGTGCGAGCGGATCGCCCGGCGGGTAGGTCCGGATGCCGACGGCCGCGCGCGTGGCCCCGTCCGCGCGGACCAGGCTCCCGACCAACTTGGGAACGACACGCTCCTTTCGCCACGTCAGAATGTCGTGCGCCCTGACCGACTGGATGCCCTCGACGGCAAGATCGCCCATCGTCAGCTCGGCGTCGAGGCCGAAATTGGCCATGAGGACGAGCTTGCTGGCGGTGTCCCAGCCCTCGGTGTCGTTGCGAGGGTCGGCTTCAGCGAAGCCGCCCGCTTGCGCGCGCGCCAGCGCCTCCGCGAAGCCGAGATTCTCGTTCATCATCGCGTCGAGCAGGTAGTTGGTGGTGGCGTTCAGAATGCCCTCGATTTCCAGCACCTCGCAGCCTTTCAGGCTGTGTTCGATGAGGTCGATCGTCGGCAGCGCGGCTGCCGCCGCGCCGCTCAGCTTCAGCAGGGCGCCCGTGGAACGCGCCAAGGCCCGTAGTTCCGGGCCGCTGTGGACCAGCGCCCCCTTCGATATGACGATGGCATCGCGCCCCACCGAAAGGGCGGAACGGATATAGGCGAGGCCTGGGCCACCGGTGCGGAAATCGCTCGGCCCCGCTTCGATGACAATGTCGGCGCCGCTCGCCTCGATGAATTCAGGTCCCGATCGAACGCGTTCGAGCGCGTCCAGTCGTTCGGGTTCGAGACCATTCGGGTCCGCGATACCGGACCGCGATCCGCAGACCGCGACGAGCCGGATGTCGGCTCCATAGACATCACGGTAGCGCTCGCGACGGGCGAAGAGAAGGCTGGCAGTGGCGCGGCCAACGCCCCCGAAACCTGCGATCGCGACCCTGACGACATTCATCGCTTTCTACCCCTCGTCTCAGAGCATCGATTACGGCTGCGGCTCGGGCTGCGCCGAGCCGGAATCCGAGCGTGTCCGCCAGTTTAGCCTCGCACGAGCGACGGGCGAAGGCGTTTTGCGAAAGGCGCTCCCGGCGGTCGCGAAGGGTGCCGCCGAGAGCGCCTTCGGTGATGCCGTCTCAGGCGCGGATGAAGGCCAGCAAGTCAGGGTTCACCACCTCGGGATGCGTGGCGAACAGCCCGTGGGAAAGTCCGGGATAGGTCCTCATCGTGCCGTCGCTGAGGAGCCTGATCGCCTTGTGAGCCGAGTTTTCGATCGGCACGATCTGGTCGTCCTCCCCGTGGATGATCAGCACGGGGATGGTGAGCGCCTTCAAATCGTCGGTGAAATCGGTCTCCGAAAAAACGACGATGCAGTCATGGTGCGCCTTTGCGCCGCCACTCATGCCTTGGCGCCACCAATTGTCGATCAGGCCCTGGCTGACCTTCGCGCCGTCGCGATTGAAGCCGTAGAAGGGTCCGCTCGGCAGATCGCGATAGAACTGCGCACGGTTTGTTTCCAGCGCGGAACGCAACCCGTCGAAGACCTCCATCGGAACGCCGTCCGGGTTGGTGTCGGACCTGACCATGACGGGCGGGATCGCCGCGATCAGAATGATTTTCGCGACACGGCCACGCTCGGCGCGCGCCGCATAGCGGGTGACTTCGCCGCCGCCCGTCGAATGGCCGATGTGGACCGCGTCGCGCAGATCGAGCGCCTTGGCGATCTCGGCCACGTCCGCGGCGTAGGTGTCCATTTCGTTGCCGGTGTCGGTCTGGTCGGATCGGCCATGGCCGCGCCGGTCATGCGCGATCACACGATAGCCTTCGGACAGGAAGAACAGCATCTGGTTGTCCCAGTCGTCGGAACTGAGCGGCCAGCCATGATGGAACATGATCGGCTGCGCGTCTTTCGGCCCCAGATCCTTGTAGAACAGGTCGGTCCCGTCTGATGTCTTGATAGTTGCCATCGCACGTCTCCTTGATGCCAGGCAGAGAAAATCCTCGATCAGGCAGGGGTTTGCCCAGCCGTGATCTCACCGGGTCCACACGCGCTCGCCACCTGCCATTCACGTCACCGTTCTAGCGGCTCGGAGAATGCGCCGCGGCGCAAGCTGCAGTGCACGCGTCAAATCTTGCGGGCTCTCTCCGCCTAAAGCCGTCGTCCCTCTTTTAGCCGCTTCAGTCGCCCCTCGGCGTGGGTTTGCCAATCGGCCCGAGATGCGTGTGGCGGAAACCGGCCGCGTATTTCAGCCCGTATCCCAGGCTCCGGTCGAAGGCGGCATGAGCGATGAATATCAGACTGATCTGCCAGAGAAGTTCGCTGCCGGTCAAAACACCGGCCACGGCCAGTACGGCATGCAGGGCATAGCTATGGACGGCATTGTAAATAGCCGCGCCCGCTTTCGGGCCTGCCGCATAGCCCGCGATACTGATGTCGGGAGCGAAGAACAGCACGGCGAACATCCATAGATCACCGCCGAATAAGAAGAACAGTGTCGTGCTTGCCGCCAAGATCGCCAGCGCTTCGCCGCGAAGAACCTGGCGGATTTTGCCTGCAGCATAGCCGCATTCGGCGTATCCGATCTCCGCGGTACTGTTCATGTTCGTACTAGTCCTTTTTGCCAAACCTGCGAAATACGCAACTTCATCCCATTCCTCAAGAATGCGATCCGAAAGCCACTTGCCGGTTTTCGATAGCGTCCAATAAATTGCTTTCCCATTCACACTACACAGCCTGATCCTACTGCGCGGTGCAAAAACTGCTGCGACCGTGCCGGAATTGCTGACTTGGGGAAGCGACACAAAGCAGAAAGGGTACTCGGCCGTGGGACGCTTTCAAGTCGTTCCGTACCAAGCCTTCGCGTTTGCTTGCGGCGAAAGGGAAAGTGTCCCGCCACCGCGGGAATGGAGGCGCCTAGCCGCCATTCGTGGGAAGGGCTGAACGTCCGCTTTCAGGCGAAGGCAAATTTCGCCTGAACGGCCGGAATGGGGGCGCAAAGCGGAAATCGATTTTCGATTACTGCTTATCGTCGCTCGGGTTCGCGTTGGCGTCAGCTTTGCGCCCCCCTTGTGCCGGAAATCGATTTCCGCCCGATGGTAATCGGCGCAAAGTCGACCCAAGAGAGATGCGCATTTTTCGACGGCGATTCGCAGTCTTGCGCCGCGAGGGCTAGCAGAGCTGGCCATGGCCTAACGGCAGTAACGCAGGCTTCGCTGACATCGCGAACGAGTGGAAGGTGCACGGCGATCGAGCGATTGATGTCGTGCCAAAACGCGATGACGCGAAGCGCTCCACCCAGCTGCCAAACGGTGACCGTTTGAGCACGATACGAATGGGTCGAATTGCGATGATAGGATGACGCCTGCCTTTGTGAAGCCATATGACCGGTCGCCGCGCCATGACG
>NZ_JBQVMV010000026.1:0-30476 GCF_052435475.1 Aliihoeflea sp.
TTCGTGCAGCATCAAAATGCTCGCTACACCGATTTTGCAACGATCCCCCTTGTGGGGAGGGATAAAGGGTGGGGGTCACTTCAGAAAGAACAGGCGGCGCAGCCGCGCCACAGACTACTCCACGATCTTCCAGTAGGAATCCTTGCGGATCACCTTTCCCTCCCGAAACGTATAGAAATCGCAGCCCCTGACATTCGTCTTCGTCCCGTCACGGCTCGTGCCCGTCAGGTTCCACTTCGACATGCCCGCTCCGGCCGCCTCGTCGGCGAAATGCTCGGCATCGCCGTAGTGAACGTCCGGCAGCCCCTCGAACCGCCCGGCGATGGCCTTGCGCACGGCCTCCCGGCCTTCGAAGCGCGTGCCCCACGGGTCCGCTCCGCGCGGCATTTCGAGCACGCAGTCATCGGCGAAGAACGCCATGACGCGGTCGGGGTCGTGCGCGTTGAAGGCGTCGCACAGTGCTTGCAGGGTCGATCTGATGTCCATGGCCGGGCCTCCGTTGCAGAGGCGACCGTCAGCCGGCGGCGTGGGCCGCGCGGCTGTCCTGCGGTGCCTCGGCGCGGTCATTCATACCATAATCGCGCGCGACTTCCGCGATCCGCAGGCGATAATCGCTGAACACGCCGCCGCGTCCCTTCGCCTGCGTCTTGCGATGCGCCGGGCGGTTGCGCCAGGCGCGAACCGCTTCCTCGTCCCGCCAGAAGGAGAGGGAGAGGAGCTTGCCGGGCTCGGTCAGGCTCTCGAAGCGCTCGACGGAGATGAAACCGTCGACGGTCTCGAGTTCGCCGCGCAGCGCGGCGGCGAGGTCGAGGTAGTGTGTCTGTTCGCCCTTTGCGGGCCAGACTTCGAAGATGACGGCAATCACGATGGCTGCTCCGTTGCCGGGCGCGAAAGGATCAGCGCGCCTCGGGCACGTCGATGCGTACGAAGATGCGGGTCTGCTGGGCGCCGGCCTGCGGGATCAGGACGGCGGGATCGTTGAAGACGAACTGCGTCGCGCCGGCCGTATCAGTGACCTGGACGCCGTAATTCACCGGATTGGAATAGATCACCTCGCCGCCGCGGCGTGCTTCGACGACGAGCGGCACGGAGACCTGGCCGGGGCTGCCGACGGGGCCCGGGACGACGCGGCCGGCAACCGCGACGTTCACGGTGATCGCATCGGCCGAATAGGAACAGGCGCGGGTGGTCTCGGAAATCGTCGTGCGCCGGACGAGCTTCGCCGCGTCGCCTTCGCCGCCGCGTTCATATTGCGACCAGACCGTGCCCTCGGTTTCGAGAATGACCTGCGGGCAATAGGCGCGCAGTTCCTCGACATTGACGGCGGCGGGCTGCGCGGCTGTCGCCGAACCGTCGTTCGACTGGCAGCCCGAGACGGCCACGAGCGAGCCCAGGCCCGCCAGCACGGCAAGATGACGGATCGACGAACGACAAATCGGCATGGACGGCCCTTCCCTCACGCAAAGCTGGTGTTCTATACCAACGCCGAAACCAAAAGGCGACCGGGCGGTTTGCATTACCAACAGTCCGCGGACCCGCCACACACTCCGCAAGGAATCCGATGCGCTTTTCGAGTACGCGCGGCGAGGCGCCGCAACTTGGCTTCGCCGATGTCCTCCTCGCAGGGCTCGCCCGCGACGGCGGGCTCTATCTGCCCGACGCCTGGCCGCATTTTTCCGCCGACGACATCCGCGCGATGCGCGGCCTTGCCTATCCGGAACTTGCGATCCGGCTTCTGACGCCGTTCGTTTCCGAGGACATCTCCGAGGCCGATTTCCGCAGCATCGTCGACGGAGCCTATGCGACCTTCCGGCACGAGGCGGTGTGCCCGCTCGTCCAGACGGGCGCGAACGAATATGTGCTCGAACTTTTCCACGGGCCCACGCTCGCCTTCAAGGACGTGGCGATGCAGTTGCTCGCGCGGCTGATGGACCACGTGCTGGAAATGCGCGGGCAGCGGGCGACGATTTGCGGCGCGACCTCGGGCGATACCGGCGGCGCGGCGATCGACGCCTTCGCCGGGCGCGACCGGACGGACATCTTCATCCTCTTCCCGCATGGCCGCGTCTCCCCCGTCCAGCAGCGCCAGATGACGACGTCCACCGAGGCCAACGTCCACGCGCTCGCGATCGAAGGCAATTTCGACGACTGCCAGGCGCTGGTAAAGGGCATGTTCAACGACCACGCCTTCCGGGATCGCGTGATGCTTTCGGGCGTCAACTCGATCAACTGGGCGCGGATCATGGCGCAGATCGTCTACTATTTCTCGTCCGCGATTTCGCTCGGCGCGCCGGACCGGCCGGTCTCGTTCACCGTGCCGACCGGCAATTTCGGCGACATCTTCGCCGGCTATGCCGCCAAGAAGATGGGCCTGCCAGTCGACAGGCTGGTCATCGCCACCAACGACAACGACATTCTCGCGCGCACCTTCGAGACCGGGCGCTACGAGACGCGCGGCGTCGTCGCCACCACGTCGCCCTCGATGGACATTCAGATATCGTCCAACTTCGAGCGCCTTCTGTTCGAGGCGGCGGGGCGCGATGCGGCGACGGTCCGGCGCTACATGGAAAGCCTGAAGCAGTCCGGCGCTTTCACGATCGACGCGGGGCCGCTCGCGGCGATGCGGGCGGAATTTGCCGCCGGGCGCTCGAGCGTCGGCGAGACGGCGAAGACGATCCGCAACCTGCTCGAAAAGTCCGGCTATCTGGCCGATCCGCATACGGCGATCGGCATCAAGGTCGCGCGCGATTTCGCCGGGGATTCTGCCGTTCCGATGGTCGTGCTCTCGACCGCGCATCCGGCGAAATTTCCCGACGCGGTGCAGGCTGCCAGCGGGGTCGATCCGGCGCTGCCGGCCTGGCTCGGCGATCTGATGACGAGGCCCGAAAAATTCGACGTCCTTCCATCAGACCTGAAAATGTTGGAAGATCACATCGACCGCCGTACAAGAGCGGCCGCAAACCAGTAAGGCGTGTCGCCATTCATAGACACGCATTGTCCAGGGAGTACGACCCGCATGGGGGTTGAGGTTAGCCGTTTGTCGAACGGCCTGACGGTTGCCACCGAGACGCTGCCGCACATCGAATCCGTGTCACTCGGAATCTGGGTCAAGTCGGGCTCGCGCGACGAGCGCGACGACGAGCACGGCATCGCCCATCTGCTCGAACACATGGCCTTCAAGGGCACGGGCAAGCGCTCGGCGTGGCAGATCGCGTCCGACATCGAGAATGTCGGCGGCGAGATCAATGCCGCGACGAGCGTCGAGACGACGTCGTTCTTCGCACGCGTCCTGAAGGACGACATGCCGCTCGCCATCGACATCCTCGCCGACATTTTGATGGATTCGAAATTCGACGAGGACGAGCTGGAACGCGAAAAGCACGTCATTCTGCAGGAGATCGGCGCGGCGCACGATACGCCCGACGACATCGTCTTCGACCGGTTCACCGAGACCGCGTTCCGGCACCAGACGCTCGGCCGGTCCATCTTGGGCACGCCCGAAACGGTTCGCGCGTTCACCTCGCAGCAGTTGCGGGGCTTCCTCGAGCGGCAATATGCGGCGGACCGGATGATCGTCGTCGCGGCCGGCGCCGTCGACCACGACGCCTTCGTGCGCGAGGTCGAAAAGCGCCTCGGCTCGTTCCAGCCGCGCTGCGAGGCGACGCTGCCTACGCTTGCGCATTATGTCGGCGGTGATTTCCGCGAAAGCCGCGACCTGATGGACGCGCAGATCGTGCTCGGCTTCGAGGGCAGGGCCTATCACGTGCGCGATTTCTACGCCTCGCAGGTGCTCTCGATGATCCTCGGCGGCGGCATGTCCTCCCGCCTGTTCCAGGAAGTGCGCGAGCAGCGCGGGCTCTGCTACTCGGTCTACGCGTTCCATTGGGGCTTTTCCGATACCGGCATCTTCGGCATCCATGCCGCGACCGGCAAGGAGGACATCGCCGAACTGACGCGGGTGCTTCTCGCAGAACTCAAGCAATCCGGCGAGGCGATCCTGCCCGAAGAGCTCAATCGCGCGCGGGCACAGTACCGCGCCGGGCTCCTGATGTCGCAGGAAAGCCCGTCGAGCCGGGCCTCGCAGATCGCGCGGCAATTGCTGCTCTACGGCCGCCCGATCCCGATGGAGGAGCTGATGGACCGGCTGTCGAAGCTGACGACCGAGCGCCTTGCGGACCTGTCCTCGCGCCTGTTCTCGGCCCGGCCGACCATCGCCGCCGTCGGTCCGGTGGGTTCTCTGCCGGCCTTCGAGACGGTCACCGACATGCTGGCCGCTTCACCGGCTCCGGCCCGCAAGCTCGCCGTCTGACACGGCGATGGCGTTTGCGCCTTTCGCCAGAAGCGCCATGCCGGCGCTGTCGGGAGGCGGCGTCACCATCCGTGCGCCGCGCAAGCGCGACCATGAGGAATGGGCACATCTGCGCCAGGAAAGCCGCGGCTTCCTCGAACCCTGGGAGCCGCGCTGGCCGGCCGACGATCTCGATTATTCGGCCTGGCGGCAGAGGCTGCGGCGCTACAATGCCGAGGCGGCGGCCGGCACCGGCCACGCCTTTCTGATCTTCGAAACCGAGCGGGGACGGCTCGTCGGCGGCATTTCCGTTGGAAACATCCGCCACGGCGTCGCCCAATCGGCCCAGATCGGCTATTGGATGGGGGAGCGTTATGCGGGCCGGGGGCTGATGCAGGCGGCGATGAAGCTTGCGCTGTCCCATGCTTTCGACACGCTGAAACTGCACCGGCTCGAAGCGGCCTGCATTCCGGACAATGCACGCTCGATCCGCGTGCTTGAAAATGCCGGATTCCGGCGCGAAGGACTGTTGCGATCCTACCTGCGCATCAATGGCGTGTGGCGGGATCATCTTCTCTACGCCCTGATTGCCGAAGAGCATCGGGCCAGACACGAACGAGGCTGAGGTTTGGGGCGTTTCAAGGCCAGCACGATCCTGCTCTTCCTTGCAGCCCTGATGGCGCTCGCCACTGGCCCCGCACGCGCGCTCGATCCCGTCGCCATCACCGGCAACGAAGCGGCGATCGAACTGACCGACCGGGTCGACCTCTACCGCAACCAGGGTTCCAGCTTTCAGGTCTCGACCGCGCCCGGCACCGACGGCATCGTGCGCCGCATCGAAGTCGACGCCAACGACGAGCGCTCGTCGGGCGACTGGGCGGTGTTCTCGATCTCCAACCCGACCGACCGCCAGATCGACCGGCTGATCGTCGCGCCGCATTTCCGGCTGGTGAATTCGGGCATGATCTGGCCCGATCTCGGATCGAGCCGCATCGCCGCCATCACGCCGTCGGAAGGTTTCGCGCTCGACCGGCAGGCTGCGCCCGACGCCGACGTCTTCCTCGTCACGCTCAATCCCGGCTCGATCGTCACCTTCGTCGCCGAACTCGCCTCGCCGGACCTGCCGCAACTGCGCCTGTGGGAGCCGGAAGCTTACAAGGACAACGTCAACTCCTACACGCTCTTCCGCGGCATCGTCATCGGCATCGCCGGCCTTCTGGCGCTGTTCCTCACCATCCTCTTCGTCGTCAAGGGAACCTCGCTCTTTCCCGCCACGGCGGCGCTCGCCTGGTCGGTTCTGGCCTACATCTCGATCGATTTCGGCTTCCTGACGCGCGTTATCGAGATCACCCCCGGCAACGAGCAGATCTGGCGGGCGGGCGCGGAAGTGGCGCTTGCGACCACCATCGTCGTCTTCCTCTTCGCCTATCTGAACCTCAACCGCTGGCACTGGCACTTCAGCTATGCCGCGCTCGCCTGGGTGTTCGGTCTCCTGATGATTGCCGGCGTCGCCACCTTCGACCCCGCGATCGCTTCGGGCATCGCGCGGCTTTCCTTCGCCGTGACCGCCGTCGCCGGGCTCGGCCTCATCGGCTTTTTCGCCATCCAGGGCTATGACCGCGCGGTGATGCTCATACCGAGCTGGCTGATGATTCTCGCCTGGCTCGCGGCCGCCTACATGGCGGTGACCGGCGGCATCGACAACGACATCATCCAGCCCGCGCTCGGCGGCGGCCTCGTCCTCGTCGTGCTGCTCATCGGCTTCACCGTCATGCAGCACGCCTTTGCCGGCGGCGGGCTGCAGCAGGGCCTGTTCAGCGACCTCGAACGCCAGGCGCTCGCCGTCACCGGCGCCGGCGACACGGTCTGGGACTGGGACGTCACGCGCGACAAGATCGTCACCCGCCCCGACATCGCACGTCAGCTCGGGCTCGAGGCCAACAGCCTGCACGGCCCGGCACGCAACTGGCTGCCAGCGCTCCATTCGGACGACCGCGACACCTTCCGCACCCTGCTCGACGTCATTCTCGAACACAGGCGCGGACGCATCAGCCAGGCGTTCCGCCTGCGTGGCGCCGACGGCCATTTCCACTGGTTCACGCTCAAGGCGCGGCCGGTGATCGGCTCTGACGGCGAAATCCTGCGCTGCGTCGGGACGATGGTGGACACGACCGAGCAGAAGAAGGCCGAGGAGCGCCTGCTGCACGATGCCGTCCACGACAATCTGACCGGCCTGCCCAACCGGCAGATCTTCGCCAGCCGCCTCGACGCGCTGCTCTCCGTCGCCAAATCGGAAGACGCGATCCGGCCATCGGTCTTTGTCGTCGACATCGACCGTTTCAAGCAGGTCAATGACAGCCTCGGCATCTCGGCCGGCGACACGATCCTGCTCACCGTCGCGCGCCGGCTGCACCGCATCCTGAAGCCGAAGGACAGCCTGTCGCGCATTGCCGGCGACCAGTTCGCGCTGATGCTCGTCTCCGAACAGGACCCGGTGCGCGTCGCTGCCATCGCCGAGGCGGTTCGCGACGCGATCAGCGCGCCGATCACCTTCGCCAAGCGCGAAATCGTGCTGACGGCCTCGATCGGCCTCGTCTCCTGGACGATCAACACGTCCAACGCCGCCGACATGCTGAAGGATGCGGAACTGGCGATGCACCAGGCCAAGCGCTTCGGCGGCGACCGGATCGAGCCCTTCCGCCCGGCCTTCCGCACCGGCGGCAGCGACCGGCTGCAGATCGAATCCGACCTGCGCCGCGCCGTCGAGCGCGGCGAGATGCAGCTTGCCTACCAGCCGATCATCCGGCTCGAAAACGGCACCATTGCAGGCTTCGAGGCGCTGATGCGCTGGGAGCACCCGCGCCGCGGGGCTATTCCGCCCGGCGAATTCATTCCCGTCGCCGAAAGCTGCGGCCTGATCGTCCAGCTCGGCCAGTTCGCCATGCAGAAGGCCGCCGACGATTTGCACGAATGGCTGCAGCTTGCCGGCGACCTGCCGCTCTTCGTCTCGGTGAACCTGTCCAGCCGCCAGCTCTTGCGCCGCGACCTCGTCTCCGACGTGCGCTCCGTCGTCGCCCGCGCCTCCATCAAGCCGCGCAACTTCCGGCTCGAACTGACCGAGTCGCTGGTGATGGACAATCCCGAACAGGCCGCGCACGTGCTGGCCAAGCTTCGCCAGATCGGCATCGGCCTCTCGCTCGACGATTTCGGCACCGGCTATTCCTCGCTCGCCTACCTGACCCGTTTTCCCTTCGACACGATCAAGATCGACCGCAGCTTCGTCGAGGACGCGAGCCCGAAGCGGCTGGTGCTGCTGCGCTCGATGGTCAACATGGCGCACGAACTCGGCCTGTCGGTCGTCGCCGAAGGCGTCGCGCAGGACAGCGACGCGGAGGAACTGCGCGAATTCGGCTGCGAATACGTCCAAAGCTTCGCCTTCGGCCAGCCGATGTCGGCCGGCGAGATCATGCGGATGCTGAAGGAAAAGCCGGCGCCTGCGGCCGCTGCGGAGTAGGGCGCAGCGGGGTGCTTGGCTGCGCCTGCGCCGAGGGCGTGCGGAGCTGCAATTCCTTAATTTGTGGAACTGTCGAGTTTTTGCTGCGCCCGGCCTTTAGCCGTGCGGACCCCCACCCTTCATCCCTCCCCACAAGGGGGAGGGAGTCGCCGACGTAGCACCATTCCCGTTAATCCGGGTGCTTCGTAGAAGAAACGATCACAACGCGGACGCCCTCCCTTCCCCTTGTGGGGAGGGATAAAGGGTGGGGCTCACTTCAAAAAGAATCGCCCACACTCCCCACTACAACCCCGCGAGTTCCGCCAGAAACCCATCCCGAGCCCGCAATCCGCTTGGCCCTTCCGTTCGCTCTTCATCCTGGTTCAGCCTCGCAAACACCACGCTGCGCTCGCCTTTCGTCGCCCAGCCGACATACCACCCCCAGGCGCGCGCCCGGTCGAAGCTGCGGTCGGCGCGGCGGGGGTAGGCGGAGCCGGTCTTGCCCTTGACCGACCACTCGCCGGCCCGATGCCCTTCGACGATCGCGACCGTCATTTCCATCGCTGACGGCGAGGCGGTAAGCGTGCGGTTGAACAAACCGTGCAGAAACTTCACCTGCTCGGCAGGCGAGACCTTGAGGGACGACGCGATCCAGGCGCGTTCCAGCCCGTTGCCAAGGCCCGGATCGCCAGAGAAATCGGCATTGCCGTAGCCCCAGGCGCCGGCATAGGCCGACAGGCGCTCGGCGCCGAGCGCCTTGGTGACCTGCTGCGAATACCAGACGACGGAATGGCGCATCCATGCCGCCGGATCGGTTGGCTGGCGCCATTCCGCGATCCAGTCCGGATAGCCTTCCTGAAAGTCGAGCACCGGCGCGTCGGGGGCGGTCAGGAAGCCCGCATCAAATCCCATCACCGCCAGCGGCACCTTGAACGTGGAGGCGGGCGTGACGCGGGTGCGGCAGTCGCCGCGCTCGAGGAGCACCGCGCCGCTCTCGCCGTCGGCGATCAGCGTGCAGATCTCGGCAGCCTTGGCGCCTGAAGCGGCGATCAGGCACGCGGCGACGAGGGCGAGGAAGGCGGACCGGCGCATCATGGCCTCAACCCTCCGACCAGGCGCTGAGTGCGGCAAGCGTCGCCGGCAGATCCGCATGCCGGCGGATGACGGTTTCCGCGCCCGCCTCGGTCAGCATGTCGGCGTGGCCCGGATGCGTATGCGAGGCGCCGGTGAAGCCGATCACCCGCATGCCGGCAAGCTTCGCGCCCTGGATGCCATGGATGGAATCCTCGATGACGAATGTCTTTGCCGGATTGGCGCCGAGCGCCTCGGCGGCGTGGAGAAAGACGTCCGGCGCGGGCTTCGGCTTTTGCGAAGGCGTGTCGCGCGAGGAAAAGATGACGCCCTCGAAGAACGGCTTCAGCCGCACGCGGGTCAGCATCATGTCGAGCCGTTCGGCACTCGAATTGGAACAGATGGCGCGCTTGCCCGTCACCGAGGCGACCGCCTCATGGACGCCCTCGATCGGCTTGACCTCTGCCTTCAGGCGCTGGTCGACGCGCTTTTCCACCTCGTCCAGCATCGAGATCTGGAACGGGATCGCCGCCTCGCGCTCGATCCGCAGCATGATCTCGCGGAAGGTGAGGCCGGCATAGGTTTCGGCCAGTTCCTCCGGGCTGATCTCGTAGCCGGCGGCCGACAGGATCTCGGCCTCCACGCGCGCGGCGATGATCTCGGAATCGACGAGCACGCCGTCGCAATCGAAAATGACGAGTTCGGGGGAAGCCATGGCAGATCCAGTCAGATTGGGAGTGCCCGCCTCCTACACGAGCGCGTGCGAGTGGGCAATTCGTCAGCCTTCACGCGATGTTAACGGTGATCGGTAACCATAACAGCCAGTAAATGCGTGTTGTCGAGTATCGGGTATCCTCATGTCTGCCGTGCGTCATCTTGCCGACCTTTCCCCGTCAGCCGAAAGCTCCGTCTGGCTCGACACGATCCTGAAAGGGGATTGCGTCGCCGCGCTGAACAAGCTGCCCGACCACTCCATCGACGTCATCTTCGCCGACCCGCCCTACAACCTCCAGCTCGAGGGCGATTTGCACCGGCCCGACCAGTCGAAGGTCGATGCGGTCGATGACGAATGGGACCAGTTCGAAAGCTTCGCCGCCTATGACGCCTTCACCCGCGCCTGGTTGCTGGCCGCGCGCCGCGTCCTGAAGCCGAACGGCACGATCTGGGTCATCGGCTCCTACCACAACATCTTCCGCGTCGGCGCGATCATGCAGGACCTCGGCTTCTGGATCTTGAACGACGTCGTCTGGCGCAAGACCAACCCGATGCCGAACTTCCGCGGCCGCCGCTTCCAGAACGCGCATGAGACCATGATCTGGGCCTCGCGCGACCCGAAGGCCAAGGGCTACACCTTCAACTACGACGCCATGAAGGCGGCGAATGACGACGTGCAGATGCGCTCCGACTGGCTGTTCCCGATCTGCACCGGCAATGAGCGGCTGAAGGACGAGAACGGCAACAAGGTCCACCCGACCCAGAAGCCCGAGGCGCTCCTCGCCCGAATCATGCTGTCCTCGACCAAGCCCGGCGACGTCGTGCTTGACCCGTTCTTCGGTTCCGGCACGACCGGCGCCGTAGCCAAGCGCCTCGGCCGCCATTTCGTCGGCATCGAGCGCGACCAGACCTATATTGACGCCGCTCAGGAACGCATCGACCGCGTCAAGCCCTTGGCCGACATGGACCTCTCCGTCCTGACCGGCAAGCGCGCCGAACCGCGCGTCGCCTTCGTCAGCCTCATCGATTCCGGCCTCATCAAGCCCGGCGCCGTACTGCACGACATCAAGCGCCGCTGGCAGGCCCGCGTGCGCGCCGACGGCACCGTTGCGGTCGGCGACATGTCCGGCTCGATCCACAAGGTCGGCGCCCTGGTGCAGGGCCTCGACGCCTGCAATGGCTGGACCTTCTGGCACTATGAACGCTCCGGCGGCCTCAACCAGATCGACGAACTACGCCGCATCGCGCGCCTCGGCATGGATCGCGCGGGAGCGTAGGGGCGGTTAACTCGTGACCGTTCCGCGAGTTGGAATGTCGAGGCATGGGGTTCCTGTGACAAGCACAGGAACGACGGAGGCGTAGTAGCTAAGCACGACAACCTTCCAGCTTGGCAGACACCCCCAATGCCGTCACCTCTGTGATCGTCACAGAGGTCCAGGCCTCGACGATCGAGAGCCGAAAACGATTCAGTATCCTATAGAACGCCCAATCTCTTCAGGTCGTCTTTCAACGTCACCGCATCCGTAAACTGCACCGCCTGCCACCCCGCCAGCTTGGCCCCTTCCACGTTCTTCGCGCTGTCGTCGATGAAGAGCGTGTGCCTCGGGTTCAACCCGAACGTCCGGGCGTGGAGGCTGTAGATCGCGGCGTCCGGCTTGATCAGCCCGCACTCCCCCGAAACGGTGACACCGCGCGGCTTGCTCAGAAACGCAAACCGCTCCCTGGCCTCCGCAAACGTGTCGGTGGCGAAGTTGGTCAGCATGGTGACGTCGTGCCCGTCCTCGATCAGCGCTTCGAGGATCGCGACGCTGTCGTCATAGGCGTGCGGCACCATCTTGTGCCAGTTCTGCCGGAAGGCGCGGATGTTGGGTTCATGATCCGGAAAATCGGCGACGAGCAGCGCCTCGGCATCCGGCCAGCTCCGCCCGCGATCCTGCTCGATGTTCCAGTCGCCGGTGGTCACCGTCTCGAGGAACCAGCGCCGCTCGTCGGCATCGGCAATGAGGTCGCGATAGGCGAGGTCGGGGTCGTAGTGGATCAGCACCTTGCCGATGTCGAAGACGATGTGGCGGATTTCGGTCAACGCGATTTTTCCTTCGGTCTGGCTTTGGTCGATCCGGGTATGGCAGCCTCGATTGCCTTCTTCATGACAGTCGGAAGCGCCTCCGTGTGGATATCTTCGAGCCGCGCCCACCAGCCGCCGTTTTCGACAGGTTTCTCGGCAATTTCGGCGCGAAAGACGGTCAGTTCCAGCGCAAAATGGGTGAAGACGTGGGAGATCGAGCCCGAAACCTCCCATGTCGCCGCAAAGGGTGCGGCGCCGGGGACAAGTTCGCCGTCGGTGCGCGAAGTCCAGCCCGTCGACGGCACTTCGGCCATGCCGCCGAGGAGACCCTTCGCTTCGCGCTTGCGCAGAAAGACCGCCCCGTCATGGATCGCAACGAACGCCGCACCGCGCCGCAGCGGCTTCTCCGCCTTCGCGGCCTTGACCGGGTAGAACTCCGGGTCGCCTTGGCGCAAGGCGAGGCATTCGTCATTGACCGGGCACATCAGGCATTTCGGGCGGCGCGGCGTACAGATCGTCGCGCCGAGGTCCATCGTCGCCTGCGCGAAGTCGCCGGGCCGATTCAGGGGCACAGCAAGCGCGACCAAGTCCTTGATTTCGCTCTTGGCTTTCGGCAACGGCGTCGCGATGGCGGCCAGCCGGGTGAAGACGCGCTCGACATTGCCGTCGACCACCGCGGCAGGGCGGTCGAAGGCGATGGAGGCGATGGCGGCGGCGGTGTAGGGACCGATGCCGGGCAGGGCAAGAAGCCCGGGTTCGGTATCTGGAAATGAACCTGCATGAGCGTTTTCAACGACTTCCGCGCAGGCCTTCAAATTGCGCGCGCGCGAATAATAGCCGAGCCCGGCCCACGCCTTCATGATGTCGTCGCTGTCGGCATGGGCGAGATCGGAGACGGTCGGCCAGCGCTCGACGAACTTGCGGAAATAAGGCTTCACCGCCTCGACCGTCGTCTGCTGGAGCATGATCTCCGACAGCCAGACGCGGTAGGGATCGGCGCGCAATCCGGTGGCCAGATCACGCGGCGGGACGCGCCAGGGCAGGTCGCGATGGTGCTGGTCGTACCAGGCGAGAAGCCCCGCCGCGACGCGTTTTCCGCGCTCGCCGTCGAACCATGTCCCGTCGCCCGATGGCGCCATTCTTCCGTTCCTGATAGGAGTTTGCCGAGACCCAAGCGCATAAAGGATTTACCCGATGGCAGGCAAACCAAAAGGGCCATGGGGCGCCCAGCCGGTTGCCGACCTGGCGACCCGCATCCTCGATCCCGTCTTGAAAAAACGCGCCGGCATCTCGGTCGCGCTGATCCAGTCCTGGGAGGAGATCGTCGGCGAGCGCATCGCTTCTGCCTCGCGGCCGGAGAAGATCGTCTGGCCGCGCCGGATGAGCGAGGACGACCCGTTCGAGCCCGCGACGCTGATCGTCGCCTGCGAGGGCATGGCGGCGCTGGCGCTGCAGCACGAGACGGGCGAGGTGATCGCCCGGGTCAACGGCTTCCTCGGCTTTTCCGCCGTCGGTCGCATCCGTATCTTGCAGAAGCCGGTCGCGCTTGAAAGGCCGCGCCGCCCGCGCGGTCCCGCCAAACTCGACGGGCGGCAGGAAGCGCACCTGAAGAGCGTGACGGCGAAGATCGAGGATGACGGCCTGCGCGCGTCGCTCGAACGGCTCGGCGCCGAGGTGATCGGCGCGAAACGTCGCAGCGCTTGAATCCGCGCCGCCGAAGTCGCACCTTTGTGAACACAGTGTCGTGCTTTGGCGGTAGGAAAGGGACGATCCTTGCCGTATTCGCTCATTAGAGGGATGGAATACAGGCAACACTTAAACTGGACGCAAGGTGATTCGAATGGCCTCTTATCTGTCGCGCAGACATATCCTGACCTCGCTCGTGGCCCTGCCCGTGGCGGGCCTCGCGCTCTCGGCATGCAGCGACAGCGGCAACGCCACCAACACCGCGGACGCCGCGACCACCGACCCGGTGACGACCGGCGCGACCGCGCCGAACCCGCAGGGTACGGTCGACATGGAAGCGCTGCTCGAGCCGGGCACGCTCGAAGACAAGGTGATGGGCGAGGCCGACGCGCCGGTGACGATCGTCGAATATGCGTCGATGACCTGCGGCCATTGCGGCAATTTCCACAACAACACGCTGCCGACGATCAAGGAAAAGTACATCGATACCGGACAGGTCCGGCTCATCGTGCGCGAGTTCCCGTTCGACCCGCGGGCCGAGGCCGGCGCGATGCTGGCGCGCTGCGCCGACGCCAACTATTTCGCCATGTCGGATGTGCTCTTCAAGCAGCAGAATAGCTGGGTTCCGGTCGACAATGCGCGCGAAGCCCTGCTGAAGATCGCGCGTCTCGGCGGCTTTACACAGGAATCCTTCGAGGCTTGCTTGACGGATCAGGCGCTTCTCGATGAAATCCGTGCAGTAAGGGCTCGCGGCCAGAACGATTTCGGTGTCGAGGCGACGCCGACTTTCTTCATCAACGGCAACAAGTATTCGGGAGCACTGTCGGTTGACGAAATGTCGGCCATCATCGACTCGATGCTCTGACGTCCACATCGCAAATGCCGGGCGTGGCAAAGCCGCGCCCGGATTTCCGGCTAAGCGCTGATGCGCTTCAACCGGCTCCGCCTCCTCGGCTTCAAATCCTTCGTCGATCCCGGTGAATTCGTCATCGAACGCGGCCTGACGGGCGTGGTCGGGCCGAATGGTTGCGGCAAGTCGAACCTCGTCGAAGCGCTGCGCTGGGTGATGGGCGAAAGCTCCTACAAGAACATGCGCGCGTCCGGCATGGACGACGTGATCTTCTCCGGCTCGGGCACGCGGCCAGCGCGCAACACCGCCGAAGTCACGCTCTTCCTCGACAATTCCGACCGCACAGCCCCCGCAGCATTCAACACGGCCGACGAATTGCAGGTCTCGCGCCGGATCGAGCGCGCCTCGGGCTCGGTCTACCGGATCAACGGCAAGGAGGCGCGCGCCAAGGACGTGCAGCTTCTCTTTGCCGACCAGTCGACCGGCGCGCGCTCACCCTCGATGGTGGGGCAGGGGCGGATCGGCGAACTGATCCAGGCCAAGCCACAGGCCCGGCGGGCGCTTCTGGAAGAGGCGGCGGGCATTTCGGGCCTGCACTCGCGCCGCCACGAGGCGGAACTGCGCCTGCGCGCGGCCGAACAGAACCTCGAACGGCTCGACGACGTGACCGGCGAACTGACGACGCAGATCGACAGTCTGAAGCGGCAGGCGCGGCAGGCGCAGCGCTTCAAGACACTGTCGGCCGACATCCGCAAGGCGGAGGCGACGCTGCTTCATCTGCGTTGGGTCCACGCCAAGGCGCAGGAGGGCGAGGCGAAATCGACACTGGCGCGCGCGACGTCGCTGGTGGCCGAGCGCGCGCAGGCGCAGATCGAGGCGGCGAAAGGGCAGGCGGTCGGCGCACACAAGCTGCCCAGCCTGCGCGAGGCGGAGGCGGCGGCCGCGGCCGTGTTGCAACGGCTGACGATTGCCCGAACGCAACTCGAGGAAGAGACGAAGCGCATCGCCGCCCGACGCGACGAACTCGCAAAGCGCCTCGCTCAGGCCGATGCCGACATCGCGCGCGAGCGGCAGTTGATGAGCGAGAATACGGGCATTCTCGAACGGTTGGCGGCGGAAGAGGCCGAGCTGAAATCTGCCGGCGAAGGGCAGGGTGATCGCGAAGCCGACGCAAGCGCGCGGCTCGCCGAAATCTCCGACCGGCTGGAAGGATTCGAACGCGAATTGTCGTCGGTGACGGCAAAGCGGGCCGAAAGCGCGGCCATTCGCGCGCAGGTGCAAAAGACCTTGCGCGATCTGGGCGAGAGCCAGATGCGAACCGAGCGCCAGAGCGAGGCGAATGCGGCGGAACTGGCTGCGCTCGACGCGAAGGCCGCGAACCTGCCCGATCCGGCGCAACGGCGCGCCGAGTTCGAGCGCGCAGAGGCAGAGCGCGCGGAGGCGGAAGACGCGGCGACTGTGGCCGAGGCGGCGGTCGCGCCGGCCCGCGCGGCGGAAGCTGTTGCGCGTGCGCCGGTGCAGGAGGCGAAGAACGCGCTGGCGCGGGTGGAAACGGAAGCGCGGACGCTGGCGAAAATCCTGTCTGCAGGAGGCGATGCGAAATTTCCGCCGGTGCTCGACAGGATTTCGGTTGCGCGCGGCTACGAGACGGCGCTCGGCGCGGCGCTCGGCGACGATCTCGACCTGCCGCTCGATGCCGGCGCGCCGGCGCACTGGGCCGTTGTTGCGGGTGATGGCGACCCTGAATTGCCGGCCGGCGTCGAAGCACTGGTGGGGCATGTGACTGCTCCGGCGGAGCTTGGCCGCCGATTGCGGCAGATCGGCGTGGTTTCGAGGGAAGATGGCGCGCGGCTGCATGGGGCGCTGGCAGTGGGCCAGATGCTGGTTTCGCGCGACGGAGATGTCTGGCGCTGGGACGGGGTCGTGGCCGGCGCCGACGCGCCGACGGCCGCCGCGCAAAGGCTGGCGCAGCGCAACCGTCTTGCCGAGCTCGAACGCGAGCAGGACGCGGCGCGCGAGGCCGTGACGAGCAGCGAGGCCGCGCTGAAGCAGGCGGAAGAAGCTGCGCGCCACGCGGCCGATGCAGAGCGGGCCGCGCGCGAGCGGCTTCGACTGGCCCAGAAAGCCGTCGGCGAAAGGCGCGAGGCGCTGGCGCAAGCCGAACGCGCGCGCGGCGAGATGGACAATCGGCGCGGCGCGCTGGGCGAGACGGCGACACGGCTGGCCGAGACGCTGGCGGAGATTGCACGCGTCAGGGCGGAGGCCGAGGCGGCGCTGGCCGAGGCGCCGGATCTGACCGCGCTCGACGCTGAGTTTTCCGACCTGTCCGCGATGGTTTCGGCCGAGCGGCAGGCCGAGGCCGAGGCGCGCGCGGCGCGTGACGGGCTGGTGCGCGAGGCCGAGCAGCGTGCGCGCAGGCTGGCCGTGATCGGCAGCGAGCGGCAGGGCTGGATGGCGCGGGCGCAAAATGCCGGCGACCAGGTGAGCGCGCTCACCGTTCGGCGCGACGAGGCTGCCGCGGAGGCGGCGCTGCTGGCCGATGCGCCGGACGAACTGGAGGTGAAGCGCCGCGCGCTTGCCGGCGAGATCGACAAGGCGGAGGCCGCGCGCAAGCTGGCCGCCGATGCGCTGGCCACCGCCGAGACGGGGCAGGTCGTGCTCGACCGCGCCGCGACCGACGCGATCGAGGGACTGAGCCGTGCGCGCGAGGAGCGCGGGCGGGCCGAGGAGCGGCTTTCGGCCGCCGAGGAGCGGCGCAAGGAAGTGGAAGTGCGCATGCGCGAGGTGGTCGGCGTCGAGCCGCATCTCGTCGCGCGGCAGGCCGAGCTTCTGGCCGACCAGGCGGAGCCTGAGATCGCCGATGTCGAGCGCCGGCTCGACCGGCTGAAGGGCGAGCGCGAGCGGCTGGGCGCAGTCAATCTGCGCGCCGAGGAGGAGGCGCGGGAACTGTCCGATCGCTACGACTTGATCACCAGGGAGCGCGTCGACGTGGTGGACGCGATCGCGCGGCTGCGCGAGGCGATCCAGAGCCTGAACCGTGAGGGGCGCGAGCGGCTTCTGGCGGCGTTCGGCCGGGTCGACACCGAGTTCCGCCGGCTGTTTACCCACCTGTTCGGCGGCGGCACGGCCGAACTGCAACTGATCGAATCCGACGATCCGCTTGAGGCGGGGCTCGAGATCCTGGCGCGTCCGCCGGGCAAGCGGCCGCAGACGATGACGCTGCTCTCGGGCGGCGAGCAGGCGCTGACCGCGATGGCGCTGATCTTCGCGGTGTTCCTGACCAACCCGGCGCCGATCTGCGTGCTCGACGAGGTCGACGCGCCGCTCGACGACCACAATGTGGAGCGCTTCTGCAATCTGATGGACGAGATGGCGGCGACGACCGAGACGCGCTTCGTCATCATCACCCACAATCCGATCACCATGGCGCGCATGAACAGGCTGTTCGGCGTGACGATGGCCGAGCAGGGCGTCAGCCAGCTCGTCTCGGTGGACCTGCAGACGGCCGAACAGATGCGCGAGGCGGTATGAGCGACGACTTGGCGAAGAGGGCAGCGGAGCTGTCGACGGCACTCCGCGACCTGCACAAGGCGCTGATCCATGCCGAGGCCGGCGACGATCCGGCCTATGCCAACCCCTATACGCTGCTCTTCGACGTGATCGGCAACCCGCGCTTTGCCTGGCTCGAAGGCCTGTCGCAGCTCATCGTGGTGCTCGACGAGGCGCGGGCCGACAAGGAGAAATTCTCAGCCGAAATCCTCGCCGATGCCGCGCGCAGCGCCGGGCGGCTGATCGGCGAAGGCGAGGACCACGACACGCAATTTCGACTGCGCCACCTGATGGCAGTGCAGAACGCGCCGGACGTCGCGATCGCGACGGGCAAATTGCGCGCAACGCTGGTGCGACTCACCTAGTCATTCTGCCCAGACGGCGAGCTCATTTCCGGCCGGATCGGCAAAATGAAAGCGACGGCCACCGGGAAACTCGAAGATCGGCCGGGTGATCTTCGCGCCCGCGTCTTCGACCAGGCGCAGGGTCCTTTCCAGATCAGTCGAGAACAATACTGGCAGCGGCTTCGCGTCCGGCGCGGCGGAGGCGTCGAAGCCGCCGTCGATTCCCTCCGAAAAGGCCGAATAGCGGGGGCCGTAATCGGTAAAGCTCCAGCCGAAGGCGGCGCTGTAGAACGACTTTACGCCGTCGATCGTGCCGTCGCCGGCCTGCATTTCGAGATAATCGAGTTTTCCATCCTTGCGCATTCGTCATCTCCGTGTATGTTCATGTTATGTTCTAGTTCGGCTGAGGAAGGAAGGCAAGCGAAAGAAGCGGACATGAAGCGTGTCCGGCACTCAATCGATTGAGGGAGCCGAGCAGGGGAGGGACGCCTTGCCTTTTGCTGCGCTGCACTCTATCGCTCGAAACCCGCGAGCATGGAGGACGGCATGACGAAGTGGGTCTACGCATTCGGCGACGGCAAGGCGGAGGGGCGCGCCGGCGACAAGAACCTGCTTGGCGGCAAGGGCGCAAACCTTGCCGAAATGTGCAATCTGGGCTTGCCGGTGCCGCCCGGCTTCACCATCACCACCGCGGCCTGCGTCCATTATTACGGCAATGGCCGCGCCTATCCGGGCGAACTGGAGCGCGAGGTCGACGCTGCGCTCGACGAGGTCGGTCGCATCACCGGCAAGAGGTTCGGCGATCCGGCGAGCCTGCTTCTAGTCTCGGTGCGATCGGGCGCCCGCGCATCGATGCCGGGCATGATGGACACGGTCTTGAACCTCGGGCTGAATGACGAGACGGTGGAGGCGCTGGCGCGCGAGGCTGGCGACGAACGCTTCGCCTTCGACAGCTATCGCCGCTTCATCACCATGTATTGCGACGTCGTCCTGGGGCTCGACCACGAGGTGTTCGAGGAGATCCTGGAGGACGAGAAGGCGCAGCGTGGGGTCGAGCTCGACACGGAACTGTCGGCGGCCGACTGGCGGCAGATCGTCGATCTCTACAAGCAGAAGGTCTTCGAGGAGCTTGAGAAGCCGTTTCCGCAGGACCCGCGCGAGCAGCTCTGGGGCGCGATCGGCGCGGTGTTCTCGAGCTGGATGAACCATCGCGCGATCACCTATCGCCGCCTGCACGACATTCCCGAAAGCTGGGGCACCGCCGTCAACGTGCAGGCGATGGTGTTCGGCAATATGGGCGATACGTCGGCGACCGGCGTCGCCTTCACGCGCAACCCGTCGACCGGAGAGAAGGCGCTTTACGGCGAGTTTCTGGTGAACGCGCAGGGCGAGGACGTGGTGGCGGGCATCCGTACGCCGCAGAACCTGACGGAAGCCGCGCGCATCGCCGCCGGCTCCGACAAGCCGTCGCTGGAAAAGGTGTTGCCCGAGGCGTTCGCGACCTTCGTCGACATCGCGAACCGGCTGGAGCGGCACTATCGCGACATGCAGGACCTCGAATTCACCATCGAGCGCGGCAAGTTGTGGATGCTGCAGACGCGGTCGGGCAAGCGCACGGCGAAGGCCGCGCTGCGGATCGCCGTCGACATGGCGGGCGAGGGGCTGATCGGCAAGGACGAGGCAGTGGCGCGGATCGACCCGGCCTCGCTGGAGCAGTTGCTGCATCCGACTATCGACCCGAAGGCGGAGCGCAACATCATCGGCACCGGGCTTCCCGCCTCGCCGGGCGCGGCGACGGGCGAGATCGTGTTCACCTCCGACGAGGCCGAGGAGATGAAGGGCCAGGGCCGCAAGGTCATCCTGGTGCGCGTCGAGACGAGCCCGGAGGACATTCACGGCATGCACGCGGCCGAGGGCATCCTGACGACGCGCGGCGGCATGACGAGCCATGCGGCCGTGGTCGCGCGCGGTATGGGCAAGCCTTGCGTCTCGGGCGCCGGCGGGCTGCGGGTCGACACCCGCGCCGGCACGCTGTTGGCGATGGGCGTGACGCTGAAGAAGGGCGACGTGATCACCATCGACGGCGCCAGCGGGCAGGTCCTGAAGGGCGCGGTGCCGATGCTGCAGCCCGAACTGTCGGGCGATTTCGCCGCGATCATGGAATGGGCGGACGGCGTGCGGCGCATGAAGGTGCGCGCCAATGCCGAGACGCCCGCCGACGCGCGCACGGCGCGCTCGTTCGGCGCGGAAGGCATCGGACTTTGCCGAACCGAGCACATGTTCTTCGACGAGGACCGGATCATCTCGATGCGCGAGATGATCCTGGCCGAGACCGAGGACGGCCGGCGCGCGGCGCTTGCCAAGCTCTTGCCGATGCAGCGCTCCGACTTCGTCGAACTGTTCGAGATCATGGCCGGCCTGCCGGTCACGATCCGCTTGCTCGACCCGCCGCTACATGAGTTCCTGCCGAAAACGGAAGAGGAAATCGGCGAAGTGGCGAAGGTGCTGGGCGTCGACCCGGCGAAACTGACCGAGCGCACCGAGGCGCTGCACGAATTCAATCCGATGCTCGGCCATCGCGGCTGCCGGCTTGCGGTCTCCTATCCGGAGATCGCCGAGATGCAGGGGCGCGCGATCTTCGAGGCGGCGATCGAGGCGGGCAAGACGACCGGGAGCCCGGTCGTGCCGGAAGTCATGGTCCCGCTCGTCGGCATCATGAAGGAACTCGACTTCGTCAAGGCGCGGATCGACGAGACGGCGCGCACGGTGATGGAAGAGAAGGGCGAGACGATCGACTATCTCGTCGGGACGATGATCGAACTGCCGCGCGCGGCGATCCGCGCGCATGTGATCGCGGAGGCGGCGGAGTTCTTCTCCTTCGGCACCAACGACCTGACGCAGACGACATTCGGCATCTCGCGCGACGACGCCTCGTCCTTCCTCGAAACCTATCGCCAGAAGGGGATCATCGAGCAGGACCCGTTCGTCTCGCTCGACCGGGACGGCGTTGGCGAACTGGTGCGCATGGCCGCGAACAAGGGACGCGCGACGCGGCCCGACATCAAGCTGGGCATCTGCGGCGAACATGGCGGCGACCCGTCCTCGAT
Source organism: Aliihoeflea sp. (assembly GCF_052435475.1). NCBI lineage: Bacteria > Pseudomonadati > Pseudomonadota > Alphaproteobacteria > Hyphomicrobiales > Phyllobacteriaceae > Aliihoeflea > Aliihoeflea sp. Next base: position 21,168 of record NZ_JBQVMV010000026.1, read on the forward strand.
CCATTTCTGCGAGGAAGTCGGGCTCGACTACGTTTCCTGCTCGCCCTTCCGCGTGCCGATCGCACGCCTGGCGGCGGCGCAGGCGGCCGTCAAAAAAGACTAAGGTCGGGCGCGCCGGTCTTGCGGCCGGCGCGCCTCTTCGATTGCGGCGTCACGCCTTCCGGGCGTGCGCCTGCCAAAGCTCGAGCAGCGCCAGCAGCGCGACGAGCACGCCAAGCCCGATGTGCCATGCCCGCAGATCGCCCATGTAGTTGAACACATAGGGCGACGCGATCATCCACACACCGCAGATCAGAGCCACCGCCTCTTCCCACAACCGGTGAGCCGCAAGCTCCATCAGGCCGACGGCCATGACGAGCCCGCCCGCGACGATGGTCGTCACGAGCATGATCGTCATGCCTTCGAAGCCGGCGATGAAGGGCGAGGCCACGATCAGGGCGCCAAGCGCGATGGCCGCGAAGTCCTCCCAGCTCCGGTGTTCGGAGAGCCCGAGAGGTTCCATATTGTTGAGCGTTGCCATGACAAATCCTCCTTCAGGCTACGTTCGTGCGCAGCCGGACTGCCGGAGGACTTTTGGCGTCACGAAACTCCTCATTCGGTCAGTTCGCACGCACGGATAGGATTATCTTCCATCTCGCGTTTGTTTTCAATGGGATAGATGTCGCAGGCAGGTGTCGCAGGCAAAGGTCGCCATAGACCCGGTCTCTCTGGCATTATACCCAATTTGCGAATTGGGTATATTGACAAATGCCCGGACATTCACAAGGGTTATACCCAAATCGCATTTTGGGTATATATCCATGTCTTCAAGACTTGATATCGCTTACGCCACCCTGGTTGCCGAACTTCTCGACCGTTGCCTCGACGCCCAGTTCGACGCGGATTTCGACGAGGCGGGGTCCTTCATCAAGGTGAAGTCGAAAGACCGGCACTATTGGTATTACAAGCCGTCGTTGCGGGGCGGCGCGGCGGACAAGCGCGTCTGTGTCGGACCGGCGGATGACGCCGAGATCAACCGACGCGTCGAGACGTTCAAGACCTACAAGAACGATTTCCAGGCGCGCCGCCGGATCGTGTCGACCCTGGTACGTGAAGCACGCCTGTTCGCGCCGGAGCAGCGCGTCGGCGACGTCGTCGAGGCCGTCTGGAAGGCGGGGCTCTTCCGGCTTCGCGCGTGCATCGTCGGGACCATCGCCTTCCAGACCTACGGAACTGTCCTCGGCTACCGCATGTCGGGTGCATCGCTCCAGACCGGTGACATCGATCTGGCGCTCTTCCAGTCGATTTCGGTCGCTGTGGAGGACACCATGCCGCCTGTGCTGGACGTGCTGAAAGGAGTGGACGAGAGCTTTCGGCCGATACCGCAATTGGGAGACAAGGCGGGACCTTCGCGCTTCCAGGCGGATCAAGGACTTCGCGTCGAGTTCCTGACGCCGAACCGGGGTTCGGACGATTACGCCGACAAGCCTGCTGCGATGCCGTCGCTTGGCGGCGCGACTGCGACGCCGCTTCGGTTCCTCGATTTCCTTATTCGCGACCCGGTTCGCACCGTGCTGTTGCACAAGGGCGGCGTGCCTGTTCTCGTGCCCGATCCCAGCCGCTATGCCGTTCACAAGCTGATCGTAGCGGCACGTCGAAAGACCGGGACCGGCAAGGATTTGAAAGACCTCGAGCAGGCGGCGAAACTTGCTACGGCGCTACAGGCAACGGGTCGAACGGCCGATCTGAAAGATGCGTATCGGGAGGCAAGGGAAAGGGGCGTAGCCTGGCGGGAGGCGCTCGACGCCTCGCTGTTCCGCTTGGACCGATTGGGGCTCAAGTCGATGTCCGACGCCTTGGCGTGACGATCACCCCGCGTCGATCGTCACCTTGTGCGGATAAAATGCGCCGTGGTCTGTGATCCGGGCGACTTCGTCATAGGGGTGCGCGTAGGTCCACATGACGTCGGGCTCGCCTTCGCCCTGGCCGGTGACGCTCCAGTAGGAAGCCTCGCCCTTGAAGGGGCAGCGGGTCTTCGTGTCGGAGGCAAGAAGATGTTCGAAATAGATGTCGGCAAAGGGGACGTAGAGGACCGGCGGGTAGGTCGCCTCTTTGAGTTCCAGGGCGTTGCGCGTCGATGCGACGACGACTTCGCCGAATTTGACGGTCACGGTGCCGGGATAGGGCGTGATGGTGATGGCGTGGCCGGGATCGCGCTTCAGGCCGGGTGAGGGATTGGACATGACAGTCTCCCTATGGGACGAGCCGGACGACTGGGCTCCACTCTGTCAGGGTACAAATAGAAAGGGGCCGCCCGATGACGACCCCCTGCCAGTGTTTTCGTTCGCAGAATGCGGCCGGTTGCTAGAGGTCGGCCAGGGCCGTGCTGCAGGCGGTCGCAAGGGCGCGGTTCGGGCGCTCCTCGCCGAGCGGCGTTGCCCATCCGGCCTTCTCGACGACGCCCCGGCGGTTGAAATTGCTGGCCGCCTTGAGTTCGGCCAGGACCACGCTGGCCTCGGGGTCGGTGCTCGCCCGCTCCACGCAATGCGGCACGAGCGCGCTCACGCGGCCTTCGGCGGCGGCCTGCGAAACCATCGTCTGAGCGGTGCCCTGCGTGACCCATCCGCCCCATGCGAAACCGACGACCGCAAGTGCGACCGCACCGGCTGCTGCGCCGCCAAGGGCGGGCTTGATCCATTCTGGCATGTTCATGTCGTTCCCCGAATCTTTGTTTCTATCGACGGCCAAAAGTTAGCACGAAAGATTTCATTCGGATACAAACTGAGAGCAGAAAAACCAGATTCGGGGCGGCGACGAGCGTTTTGGCGGGGTGATGGAACTCAATCGCGGCCGGCCCGAACGATCTTCTGGGCGGCGTAGCCGGGGTTGGAGAAGCAGATTTCATGGCTCCCCGGTCCCTGGACGAGCCTGAACAGGCCAAGCTTCTGCGACAGGCGCGGATGCCAGGGATGGCTTGGCGGCATTCCGGTGTCATCGGTGAAGTTGAGGTAGGATTTCGGGATGTCGAAGGCGGCGGGCGGGCGTGTCAGGCTGATCTTGTCGGTGAAGGTCCGGTAGGGCTGGGGGACCAGCTTTTCATAGGCGTCGAGCGAGGCCTCGTAGGTCATGTCGTTCGTCAGCGCTTCGCGCCAGATCGGGAAGGGCATCATTACGGTGCCGTCGGAGCTCGCCATGTCGTCGAACATGGCCGTGAAATAGTCGGGAACCAGGTCGTTGAGGGCTTCGCCGTCCTCGGGAACGAAAGCGTTCCAGTAGACGAGGCGCCGGATCACGCCTGCGTCCACGCGGTCCGCGACGCCGGTGATGATCATGCCGGCATAGCTGTGGCCGACGAGGATGACGTCGCTCAGCGCTTCGTCGTTAAGGTAGCGGACGATCGACGCGATGGCCTCGTCGAGACAGGTATCGGGACGGTCGCCGGGGCGGTTTCCCGCGACGGTCGGTGTGTGGACGACATGGCCCTCGGCCGCGATCTGATCGCCGACCTCGCGCATGAGGTCGCCATGATGCCAGGCTCCGTGGACCAGAACATAGGTTGCCATTTCAACTGCTCCTCAAACCCGCCGGTCCTCGACCGGACGCCATGAGATAGATTACGCTGCGGCAACCATTGCTGGTAATTGAATGATCGTATCGGCCGGATCGACCTGATGAATATCGCCTCGCTGGATCTCAACCTGCTGCGCGTCTTCGACGCCTTGATGCGCGAGCGGTCCGTGACGCGGGCGGGCGAGCGCATTGGGCTCAGCCAGCCGGCGGTGAGTTCGGCGCTCAATCGCCTGCGCCATCTCGTGGGCGATCCGCTGTTCATCCGCGAGGGCAACGTCATGGTGCCGACGCCCCGCGCCGCCTCGCTGGGCGAAGCGGTGCGCGAGGCGATGAGCCGGATCGACAGCGTTTTCTCCGAACAGGCCGTGTTCGATCCGGCGACGTCGCGCCGGACATTCCGGCTGCTGGGCTCCGACTATTTCTCGACCATGCTGATGCCTGAACTGTCAGTGCGTGTGCTGGGCGCCGCGCCGGGTGTCCTGCTGCAATTCCTCGACGGCGGACCAAGGGCCATGCCGCATGTGCTTTCGGCCGGCACGATCGACCTGACACTGGCGCCGCCGGTCGAGATACCCGAATGGGCCGCCTTTCAATATCTGTTCAGGTCGCGCCTCGTCGCGGCGGCCCGGCGGGACGAGGAGGGATTGTCTGCCGCCGGGATTGCGGCGGGTGACACGATCCCTATCGACATCTTCTGTTCGCTGCCGCAGGTGGTCTGTTCCACCGATGGCGGGCTGTCAAAGAGCGTCGACACGGCTTTGAACGCGAGGGGGCGCAGGCGGCGCGTGGTGCTGACCATGCCGCATTTTCACGCAGTTGCGCTCGCGATCGCGCAGGGCGGCGTCATCGGCTCGCTTCCGGCGCAATATGCGCAGCGTTTTGCCGCCGAACTCGGGCTGGCGATCTATGAGCTGCCGGTGGGCTTCGAGGAGATGGACATGGGCATGTACTGGCACCGCCGATACGACACCGATGGTGCCCATCGGTGGCTTCGCGATCAGGTGCAGGCCGTTCTGGCGGAATGACAGCGGAAGATAGAAGAGTGGTCGGCGACCGGCCTCGAACGCAGGCCGGTCGCCATTTCGTCAGCCGGCCTTGCGCAGGCCTTCCTTGTCGACCCAGGCCTCGGCGTCGGCGAGCGCGAGTTCGAAGCGGTCGAACATCTCGTTCATCTCCGCCTCGGTGATGATCATCGGCGGGCAGAAGGCGATGGTGTCGCCGATGGCGCGCAGGATGACGCGGCGGTTTTCGCAGAATTTGGCGATCTGGGCGCCGACGCCCTTCTTCGGGTCGAAGGAGCGCTTGGTCGCCTTGTCGGCCACCATCTCGACGCCGCCGACGAGGCCGGCCGAGCGCACTTCGCCGACGAGCGGATGCTCGGCGATCTTCTTGAGGCGGGCCTCGAAGGTCGGCGTTATGTTGCGGACATGGCCGAGAATGTCGCGGCGCTGGTAGATCTCGATCGCCTTGACGCCGAGCGCGCAGCCGAGCGGATGGCCGCCATAGGTGAAGCCGTGGCCGAACGTGCCGATCTTCTCCGAATGGCTGACATAGGCGTCGTAGACGTCCTGCGGGACGAGGACCGCGCCGAGCGGGGCGTAGGCGGCGGTGAGCTGCTTGGCGGCCGAGATGGTCTTCGGCGTCATGCCCACCGTCTGCGCGCCCCACCAGTTGCCGGTGCGCCCGAAGCCGTTGATGACTTCGTCGGAGATCATCATGATGTCGTGCTCGTCGAGCACTTTCTGGATCTCGGCGAAATAGGTGGCAGGCGGGACGATGACGCCGCCGGCGCCCATGATCGGCTCGGCGATCATCGCGGCGATCGTGTCGGGGCCCTCGCGCTCGATGAGGTCGCGCAGCGATTTCACCAGACGGGCGACGAACTGCTCCTCCGTCTCGCCGGCTTCGCCGAAGCGGTAGAAATGCGGGCAGTCGGTGTGGACGACGCGGTCGACCGGTAGGTCCCAGCCGATGTGGTTATACGGAAGGCCGGTCAGCGAGGCGGCCATGATGGTCACGCCGTGATAGGCCTTCTGGCGCGAGATGATCTTCTTCTTGTTCGGCCGGCCGAGCGCATTGTTCATGTACCAGGCGAGCTTGACCTGGGTGTCGTTGGCTTCCGAGCCCGACGAGGTGAAGAACACCTTGGAGATCGGCACCGGCGCGATCTCCTTGAGCTTCTCGGCGAGCTCGATGGCAGGCTCCATGCCCTTGGCGCCGAAGAGGTGGTAGTAGGGCAGGGTGCGAAGCTGCTGGGTCGCGGCCTCCACCATCTCCTCATCCCCGAAGCCGAGGCCGGCGCACCAGAGGCCCGACATGCCCTCGATATAATCTTTGCCCTGCGTGTCGTAGACGAAGACGCCTTCGCCGCGCTCAATGACGAGCGGGCCGTTGGTCTTCAGCTTGTGCAGCGGCGTATAGGGGTGCAGCACCGCCTCGATGTCGCGGGTCTGCAGATTCGTGAGCGGGGGCTGGTCGAGCATGGCTGTCTCCTGGGGTTGCCCGGAGACTAGCCGCTTATCGATCCGCGAAGAACCCCGCTCGGATGCTGGTTCGATTGGTCCAGTCGGACTGGTCCAGTCAGGCTGCCGTTGGAAGCGTGGCGGCCAAGCCGGCATAGGCGGGGATGAGGGCTGCGATAGGCAAATCGGAATCGGCGGCCGGTTCGATGGCGACGTCGCCGCCCTCGCTCTGGCGCACGATGAGGAAATCGGCGGTCTCGCTGTCGGCCGTGACGATGGCGGCGACGTCCAGGGCGGGTTCGAGGTCGATGCGCATGTGGAAGAGGAAATGCGCGGGCAGATCATCGACGGCGGAACGCACGCGCTCCTCGAAGCTCGGACCGTCGCCGGCGCAGACGGCGTCCAGGATGGCGGTGGAAAGATCGTTCGTGGCTTCGATGGGAAGAGGGGCGGATTTCGTCCGGGCGCTTTTCGCCTTTTTCATCGCGTTTTTCCGTCTGTCGATGCCGCCCCGTCGCCGGCAAAGGTCGCGTTCAATCGCGGCTCGAATATGGCGCGGACAAGCCATTGAACTTTCTGACAACGGCGCTGGTTTTGCTGGACACCGGCCACGATCCGAACAAAATAGCGCTCCGTTCGAACAGGGAGGATTATATGCTCGGACTGATGCAGGACTGGCCGCTTCTGTGCCACAAGATTCTCGATCACGCGGCGATCCAGCACCCAAACCGGGAGATCGTTTCGCGCTCTGTCGAAGGGCCGATCGTCCGCACCAACTATCGCGATGTGCGCAGCCGCGCGCTGAAGGTCGCCAAGCGCCTCGAACAGGAGGGCTATCAGGTCGGGGACCGGATCGCGACGCTTGCCTGGAATACGGCGCGGCATCTTGAAGCCTGGTACGGCATCATGGGCATGGGCGGCGTCTACCACACACTCAATCCGCGCCTTTTCCCGCAGCAGATCGCCTGGATCATGAACCACGCCGAGGACAGGGCGCTGTTCGTCGACCTGACCTTCCTGCCGCTGGTCGAGAAGATCGCGGCCGAGGTGAAGTCGGTGAAGCAGGTGATCGTGCTGACGGACGGCGCGAACCTGCCGGAGACGAAGCTGCCCAACGTCGTCGCCTATGAGGACTGGATCGGCCAGACCGACGACGATTATTCCTGGAAGGCGCTCGACGAGAAGGCCGCTTCCGGCATGTGCTACACGTCGGGCACGACCGGCGACCCGAAGGGCGTCGTCTATTCGCACCGCTCCAACGTGCTGCACGCGATGCTGGCCTGCATGCCCGACGCGATGGGGCTTTCCTCGCGCGACACGATTTTGCCGGTGGTGCCGATGTTCCACGCCAATGCGTGGGGTCTCGCCCAGTCGAGCCCGATGATCGGCGCCAAGCTGGTGATGCCGGGCGGGCGCATGGACGGCGAGGCGATCTACGAATTGCTGACGACCGAGAAGGTGACGTTCACGGCAGCCGTGCCGACCGTGTGGCTGCTGCTTCTCCAGCACATGGAGAAGAACGACCTGAAGCTGCCGCACCTCAAAAAGGTGGTGATCGGCGGCTCGGCCTGCCCGCGCTCGATGACGGAGAAGTTCGAGAAGAACTACGACGTCGAGGTGATCCACGCCTGGGGCATGACGGAGATGTCGCCGCTCGGTTCTCTGGCGACGATCAAGCCGGAATATGCGGCGACGACCGGCGATGCGCTGCTCGACATCAAGCAGACGCAGGGCTACGCGCCCTTCGGCGTCGAGATGAAGGTGACGGACGACGAGAACAACGAGATGCCTTGGGACGGCAAGAAGTTCGGCCGTCTCAAGGTGCGCGGCCCGGCCGTCGCGGCCGGCTATTACGGCGGGGCGGGCAAGGAGCAGTTCGACGACGACAACTGGTTCGATACAGGCGACGTCGCTCATATCAACGAGAACGGCTACATGCAGATCACTGACCGGGCCAAGGACGTGATCAAGTCGGGCGGCGAATGGATCTCGACCATCGACCTCGAGAACATCGCCGTCGGCCATCCGGACGTTGCCGAGGCGGCGGTGATCGGCATCGTGCATCCCAAATGGGACGAGCGACCGCTGCTGGTGATCGTCAGGAAGGAAGGCAAGAACCCCTCGAAGGAGGAGCTTCTGGCCTTCATGGAAGGCAAGATCGCCAAATGGTGGATGCCGGACGACGTCGCCTTCGTCGACGAGATTCCGCACACGGCGACCGGAAAGATCCAGAAGACGACGCTGCGCGACCAGTTCAAGGGATATGAGCTGCCGACGGCTTCCAGCGCCGCGTAAGCGTGCTAGAACCCGCGCCATGATGTTGACGAACCAGAACTGACGACATGGCGCGGGACGACTATCGACAATATGCGCCGCAGGCGCGCCCGGCGCGCGGGCTTGCATTCTTCGCGCTGGTGCTGTTCGCGCTGGCGGCGCTGGCGCATCGGTTTGGATCTGTCCCGACGCCCGAGTTTCTCTGGGTCCTGGGCATCGTCGTCGCGCTTGCGCTGATCGCGCTGGTTTTCGCCATTTTCGCGCTGCGGCGCATCTGGATCGAGGACGATGCGGGGACGGGCGCTGCGGTTGTCGGGCTGCTGCTTGCATCGATCGTGCTGGCGCCGTTCGCGGTGGGCTTGCAGGGCTTCTTCGCCAATCCAAGGCTGACCGACATTTCCACCGACCGGATCATGCCGCCCGCCTTCGCCGCCGCCAACGAGGGGCGCGACGGGCGGATGAACCCGATCATGGCGATCTCGCCTGCCGACGCCGAAGCGATGGCCGCGGCCTATCCCGAACTCGTCGCCCGCAGCTACGCGCTGCCGCTGGCGGATTTGACGCAGGCGGTGCTACGGGTCGCGACCGAACGCGGCTTCGTCCCGCTCGGAAGAACATCCGCGGCAGATGGCGAGACGCTCGAATTCATCGGCTACTCCTACGTTCTCGGCTTCCCATCGGACGTTGCGATCCGTCTGCGTGCCGAGGGCGCGACGACCCTCGTGGACATGCGCTCCGCCTCGCGTTTCGGCGGCCACGACCAGGGTGAAAACGCCAAGCGGATCGGCAATTTTCTCGACGCGCTCGACTATGAGGTCGACGTGATGACGGGGGTGATCGTCGAGGAGGAGTAGGTTGCCGCAACGCGCGTCATTCCGGCCGAAGTCCGAGCGGAGCGAGGCGAGAGCCGGAAGCCATTCCGTGCGGTTCGAGGGCACGGAGTGGGCCCCTGTGTATCGTGTCCATGTCATAGTGGCTGCGGGCGGGAGACCGTTGGGTCCCTGGTCTTGAGACCGATATCCGG
>NZ_JBQVMV010000027.1:0-28515 GCF_052435475.1 Aliihoeflea sp.
GCGCGCTTCCAAGTCCCAGAACATGCTCGAAATCACCCTCGACATCTTCCTCGCCAGAAAGCGACTTCAGAGTCCGAATTGAACAGTCCCCTCAAAGGGGGAGAGGAACGGCTGCCGCTACGACGGTGCTCTTCCAGCTTGGGTTTCCTCTCCCCCTTCGAGGGGGGAGAGGTGGCGAGCGAAGCGCGACGGAGTGGGGGTCTGCGCGAGCTACTGCGTTCGCATGGTCTGCGCGACGATGCGCACCGTGCCGACCTGGGTGCCGATGGAGGCGTTGACGGGGGCGTAGAAGCCGGTGTCGGCGAGCGGGGCGAAGGCGATGGTGATGCGGGCGCGGTCGCGCAGATATTTCAAGGCGGAGCGGCTGGGACGGTAGCCGGCGACCGGCTCGAACCTGGCCGTGCAGGTGACCTGACCGTTTTGCGGCGAGCCTGCGGGCGACAGGCGCAGATTGGCGCGCATCTCGCCGTCATAGATGCGGATCGTGCGGTTGCAGACCTCGGCCGGGCTGTCGGCGCGCACGAGGGTCGAGGAGATGGGGTCGACCACGGAGGTCAGGTGTCCATCCTCGAGATGGACCCAATCGCCCCTGCGGGGGCGCGACGGCGGCACGTTTTCGGTCGTCGTCACATTGCCGTTTGAAAACCGGATCGCCGTGCGCTGCGTCTTCTTGTCGGAGCGATAGTTAAGGTCGTAGCTGCGCGGCGTGGTGCCGGTCTGCGACAAGACGCCCGAGACTGAAGTGGTGCCCTGGGTGCTGTCGAACAGGCGCGCCATGCCGGCGCTGGCGAGCGATCCTTCGATGCGAAAGGTTTCGTTGCCGATGACGCTGGTGAAGGACGCCTTGCCGACGGGGATGCCCATCAGCGTGATCGAATAATCCGTCTGGAAGGTCTGCGCGGCATTGGCGGAGCCGGCAATGGCAAGAAGGGACAATAGGGCGGCGGACATGGTGCGGACCATGCGAATTCTCCATGAAATCTGCGGCAGACCGCCCCTTCCCGACTGCCTGTTCGTCGATTCCTCTTTGAACGTGCGAATTCGGCGAATATATGTTGCCTTCAGCCGCGCCCCGCACGCTTGACCGGAACGGGAAATGCAACTAAGGAACGGCAACTTTTCCATGAGGCCGCCCGACATGACCCCGCGCGCCGACCATCTGGTGCGGGTTCGGGTCGTTGGCCGGTTTTGAGAAACTGAAGGTTTGAGACTATGTCCCGCGCATGTGAATTGACCGGCAAGGCCGTGATGACCGGCAACAATGTCAGCCACGCCAACAACAAGACCCGTCGTCGCTTCCTGCCGAATCTCGTCAATGTGACGCTGATGTCGGAAGCGCTGAACCAGAATGTGCGCCTGCGCATTTCGGCCAACGCGCTGCGCTCGGTCGAGCACCGCGGCGGCCTCGACGCCTTCCTTCTGAAGGCCGGGGTCAGCGATCTTTCGCAGCGCGCGCGCCTGCTCAAGAAGCAGATCGCCAAGAAGACGCAGGAACAGGCGACCGCCTGATTTTTCCGAGCTGAGCGTATCGACGGCGGGCGTTCCTTCATCGAAGGCGTCCGCCGACTGGTTCCATAACCCAGGTTAAAAAAATGCAGACCCAGAACGTTACCGTTTGGCCCTTCGTGGCCGCGATGTCGGCCATCGTCGTCGCCTCCAATATCCTCGTCCAGTTCCCCTTTCCGCATTTCGGCCTTCAGGACCTTCTGACCTGGGGCGCGTTCACCTATCCGATCGCGTTTCTCGTCACGGACCTGACCAATCGCCGCTTCGGTCCGGCCGCCGCGCGCAAGGTCGTGCTCGTCGGCTTCGCCATCGCGATCGTGCTGTCGGTGTGGCTCGCGACGCCGCGAATCGCAATCGCCTCGGGCTCGGCCTTCCTCGTCGCGCAACTGCTCGACGTCGCGATCTTCGACCGCCTGCGCCGGAACGCCTGGTGGCAGGCGCCGCTGATCTCGACGATCATCGGCTCGCTGGTCGACACGGCCCTGTTCTTCTCGCTCGCCTTCGCCGCGCGGTTCGCGGTGCTCGATACGGGGTTCGGGCTGGAGGACGGCTCACTCGGATTTGCGGTGCCGTTCCTGGGCGCGGAAGTGCCGCTGTGGCTGTCGCTGGCGCTTGGCGACCTCGTGGTGAAGATCGGCATCGGGATCGCCATGCTCGGGCCCTATGGCGCGCTGCTGTCGGTGCTGCGGCCGGCGCCGGCGGTGCGGTAACGGGTCACGTCGGCGCGCTTCAGTACCCCTCATCCGCCCCTTCGGGGCACCTTCTCCCACAAGGGGAGAAGGAAGAGCGCGCCTTCCCTTCTCCCCTTGTGGGAGAAGGTGGCCGAGCGAAGCTCGGACGGATGAGGGGTGGACCTCAATCCTCCGCCAGTTCAAACTCCAGATAGAGATTGCGCTGAATCCAGGACTGGTTGTCGTCCGACATGAGGGCGACGATCAGGCGGCCGTCGTTGCGGCGAAAGACGTCGAGGGCTTCCATGTTGTCGACGTGGTAGGCCATGTTGGCGTCGAGCAGGATGTCGCCGTCGACGAGCGCGCCGGGGCGGATGTCGCGCGCCGCAATCTGGCGCAAGCGCATGGCGACGCCGCGCGCGTAGGAGAAGCGGCGTTCCAGCAGCAGCAGGTCGCCGTCCGGCAGGAAGACGCCGTCGGTGACGTCGAACTCGTCGGTGCGGCGGATCTTGAAGACGCCCTTTTGCGGCCCTTCCAGAACAGCGGCGAAGATGTTGCCCTGGCGGTCGATCGACTTTTCGGCGACGACGATGCGGGCACCGGCCAGCGGGCCGTCGGCACTTGACCTTGCGACGGTTTCGAGGCCGGCATTGTAGCGCAGCTCGCCACGCGGAATCAGGAAATCCAGGTCGCGAATCGGGCCGGACATGCCGGCGCCATCGATCGCATATTCGGAAACGCGGGCGCGTCGCTCGAAGGAGACCGTCGCGATGCCGTCATGGATCGAGATGCCCTCGGCGTCGACGCGCTCCTTGTCGTCGATGGGGCGGCCTGCCTCATCCACCATCTGTTGCATCGAAAAGTCGCCGAGGCCGACCGGGACGCCATCCTCGTCGCGCCGGACCGTGCCGGAAAACCAGAAGCCGTGGTCGGCGACACCAAGGAAATCCCCGCCGGGCGAGAGAAACCGGAAGCCGGACAACTGGCCGAACTCTCGCCGGTCGCCGGTCATCGAGAACCCGCCGACGAAGGTCAGGCGGCCATAGTCGCCTTCGGCGCCGGCGACGCGGAATTTTTCGATGGGACGGAATTCGAGGGCCACCGGAAAGCGTTCGGCGGCAAAAATCGGGCCGGCAAGCGCCAGAAGCGCAAGCGATGCCGTCAACAGGCGCGCGATCAACCCGCCCGACGCTTGAACCCGCGCGACGAGCGGGCGTTTTCTTCCTCGAACAGGCCGGCCAGTTGCTCGGTCATCGCGCCGGCCAGTTCCTCGGCGTCGACGATGGTGACGGCGCGGCGGTAGTAGCGGGTGACGTCGTGGCCGATGCCGATGGCCAGAAGCTCGACCGGCGAGCGGGTCTCGATCAGGTCGATCGCGGCGCGCAGATGGCGCTCCAGATAGTTGCCCGGATTGACCGACAGCGTCGAATCGTCGACCGGCGCGCCGTCCGAGATCATCATCAGGATCTTGCGCTGCTCGGGCCGCGCGATCAGGCGCTGGTGCGCCCATAGCAGCGCCTCGCCGTCGATGTTTTCCTTGAGCAGGCCCTCGCGCATCATCAGGCCGAGATTGCGGCGGGCGCGGCGCCACGGCTCGTCGGCGGACTTGTAGATGATGTGGCGCAGATCGTTCAGGCGGCCGGGATTGGCGGGCTTGCCGCCCTTCAACCACTTCTCGCGCGCCTGCCCGCCCTTCCACGCCCGCGTGGTGAAGCCGAGGATCTCGACCGAGACGCCGCAGCGTTCCAGCGTGCGGGCGAGGATGTCGGCGCAGGTGGCGGCGACGGTGATCGGGCGGCCACGCATGGAGCCGGAATTGTCGAGCACCAATGTGACGACCGTGTCGCGGAAATTGGTGTCGCGCTCGCGCTTGAAGGAGAGCGGCTGCATCGGGTCGATGACGACGCGCACAAGGCGCGCCGGATCGAGCGAGCCTTCCTCGAGGTCGAACTCCCACGAGCGGTTCTGCTGCGCCATCAGGCGGCGCTGGAGACGGTTCGCGAGACGCCCGACGACGCCCTGCAAATTGGCAAGCTGCTTGTCGAGGAAGGCACGCAGGCGCTCCAACTCCTCTTCGTCGCACAGTTCGGCGGCGCTGACCGTCTCATCGAACTCGCGCGTGAAGACCTTGTAGTCGATCTCCTTCGGCAGATTGGCGAAGGGGTCATTGGTGCGGCGCGTCTCGCCCGGCGTTTCGGCGTCGAGCTCGTCGTCGTCGGCCATGTCATCGGCGGAGGCGTCGGTCGCCTCGGTTTCGCCGGCCTCCTGGTCGTCGCTCGTCTCCTGCGAATCGTCGGCCTGGGACTGGTCGGAGCCCGAATCGTCCTCGCCGCCATCGTCGGCCGAATCCTCGCCCTCGGGCTGGTCGTCGTCATTGTCCTCGGTGTCGTCGGACTGCTCGTCCTCGGCAAGGTCCTCGGCCATGTCCATCGAGGCGAGCATGTCTCGCATGACGCGCGCGAAGGCCTGCTGGTCGTCGACATTGGTCGTCAGGCCGTCGAGCGTGTCGCCGGCCTTGTCCTCGATCCAGTCACGCCAGAGCGAGACGACGCGCTCGCCGCTCTTCGGCGCCGCGCGGCCGGTCAGGCGCTCGCGCACCATCAGCGCGACAGCCTCTTCGAGCGGCGCCTCGGACTGCTGGGTGACGGCGGCGAGATTGGCCTTGGAGTATTTGTCCTCCAGCATCGAGCCGATATTGTCGCCGACGCCGGTCATGGCGCGCGAGCCGATCGCCTCGACGCGGGCCTGCTCGACCGCGTCGAAGATGGCGCGGGCCTGCTTGCCCTGCGGCGCGAGCTTCGAGTGGACGGCATTGTCGTGACAGGCGCGGCGCAGCGCCATGGAATCGCCGATGCCGCGCGTGACCGCGATGTCGCTCAGGCTCGGCTTGCGCGGCAAGTCCGGCAGGCGGGCGCGGTTGCCGGTCAGCGCCGGCTTTTCCTTCGCGAAGGTAACTTCCATCTCGGCATCGCCGGAGATGGCGCGCACGCACAGCGACAGCGCACGCTTGAAGGCGTCGGTGTCGGCGCCCTTGCCGTTCTTCGCCCTCGAATTGTCGCCCGGTCCGGCCATCTTTTTCCGTTACGCCAGTACGACGTTGGCGGCGGATTCGGGCAATTCCTGGCCGAAAGCGCGCTGGTAGAACTCGGCAACGACGGAGCGCTCCAGTTCGTCGCACTTGTTGAGGAAGGTCAGGCGGAAGGCGAAGCCGACATCCTTGAATATCTCGGCATTTTCGGCCCACATGATGACCGTGCGCGGGCTCATCACGGTGGACAGGTCGCCATTGATGAAGGCCGAGCGGGTCATGTCGGCAACGCGGACCATCTTGCCCACGGTGTCGCGGCCCTTGTCGTTGCGGAAGTGCTTCGCCTTGGCAAGAACGATGTTCACCTCGTCGTCATGCGGCAAGTAGTTCAGCGTCGTGACGATGGACCAGCGGTCCATCTGCGCCTGGTTGATCTGCTGCGTGCCGTGATAGAGGCCCGTCGTGTCGCCGAGGCCGACCGTGTTAGCGGTCGCGAAGATGCGGAAGGCGGGGTGCGGGCGGATGACGCGGCTCTGGTCGAGCAGCGTCAGGCGGCCGGAGGATTCCAGCACGCGCTGGATGACGAACATCACGTCCGGGCGGCCGGCATCGTATTCGTCGAAGACCAGCGCGACATTGTGCTGGTAGGCCCAGGGCAGAATGCCATCCTTGAACTCGGTGACCTGCATGCCCTCGCGCACGACGATCGCGTCCTTGCCGACGAGATCGATACGGGAGACGTGGCTGTCGAGATTGATGCGCACGCACGGCCAGTTGAGACGGGCGGCGACCTGCTCGATATGGGTCGACTTGCCGGTGCCGTGATAGCCCGAGACCATGACGCGGCGGTTGTAGGTGAAGCCGGCGAGGATGGCGAGCGTCGTCTGCTTGTCGAACAGATAGTCGGGATCGATGTCCGGCACATGGCTGTCCGCCACCGAATAGGCCGGCACAACCATCTCGGATTCGAAGCCGAACGTCTCGGCGACCGGCACAGTCGTGTCGGGCAGGTTTGCGATGTCGCGGTCAACCTTGTTCATCATGTCTCCACACACGGCAGCCGGGCCGCCGCTCGTCAAATCTCGTTGCTGGCCATCGTTTACCAGACGGCGCGATCAACACAAACCGGCTTGTTTGAGCATCCGGTATGCCTGGATGACATCGCGAAACCGGTCTTCGGACGCGCGGTCGCCACCATTGGCATCGGGGTGATGCCGCTTCACAAGTTCCTTATAGCGCTGCTTGATCATCGTGCCAGTCGCCGAGGGGTCCAGGCCCAAGGTTTCCATGGCCTTGGCCTCAAGCGACTTCAGCTTGCGGGTGCGCGGGCGGTCGGACGGGTCGATGCCGTCCTTGAACATGCCGTAGGGATCGCGCATGCGGCCATTGGGCCCGGCGCGGCCCGAGCGCTTCTGGGAAAAGTCGGGCGAGGCCTGCGCGCCCTTGTTGACGCCCATCTTCCAGGTCGGGCGGTGGCCGGTCAGCGCCTCCTTCTGGAAGCGCGCGATGTCGCCTTCGGCGAGACCGGAGAAATAATTGAAACCCTTGTTGTACTCGCGCACGTGGTCGAAGCAGAATTTGAAATATTCGCCCTCCGCCATGCGGCCGACAGGCGCCCGGTGGGTGCCCGGTTCGTTGCAGCCATCCCACTGGCAAACGGGCGCGCTCGTCGCCCGCTCTGCCTCTGGCGAGCGGCGGACCTTGATCTTCTCGAAATATTTCGAATAGGCGTTCATGGAAACTCGTTACCGTCGAACCGGGAATTATGGGTGCTTCGGCGCGCGAAACAAGAATTGACATTCGGCCGACAATGAACGTCCTGCCGGTGATTTGGCAATCAGCGGCATCGGGCCGCATGAAGGAGACGGATATGACGATGAAGACAGCCATCGAAGACAAGCTCACGGAGCGGTTTCGTCCCGACCGGCTCGCGGTCATCGACGAAAGCCATCTCCATGCCGGCCACCATCACCAGCATTCTGGCGAACATGAGACGTTCGACGGCTCGGGCGAGACGCATTTTCGCGTCCGGATCGTCGCGCCGGAATTTGCCGGCATGAGCCGGATCGCACGTCACCGTGCCGTCAACGACGCACTGGCGGGCGAACTGGCAGCGGGCGTCCATGCGCTCGCCATCGAACCGGCCGCGCCCGGAGAGGCGACGCGCTGGTGAGGCTTATTCGGCCGGCGGACGTACCGGATCGACTGCCGCCGGCTCCGGCTCGCGCGCAGGCGGGGGAAGTTGCAGCGGCGGCGGCGCGATCGGGGTTGCGGCAACGTCGCCGAGCGGGCGGATGCGCAGCCGGGTGATCCGGTTCTTCTCGCGCTTCAGGACGACGAATCGCATGCCGTGGAAGGTGAAGGCCTGCTTTTCCTCGGGAATCATCTGCGCTTCGTGGATGACGAGACCGGCGATGGTAGTGGCCTCCTCGTCCGGCAGGCTCCAGTCGAGCGCGCGGTTCAGGTCGCGGATCGGCACGAACCCCTCGACGACGACGGAGCCGTCGGCCTCCTGCTTGACGCCCTGCATCTCGACATCGTGCTCGTCGGCGATCTCGCCGACGATTTCCTCGATGATGTCTTCCAGGGTGACAAGCCCTTCGACCTCGCCATATTCGTCGACGACGATCGCGAAATGCGCCTTGCGGCGGAGGAAGGCAGTGAGCTGGTCCTGAAGCGTCGTCGTGTCCGGCACGAACCACGGCTTCGAGGCAACCTTGAGGATTTCGATCCGCGAGAAATCGTTGCCGACCTCGTTGAGCGCGCGCAACAGATCCTTGGCGTGGATGACGCCGACGATATTGTCGGTCGAGCCGCGCCAGAGCGGCAGGCGCGTATAGGGGCTCTGCAGGATTTCGCGAACCACCGCCTCCGGCGCCTCGTCGGCATTGACCGAGCGCATCGAGGTGCGGTGGACCATGATGTCGGAGACTTCGAGTTCGTGCAGGTCGAGAAGGCCGCCGACGCGGTCGCGATCATGCTTTTCGAGCCCGCCCTCGCGCTGCAGCACCTCGACGGTGCCGCGGATTTCCTCATGCGCGGACAGGAGATTATCGTCGCGGCCGAGATGGATGCCGAACAGGCCGAGCAGGGCGCGGACGATGAAATTCACCCCCACCGAAAGATGGCCGAAGATCAGCACCACGAACTGCGCGAAACGCGACACCGTCAGGGCAAACTGCTCCGGCTTCGACAGCGCCCAGGATTTCGGCAGGATTTCGGCGAATATGACGAGCAGGACCGTCATTCCGACGGTGGCATAGACGACACCGGCCGAGCCGAACACCGTCAACAGAACGCTGGTGGCGAGCGAAGAGGCGAGGATGTTGACGAGGTTGTTGCCGATCAGCAGCGCGCCGACCATGCGGTCCTTGCGCTCGATCAGCCGCGAGATCACGCCGGCGCGGGCATCGCCATTCTGCTCGAGCGTGTGAAGGCGCGCGCGGGAGACGGCGGTCACGCTCGTTTCGGTGCCCGAAAACAGGAAGGACAGCATGATCAGAAAGATGATGATGGCGATCGTCAGGATCATGCCGGCAGATTCTCCGTCAGGAAGGCGAGCACGTCGGCTGGCGATACGTCCCTGGCGATGAAGGACCGACCGATGCCGCGGGTGAGGATGAAGGTCAGCGCGCCGCGCGAGACCTTCTTGTCCTGCGCAATATAGGTCAAAAGCGCCTCGGCGCCAGGAAGCCCGCCGGGAACGTCGGCCATTCTGGTCGGCAGGCCGACCTCGCCCAAATGGCGCTCGACGCGATCGGCGTCGGCGGGGTCGAGAAGGCCGAGGCGGGCGGAGAAGCGGTGCGCGAGCACCATGCCGATCGCCACCGCCTCGCCGTGGACGAGACGCGCGCCGTCATAGAAGGTGGCGCCTTCCAGCGCGTGTGCAAAGGTGTGGCCGAGATTGAGAAGCGCCCGGTCGCCCGTCTCGCGCTCGTCGCGGGCGACGACATCTGCCTTCGACTGGCAGGAGCGGCGGATGGCCTCGACGCGGGGCTGGCCGCCGGCGAACACCTCGCGCCAGTTCTGCTCCAGCCAGGCGAAGAAATCGGGCTGGTCGATGAGGCCGTATTTGGCCATCTCGGCATAGCCGGCGCGAAATTCGCGCGGCGAGAGCGTGTCGAGCGCGGCGGTGTCGGCGATGACGAGCGCGGGCTGCTGGAAGACGCCGACGAGGTTCTTGCCGCGCTTCGTGTTGATGCCGGTCTTGCCGCCGACGGACGAATCCACCTGCGCCAGAAGCGAGGTCGGCGCCTGGACGAATTCCATGCCGCGGCGCACGATGCCGGCGGCAAAGCCGGTCAAATCGCCGATGACCCCTCCCCCGAGCGCCAGCACGCAGTCATTGCGCTCGAAGCGGCCGGCAAGAACGAAATCGACGACCTGTTCGAGCTTCGCGAAGCTCTTGGTCGCCTCGCCTGCCGGCAGAACGAGGATTTCGTGGGCGATGCCGGAGGCATTCAGCGACGCTTCGAGGCGCGGCCACTGGCTGGCTGCCACGTTTTCATCGGTGACGATTGCGAGGCGGGCACGCGGCAGGCGCGCGGCGATGGCGGGACCCGCCTCCTCCAGCACGCCCGGGCCGATCAGGATCGGATAGGATCGCGTGCCTAGCTGGACATCGACGCGGCTCGTCATCTCAGGTCACCTTGGTGATGTTTTGCGCCAGCCTGGCGTCGACGGCCTCGATGATCTCGGCCGCGATGGTGCCGTGACGTGCGTCGCGGCTGACGATGGTCACGTCGGCCTCGCCATAGACGGGATAGCGATCCTCCATCAGCTTGCGCATCACCGCGCGCGGATCGGAGTTCTTCAGGAGCGGCCGGTTCTGGCGGCGGGCGACACGGTCCATCAACGTGTCGAGATCGGCCTTGAGCCAGATCGAGATGCCGTTGGCGCGGATCGCAGCGCGGGTGTCCGCATTCATGAAGGCACCGCCGCCGGTTCCGATGACCGCCGGGCCATCGGCGATGAGACGGGTGACGACGCGCTGTTCGAGCGCGCGGAATTCGACCTCGCCATAGGCCTCGAAAAGCTCGGGCACGGTCATGCGCGAGACGCTTTCGATCTCGTGGTCGCTGTCGGCAAAGGGGAGCTGGAGGGTCTGCGCAAGCTTGCGGCCGACCGAGGTCTTGCCGGCGCCCATCAGGCCGACGAGAACGAGCGTCTTCGTGCCGATGCCGGCACGCACGCGCTCCACCAGTCCTGCCATATCCGTCGCGCCCATACCCTGCTCCACGCAAGGGGTATCGACAGGAACGGCGCCAACGTCAAGCTGGGATGAACACGACTTATGCTTGCACTCGCACACGCGGCGTCCCATAAAGAAACACGCAAGCGCGGCGGACTGACGGGAGACCGATGCCTACACTTTTCCGGTTTCTGATGACGCTCCTGATCCTGGCCGGTATCGCCTACGGAGCAATGTACGCGCTGGTGCTGTTCGTGGAACCCAATCGCGGCGAGTTGACGGTTCGCATACCGCCGGAACGGTTGCAGCCGCCGCAGTGAAGCGAAGGCTCAGCTCAAGAGATTGAACAGCAGCGTGATCGCGATCAATGCGGCCAGAACGAGCATGGCCAGCCGGAAGTAGCCGAACGGGCCGTAATTTGGGCCGGGCGGCAATGGCTCGGAGTTGTCGCCCTGATGGTCGCCCATCGCAAGACGTGCCGCACGTTCCAGATTCATCATGTGAGCGACCATTACCGCCTCCCATTTCAAGCTGCCTGAAAATCAAACGGCGCACCCGAAATTCCGTTCCCGAGGAATGATCGCAAAAAAGAATGAACGTTACGGAACCCGTTCGTGTCGAAACAGTTAACAGGCACAGTGAAGTGGCCCGACGCCACCCCCCTCCAATCGCCCCCCCCCGCGAACGGCGCTTCACTGATTGAAGGAGAGCGTATCCCCCGAACGCCTTCTTCGCCCCCTCCAAAGCCGGCCCTTCGTGGCCGGCTTTTTTTTCGCCTGTCGACAAGGTCGAAGCGGTCAGATTTCGAAATTGCCTTCGGGAATGCGCAGGCGATAGTCGAGGTGGCCGTCGGAAAATTCGAGCGAGGCCTCGCCTTCGACGGAGGCCGGCACGACGCGCTCGAGCGCAACGCTGCCGAAGCGCTTGTCACCCATGGCGCCCTCGGCGACGCGGGTGTTTTCATGCCAGTTGAGGAGGATGGTGCGCTTGCCCTCCTCGTCCTCCTCCAGCGTGGCGGAGAGGCCGACATAGCCGTTCGGCCGCGAAAGCGCGCCGTGGCTCATCGAATTGATGACGAGTTCGTGCAGCGCGAGGCCGATATGCAGCGCGGCGTTCGGATTGAGATAGGGATCGACGCCCTTGAGGCGGATCGAAAAAGCGGGGTCTTCGCAATAGCGGCTGACCTGTCCGGCGACAAGTTCGCTCAATGTCGCCCCGCGCCAGTTCGACGAGGTGACGAGATCCTGCGACGAGGCCAGCGACTGGATACGGCCGCGAAAGCGCGTCAGGAAAACGTCGATCGATCCTGAATAGCGGCCGGTCTGGGTCGCGATGCTCTGGATAATGGCGAGGAGGTTCTTCGAGCGATGGCTGACCTCGCGCAACAGCGTACGCAGCGTCTGCTCGCGGTGCTTCTGGCTGGTCACGTCCACGATGGTGGAGACGATGCCACTGATGCCGCCGCCCTTTTCACGGCGGGGATCGAGCCAGACGGAGAACCAGCGTCCACCGTCGTCCGCGCCCTGCCGGAATTCGTAGTGAGCCGACTGACCGCTTTCCAGCACCTGACGCTTGATCGCGATGGCCGCTTCGGCATCGGAAGCGGCGAGAAATTCACTGTCCGACTGGCCGACGATCGACGTGGCATGCCAGGAGGACGGAAGATTGTGGGCCCAAAGGACCTTGAGATGGGCGTCCTGGGCGATGACCGCCACACCGGCATTCTTCAACGCGGTCGCGAGCACGCGTTCCTCGTCGATTGTGTCAGCGGTCCCGAAACTCACCCTGAAACTGCCCCCGATAAAGCCGGCCCGGCCTGTAGCCGGACCAAAAAATGCTCACTCGTGCTCAATTGGCGCGGCGCATGAAGCCGGCAACCACGGAGACGCACAAAAGAACGATGAAAATGAAAAACAGGATCTGCGCAATGCCGGCAGACGCGCCGGCAATTCCGCCGAATCCCACGGCGCCCGCGATCAATGCGACGACTAAAAATACCAGGGCCCAATAGAGCATCTGCGTTCTCCCTGGATCGCCGCGGCCTTGCGCACGCTGAAGGCGATCCCAACTACCTGTGGAGCGTCGAAATCGCCGATCCGACACGGACCCGATCTCTCGCTCCGAACTGCCGCCGCCATCCGGATGCTCAACGCATCTTGGGGCGCGCTTGTTCCAGCGCGGGACAGGATCGAGCCCTGCCCCGCACGAAGCCTCGCCTCAGGCTGCCGCCTGCGACTGCCGGTCGAAGAACAGCGCCTGGCTGATGAGCGCCTTGACCATGTCCGGGTTGAACGGCTTGGTCACCAGGAAGGCCGGCTCGGGCCGCTCGCCGGTCAGGAGACGCTCGGGGAAGGCGGTGATGAAGATCACCGGAACGCTGGCCGAAGCCAGGATCTCGTTGACCGCATCGATGCCCGACGAGCCGTCGGCCAGTTGAATGTCGGCCAGGACCATCTTGGCGTTGCTGGTCTTGAAGAGCGCGGTCGCTTCCTTGTGGGTGCGGGCCGTGCCGACGACGCGGTGGCCGAGGCTCTCGACCATCTGCTCGATGTCCATCGCGATCAGCGGCTCGTCCTCGATGATGAGGATGTCGGTCGCGACCTGACGGGAAATCTCGTCGCTCGCCTGACCGAGGAGACGGGAGAACTCCTTCTGCTCGACATCGAGAACCTCAGCCGCCTCGCGTTCGCCGAAGCCTTCGACGGCGACCAACAGGAACGCCTGACGCGGGAGGGGCGCCAGCGAGGACAGGTTGGCGACGGCGCGGCTTTCCCACGGATTTGCGGGCATCTCGTCGGGGACGCGGACCGCGACCGAGGAAAACAGCTTGGTGAAGATGCGATAGAGCGCGATGCGGTCGGTAGACGCGGCCGGGAACACGCTCGGGTCTGCGATTATTGCTTCCAGCGTGGCGGCGACAAGCGCATCGCCACTGGTCTGTGAGCCGGAGACTGCGCGGGCAAACCGGCGCAAGAATGGCAAGTGCGGCGCTATCCTTGCGGACAAACTCATGATTGGACGTCTCCCTCAAGACATAAAGGCAGGAATTGCGGATCAGTAGCGCCCTTCAAACTCACCCGCAGCAAAAAAGTTCCGCAACAAGGAACGAATCGCGAGGTCTTAACGTTTGATATCGATTTTGCGTGCCGGCGGGGCGGTCCGGGCGCGAGAATATAGGCAACGAAAGAC
This sequence comes from Aliihoeflea sp., assembly GCF_052435475.1. Classification (NCBI taxonomy): domain Bacteria; kingdom Pseudomonadati; phylum Pseudomonadota; class Alphaproteobacteria; order Hyphomicrobiales; family Phyllobacteriaceae; genus Aliihoeflea; species Aliihoeflea sp. The sequence continues at coordinate 13,586 of NZ_JBQVMV010000027.1, forward strand.
AGGGAAGCGACGCATGGCAATTGCCGCACGTTGGGCAGACCACGACAATTCAGGGGGCACCGAGGCAGACATGAAGCCGAACAAGGAACAGCCGGCAGTGACAGAGCGCACGGAGCCGCTGGGCTCGAATTCCGAGATCGGACGGAAGCTCAAACAATATTACGACGAACTCGTGACGGAAGAAGTCCCCGACCGATTCGCCGATCTCCTGAGGCAACTCGAAGATCGCGAAACAGGCGCCAGCGCTCGCAAGGGAGACTGACCATGGCTGCCGAAATCGACTTCAAGACCGGACTCCTCAGTGCGGTCCCGAGCCTTCGCGCGTTCGCCGTTTCGCTTTCGCAGAATTCCGACCGCGCGGACGATCTCGTCCAGGAGACGCTGGTCAAGGCGTGGGACAAGCAGTCCTCGTTCCAGCCGGGCACCAATCTTAAGGCATGGCTCTTCACGATCCTGCGCAACGAATTCTATTCGCAGATGCGCAAGCGCGGGCGCGAAGTGCAGGACAGCGACGGTGCGATGACCGCAAGGCTCGCGGTGCATCCCAGCCAGCACGGCTCGATGGATCTCGAAGACTTCCGCAATGCGCTGGAGCGCCTGCCGGAAGACCAGCGCGAGGCGATCATCCTGATCGGTGCGTCGGGCTTTTCCTACGAGGAAGCGGCCGAAATCTGCGAATGTGCCGTAGGCACGATCAAGAGCCGTGTCAGCCGCGCGCGTACGCGTTTGCAGGAGCTTTTGAAGGTTTCGGGAGAATCCGACTACGGGCCGGATTCGATCGCAGCGCAGGTGATGGGCTCAAACGCCGCCTGATACCGGCTGGCCCTGCCCCTGGTTCACCGCTTCGACGATGGCGGTGATCAGGGTGGGGCCGGCGTAGGGCTTGCCCACCACGCGGATACCTGGAAACGCTTCGAACAGGTTCTCGTTTTCCGCATAGCCGGTGGCGAAGACGAACGGCACGTTGTTGTCCTGAAGGGTCTTGGCGAATTCCACGGTGGATTCGCCGGCCAGCATTACGTCGACGATGGCGACGTTGATGCCACGGTCCCCGACAGGCTGGTCGCCCAGTTCCTTGAGCGTGCGCAGGATGATGACCTCTTCGGCACCATGATCCTGACACAACTGCTCGACATCCATTGCGATGAGGAACTCGTCCTCCATCACGAGAATGCGCAGATCCTTGAGGGGCTTCTCCGCCAAATTCGCTACTCCCGACATCGGGGCAATTGGCTTGCCGGACGGCGATGTGTCATTTAACTATGACATGTGCATCAGCTTTTGCGAATATATTTGATGGTCTAGGCCGTGCCCGCTGACAAGCGCCGCGCACCTCACTATAGATCGCAAAGGGACTTTTTTCTTTACCTCCTGGAGCCCGCCGGTGGCCGAGATCGCGATCCGTTCTGCAAGGAAATATCCTTGCGAGAAATGCCCGTTGCACGCGCGAGAAATCTTCCGGCGTTTCACCAAGCCAGAGCTCGAATTCATCAGCCGTTTCAAGAAGGGCGAGCTGACCGTGGACCGTGGCGCGACGGTGCTGGCGGAGGGCACGCGCAACCCGCATCTCTACACCGTCCTGCAAGGCTGGAGCTTTCGCTACAAGATGCTGCCGGACGGGCGCCGGCAGATCGTGAACTATGCGATGCCGGGCGATCTGCTCGGCCTTCAGGGCACGGTGACCGGCGAGATGGAGCATTCCGTCGAGGCGCTGTCGCCGATGATCCTGTGCGTCTTCGAGCGCGACGAATTGCTGACGCTCTACCGCGAGCATCCCGAACTCGCCTACGATATCACCTGGCTCTCCTCGCGCGAGGAGTGCATGCTCGACGAGAACATGCTCAGCGTCGGGCGGCGCAACGCTTCCGAGCGGCTCGCCTATCTGATCGCCTTCATCGTGCGCCGGTCGCAGGGGACCGGGCTCAATACGAACAAGACGCCGATCGAAATTCCGATCACCCAGCAGCATGTCGCCGACACGCTCGGCCTGTCACTCGTCCATACCAACAAGACGGTGCGCAAGCTGGCCGAACGTCAGTTGCTGCAATGGCGCGACCGGGGCTGCGTCGTGCTCGACCTCGAAGGCCTCGAGCGGCTGGCCGAGTGGTCGACCGACATGCACCTGAAGCCGCGCCCCTTCATTTAGCCGCCGTCACCCCGGCAGATTGGGTCCCTGCGGGCCCCAGCCGGGAATAAGGTTGCGGGCGATCGCATAGCCGACGAGCAAGGCGGGAATGGCGACGAAGCCGCCGATCGGGCCCCAGATCCAGATCCAGAAGGTCAGCGCGATCAGGACGACGAACGGGTTGAGCGTCATCATCCGGCCGATGACCATCGGCGTGACGAACTGCGCCTCCAACAGATTGACGGCGAGGTAGACGAGCGGTGGCATGAGGCTGCCCGAGATCGTGTCGAAGGTGACGAGGCCGACGGCGAACAGGATCGCCGCCATGATCGCCGGGCCGATATACATGACGAAGTTCAACAGGCCGGCGAGAATGCCCCACAAAGCGGGCGACGGCACGCCGGCCAGCCACAAGGCGCATGTGACCGCGACCGCCAGCGCCATGTTGATCGCGGTGATCGACAGGAGATAGCGCGAGACCAGCATCTCCACGTCGCGGAAAATGTGCGCGGTGCGCCAGCGCAGGCGGCGGCCGACGCACAGCTTGAGCACGGCAAGGCGCGTCGAATGGCGCGTGGCGATGAAGAAATAGAGGGTCGCCATGAAGATCAGCACCTGCGCGCCGATCGCCGGCGCGACTGTGATGAGGCTGTCCATCGGCGAGCCTTCCTCGACCGACACCGTCAGGCCGGTGTCGCCCGTCGCGTCACGCAGGCCGCCCTGGATGTCGCGCAGCGCCTCCATCGGCTCGCGCAGTTGCGACAGGCGCAGTTGCAGCTCCTGCCACATCTGCGGTCCGCGATCGGCCCAGTAGGATAGCGGGCCGACCAGCGCGAGCGCGATCAGGCAGACGCTGAAGACGAACAGGATGAAGACCAGAACGGCCGAGATATAGGGCGAGATGCCCCGCGCCTCGATCCGCGCGGCGACGGGGCCGAGCATCAGCCCGATGACGAGCGCGAATGCCACAGGCGCCAGGATGTAGCGGCCGAAATAGAGCGCGAAGCACAGTCCCAGCAGCCCAAGCACGATCAGCGCCATCTGCGAGCCCCGCTGCAGCACGATCTCGACATTCGACTTGGGCGGCAGGCGCACGATGGGCGAGCGCTTTTCGTATCTTTCTGATGGCACAGGCTTCCTCCGACACGAGCGGCAACGCGGCGCGGGATAATTTCGTTCCTGCTCATACAATGCTGGAACTGGACGAAGGCGCACACGTTGAGTGCTCGGCAACACGGAAACAGGAGAAAAATCCATGGCTTCACCCTCCACCACCGCCAAGGTTCGGGCCAACGACGCGAAGACCAAGGCCGAGCTCGAGGCAGAAATCGAGCGCCTGAAAGGCGATGTGACGAAGCTGAAGGACCAGCTCAGCGAGACCGGCCAGCGCACATACCATTCCGCGCAGCGCGCGGCGGCGTCTGGTCTGGAGAGCGTCAAGGCGCGCAGCGAAGCGGCTATCGAAGACATTCGCGGGCAGGCCAAGGATTACGAGGCGCAGCTCGAAGAAGCCGTGCGCGAAAAGCCGATCAGCTCGCTCGCCATCGCGGCTGGCGTCGGCTTCGTGCTCGCTCTCCTGACGCGCCGCTGAGCTGACGGATGTTCGGCACGCTCATCGCATCCATCGTAGCCGGCGAGACGGCCGATATCATCGGACGCACGAAGCGTTCGGCCATCGCCTATGCGATCGCCGGACTGCTCGTTCTGTTCGGGGTGATGTTCGGGCTGATCGCGCTTTACGTCTGGATAGCGGGCCACTGGGGGCCGATCACGGCGGCACTAGCACTGGCCGGAGCCTTCGTCGTGCTCGCGATCCTCGTGGTCGTCATCCACGGTTCAACGGCCAAACGCCAGGCGCGCGAAGCCGCCAAGCGCCGCTCCGTCGATGCCAAGGCGATCGCCACGACGGCGGCAGTCGCCGCGCTGCCTGCGCTTCTGGCGCGACGCGGTTCGGCGGTGGCGCTCATCGTGCCCGTGCTCGGGATGGTCGGCTACCTGATCTACAAGGAAAATGCCGGGCCGAAAGGCGGTCGCCGTCCACGCGCCCCGCTCGATCGGCCATAACAGGAAGAGGGAAACGCCATGGATGACAAGGTCAAGGTCAATCCCACGGAAGCCCGGCAGGGCCGCCGCGGCACGCATGTTCTGACGATCCTCATCGTCGCACTCATTCTGGCCGCCATCGTCGGCTGGGCGGTGGGCCTCTTCGGCGGCGCCATCGAGCCCGAGGAGCCGGTGGGCGGCGCGCCGACCGAACAGCCGGTCGAAGCGCCGGGCGGCGTCGACACGCCCGTCGAGGGCGAGCCGGCCCAGTAAGAATCCGGACCGACAGACGAACACGAAAAGGGGCGCACGCTGCGCCCCTTTTTCATGCCTGCTTGCCCTGGCCCAATCAGGCCTCATCGGCGGCAGCCGGCCGGAGCACCTTCAGGGCGCCGGGATGAATCTTGACCTCGACCTTCGGCTCGAGCTTGCACAGTTCGCCGTCGATCACGCATCGGAACTTCCGGTGCGACGACAGGATGTGCATCGTCACCGATTTCGTCTGGTGAATTTCGACCTGGTCGTTGGATTTCCACCTGCCCAGCGCCATCATGGCCAGGAAGGCGAACATCTCGCGGCGCGAGCGCGCCTTGGTCACATATATGCCGAGCGTGCCGCCATCCGGCGTATCGGTGTAGGGGATATGGCCTTCGCCGTAGAGATTGTTGGTGATGCCGATTGACGAGGTGCGTGCCTCGACTTCCGTCCCGCCCGGCATTTCGAGCCGGACGCGGATGCGGGGCGGATTGAGGACCGTATCGACCGCCGCCTGCGCCGACGCCCTGATCTTGCCGAGGCGCGAGGCGAATTCGCGCTGCTCGCGCAGATGGACGAGCTTGGCATGCATGCCGACGGAATATTGATGGACGAAGGGACGGCCGTTCGCCGTCGCGATGTCGACATCGGCGGTCGGCGCTGTTGCGAGCGCGTCGAGCGCCTGGCTGAGATCGAGCGGTATCAGGAGGCTGCGGGCGAAGAGGTTCATCGTGCCGGCCGGCAGGACCGCTAGCACCTTGCCGGTCTTCATCAGCTTGGCCGCGGCGCCCGACACGCTGCCATCCCCGCCGCCGATCAGCACGCCCTCGACCGTGTCGTCCGCGACCGCCTTGTCGAGTTCGGCCTCGAGCTCCTTGCCGGGCACGAGCGCGATGTCGACGGTGTGACCGCCGGCCGCGAACTTTTGCTCGATGTCGGCCGCAAGCGCGTCGGTGTCCGCGGTGCGGAGCGTACCGCCCTCGCTGTTCAGGATTGCCTTGAAGTGCAATTCGTCACCCTTTCACGTCTGGCAAAGATGCTTGCCGGCGGGGAAATGGGCGAGGTGTCGCGTGGTTCCGTTACGTGCTCGCGGAATCGTGTTCAACCATCGATTTCGGCGGAACATCTCATGGAAAGTGGCGTTGTGACACTGTGAAAGGCCGCGACACCCGCCCCCTGCGAAAAGTTCGGACATCGCGGCCGTGCAATGGAACATGCACAAGGAGAGAATTACCATGATCCGCACCCTTTTGGCGACTACCGCAATTGCAACTCTGCTTTCGACCGGCGCCTTCGCTCAGACGACCGCTCCGGAAACCGCCACCGATCCGGCCATGGCTTCGGCCACCGAGGCTCCGGCTGATGCTGCCGAAACGCCCGGCCCCGAGCCTGTCGAAGGCCATCTGGCCACCAACATCATCGGCGAGAACGTCTATAATGGCGTTGCCGACGATGCCGAGAACATCGGCTCCGTCAACGACATCGTGCTTGACGCAGACGGCCAGGCTTCGCTGATCGTCGTGGGCGTCGGCGGCTTCCTCGGCCTCGGCCAGAAGGATGTCGCTCTCGAATACGATTCGCTCGAATGGGCGCAGCGTGAGGACGGCACAACCTGGCTGGTCGTATCGGCCACGCGTGAGCAGCTCGAGCAGCAGGAAGAGTTCGACCGCGATGCCTATGACCCGGATGATGCCGAGGGCATGGCTGCAACGGGTGCGGCGACCGGCGCTGCAACCGGCGCGGCAGCGACCACCGACACGGCGGCCGAAGCGGTTGACGACACGGCTGACGCCGCTGGCGAAATGGCCGACGATGCCGGCGACAGCATGGCCGAGACGGCGGATGACGCTGGCGACGCGATGACGGACGACACGGCTGCGACCGACGATGCTGCCGAGACCGACGACATGGCCGCCGCTCCGGCTGAAGACGATGCCGCCACGGACGACACGGCGACCGCCGCCATCGATCGCGCCACGCTGACGGAAGTCGACGCTGCCGGTCTGTCGGCCGACGAACTCATCGGCACGACCGTCTATGGCGCCGATGACGAGAATGTCGGCTCGATCGAGGACGTCGTCCTCGAAGGCGATGCCGTTGACTTCGTCACCATCGACGTCGGTGGCTTCCTCGGCCTGGGTGCCAAGACGGTTGCCGTCGACATGGACAACCTCGCCTTCATGACGGACGAGGATGGCGAGATGTATCTCTACACCTCGTTCACGGAAGAGCAGCTCGAAGCTCAGCCGGAATATGACGAGGCGACCTTTGCCGATGCGCGTGACGAGCAGCTTCTCGTCAACCCCGCGAACTAATCGCTGGACGGCGAGCGATCGCCGGACTTCGAGACGGAAAGGCCCGGGATTTCCCGGGCCTTTTCCATTGCGCAGCTCACTGGCGCGGAAGCGGCGCGAACGGACCTCGCGGCCCCTCGTCGGTCAGTTCGCCGAGCGCCAGCGACTGGTCGAGATGGGCCGCACGCCAGGAAAGCAGCCGTTCAAGCATGTCGACATGAATGTCGCGATAGTCCGGGTGGCGCGAACGGTCGACGGTTTCGGACGGGTCGGTCGCAAGATCGAATAGCAGGGACGGCCCCGCGGCGAAGTGGACGAGCTTGTAGCGCTCGCCGCGCAGGACCGCGAGATTGGCGGTGCGCTGCGAGGCAGGCATGCGCTTCGACGAGCCGCCGGGACCGGTCCGGAAATCGAACTCGACATGGGCTTCCGTGCGCCAATCGTCGGGCAACTTGCCATCGAGAAACGGCGCGAGGCTGCGGCCATCGAGCCATGGCTGCGGCGGCAGGTCCATCAGGTCGAGCAGCGTCGGGAACAGATCGACCGCTTCGGTGAAGCGCGTGACCCCTGCCCTGCCCGGCTTGCCCCGCGGATCGCGGATGACGAGCGGCACGTGGTAGCTGCCGTCGAAATAACCGCCCTTGCCGAGCAAGTGATGATCGCCCATCAGTTCGGCGTGGTCGCTGGTCAGGATGACGATCGTGTCGTCCCACTGGCCGGTCGCCTTCAGGTGATCGAAGAGCCGGCCGAGTTGCGCATCGACCTCGGAGATCATGCCGTAATAAAGCGCCTTGATCTGCCGGAAATCGGCTTCGCCGAGATCGTGCACCTTGCCTTTGCGGCCGGGCAGGAACTTGCCCGTCTTCGTGCGGTCGAGTTCGGCGGCGACGAAGGGATGGACGCCTGCTTCCGACGCCGGATCGGCGGCGCGGGCGAAGCTGCCGCAATTGGCCGGGTCGTACATCGTGTCGTAGGGCGCTGGCACCGCGAAGGGTGGATGCGGGCGGATGAAGGAGAGATGCGCGAACCAGCCCGCCTCCTGCGCCCCGTGCCAGCGCATGAAGGATTCGGTCATGTACGCAGTCTCGGTCTGGTCGGCGGAATAGACGGGCGAGGACGCGTCGATCGCCTTCGACCCGTTGGCGGGCCGGTGGATGTCGGGCGAGCCCATCGAGACGTCGATGCCCTGCGCGCCAAGCCAGGCGAGCCACTGGCGCTGGTGCTCGGGCAGCAACTGCCCGACGGAAAAGCCCGGCAGGATGCCTTCATAGCCCTTCAGCGCAGGGTCGTTCGTGTGATGGTGGCGCGGGTCGGGGGCGACGTCGGTATAGCCGAATAGCGTCGGATCGTAGCCGGCGCGGCGGGCGGCGCGGGCGATGTTGTCATGACGATCATCGAGCGGCGTACCGTTGCGGCAGACGCGATTGTTCGTCTGGTAGAGGCCGGTATAGATGCAGGCGCGGGCCGGCGCACAGGGCGCGGCATTGGCGAAATGGCGCAGGAACACAGTGCCCTCGCCCGCCAGCCGGTCGACATTCGGCGTTTTCACCACGTTGTTGCCGGCGATCCCAAGCGCGTCGCCGCGCCACTGGTCGCAGGTGATGAACAGGATGTTGGGACGCGACTTCCGCCTGGCCATGACGCTCTCCGGTTGAACAATATCAAGTTGATTGTTCGATAATAGAGAACGGTCCATTCTGCCGAACGGCCTTTCAATCCGCCCCCGATGGCCGACATATGGCCCATGGATCACGCACGGCGCAATCGCCGCGCAAGCTGAGGGAAAGGGTATCGACATGATCGACCAGATCAAGGGGCTCCACCACGTCACCGCGATGGCGCGCGACGCGCGCGAGAACAACCGCTTCTATACCGACACGCTCGGCCTTCGCCGGGTGAAGAAGACCGTCAATTTCGACGCGCCGGACGTCTACCACCTCTACTACGCCGACGGCGCCGGCACGCCGGGAACGGTGATGACCTATTTCCCCTTCCCCAATGCCGCGCGCGGCCGGCCGGGAACGGGCGAGGTCGGCACGACCGTCTTTTCGGTGCCGGAAGGCTCGCTGCCCTTCTGGGAAAAGCGGCTGGCGGAGAAGGGCGTCGCCGGCATCAAGCCGTCGAACCGCTTCGGCGAGAACGTCCTGCGCTTCGAAGGACCGGACGGCGATGGGCTGGCGCTGGTCGAGACCAGCGGCGACGGGCGCGCGCCGTGGACCGGCAATGGCGTTTCCGCCGACCATGCCATTCGCGGCTTCCGCTCGGTGTCGATGCGGCTGCGCGACACGGAACGCCAGGCCGAGCTCCTGACCGCCATGGGCTACAAGGAGACGGCCAAGGAAGGCGCGGTGCGCCGCTTCGTCGTGGAAGGCGGCAACGAGGCCAACATCGTCGACCTCGAGGCGCATCCGATGTTGAACCCTGCCCAGCAGGGCGCGGGCTCGGTGCACCACGTCGCCTTCGCGGTCGACAACCGCGACGCGCAGCTTGCCGTGCGCAAGGCGCTGATGGAAACCGGCCAGCAGATCACGCCGGTCATCGATCGCGACTATTTCTACGCGATCTATTTCCGCACGCCGGGCGGCGTCCTGTTCGAGGTGGCGACCAACGAGCCGGGCTTCGACCGCGACGAGGATGCCGCGCATCTGGGCGAGGCGTTGAAGCTGCCCAAGCAGCACGAGCATTTGCGGCCCTATCTGGAACAGAACCTGCAACCGATCGACAGGTGAGCGACATGACCATCGAAAGCTACAAGCACCGGATCGAGGACGGGGGCGCCAATGCCCCCCTCTTCTTCACCTTCCACGGCACGGGCGGCGACGAGCACCAGTTTCCCGATCTCGCCCGCGACCTGATGCCCTCCGCCACCATCGTCTCCCCGCGCGGCGATGTTTCGGAGGGCGGCGCGCTGCGCTTCTTCCGCCGCACGGCCGAGGGCGTCTACGACATGGAGGACCTCGCAGTCCGCACCGGGCGCATGGCAGGTTTCATCGAGGCGGTCGTCGCCGAGCGCCAGCCGAGCGCCGTGGTCGGGCTCGGCTATTCGAACGGGGCGAACATTCTCGCCTCGGTCATCTTCGCGCGGCCGGATCTCTTCGACGGCGCCGTGCTGATGCACCCGCTGATCCCGTTCCAGCCGCAGGTGGAGGGTTCGCTGTCCGGCAAATCCATCCTGATCACTGCCGGGCGGAAGGACCCGATCTGTCCGCCGAACCTGACCAACCGGCTGGAAAGCTATCTGCAAGGGCTCGACGCCGGTGTCGAGACGGTCTGGCATGACGGGGCGCATGAAGTGCGGCCGGTCGAAATCGAGGCGGCGCGGCAGTTTCTGCGCAAATGGGAGATCGACCGATGAGTGATGTCGAACGCGAGGACGGAAGTTCCAAGGGCCGCTACGTCTTCAGGGGCGCCGAAGGCGCCGTGGCCGAGATGACCTATTCCAAGGTCGGTGCGAGCCAGATCATCATCGATCATACGGAAGTGCCGGACGCGTTTCGCGGACAGGGCGTCGGGCTGAAGCTCGTCGAACAGGCCGTCGCGGACGCGCGGGCCGAGGGCAAGACCATCATCCCGCTCTGCCCGTTCGCCGCGGCGCAGTTCCGCAAACATGCCGAATGGGGCGACGTCCTGAAACGGTGACTGGGCTTTCCTTCGCGGACGGGCGCCATAGGTCAGTGGAAGCCCCAACGCGAAGGAGTACGTCATGGAGAATGTCTACAAGAAGATCGAGATCGTCGGTTCGTCGAAGACGTCGATCGAGGATGCGATCCAGGGTGCCGTGACCCGTGCGAGCAGCACTTTGAACAATGTCGACTGGTTCGAAGTCAGCGAGATCCGCGGTCATGTCGAAAACGGCAAGATCGCGCACTACCAGGTCGGCATGAAGATCGGCTTCAAGCTCGAATAGGTCACTTGCCGGCCGTTTCCACTACCCGGGAGCAGATCCGGGAGGCGTCGAGCAAGCCGGCGCCGTAGACAGGATCGCGCCCCGGATCACCGATGTCGGCAGCGTCCGCGATCAGGCGGCGCTCCAGTTCGGCCGGTGACAGGTCGCCATCTGCGGCGAGCATCATCGACAGGGTTGCGGTGACGAAGGGCGCCGCGAAAGAGGTGCCGGTCTTGGTACGGGCGCCCGAGATGGAAGCGGCTGTCCAGATGTCGACGCCGGGCGCGGCGACATCGACATGGTCGCCCTGCACCGCGCGCCGATAGACGCGGCCACGGCCATCGACGGCAGTGACGGCGATCACGCCGGGATACGCCGCCGGAAATCTCGGTTCGGCGCGCGCGCCGTCATTTCCGACCGCGGCCACGATCGCGATATCGGCGCCGACCACGGCCCTCACCATTCGCTCCAGAACCCGGTTGTCCTCGCCCGCGAGGCTCAGATTGACGATGCGGACCTGCCGTTCGACCAGGAGGTCGAGCGCGCGCACGACATCATAGGCGGCGGCGCGCTCGGCCTGGCCCTCGCCGACAAAGGCGTCGACGGCGACGAGACGTGCGTCGGGCACCATCCCGCGCGCGCGCGCCGCCACGCGCCCGACCAGCAGCGCGGCAACCGCAGTGCCGTGCTGAAGACCCGACGGCGGCTCGGCCTCGTTGGAAATCCGCACGACGTCCAGATCGGCGCCCTCGAAGATCGCATGCGCCGGATTGATGCCGGTATCGACCATGCCGATCGCGACCGGCCCGGAACAGTTCCGCGCGTCGACCGGCCAGTTGACCATTTCCAGCGGCGGGCAGGCCGGGCCCTCGCAGGCCGGCGATGAGCCGGCCGCGCTGGCGCGGTAGAAATGATTGAAGTCCGCGCTCGCCTCGTCATTGATCGCCCGGACGGCGTCGCGGGCCTCGTCGAGTGAGAGCCCGTCGGGAATGCGCAGCTTCACAATGGTCTGGTCCAGCGCTTCGAGGCGCTCCTGCGACAGGATCGCATAGCCGGCCGCTTCGAGCGTGGCCCCGTCATCGGCAGTGAGGCCGATCGCGACGATCTCGCGTTCGGCTTGGGCCGGCAACGGTGCCGGCTGCGCGCGAACGCGGCGCGGTTGACGCTGGCGCGCGCCGCCGAAGGGGCGCAGAAGCTGGCGCAGGAACCGCGGAGGGCGCGTTCCGCCGCCTCGCAGACCGGACGCCCCGCCCCCGCCTTCGCCGGCGAACGCGCCGCCGTCGTCACCGTCATCGCCGTCATCGGCAAAGGCGGTCGCGGCGACGAGTTGCAGGCCGGCGTCCGGAACGACGGGGCTGGCAGCGAGAAGCAATGCGATCATGCACGCCGCGAACGGCTTCGACACGCGTTTCACCTTGTCCACCTTCATTCGATTTGCCGGCATCGGCGCGCCGGAATAAGAGTCGCTCTGGAAACGTTGGCGAAGAGCACATATTCCTGTGCGTCGAAATTTGTTTTGCAGACAGGCGAGCGATGACGAGCCCTCCCAGCGATATCGGCGACCAGCTCATCGCGTTCCTGCCCAACATGCGCCGGTTCGCATTGTCGCTGTCGCGTGCGCCGGACGTCGCGGACGACCTCGTGCAGCAGGCCTGCGAACGAGCGCTTGCCAGTTCGGCGAGTTTCGAGCTGGGCACCCGCTTCGACGCGTGGATGTTCCGCATCATCCGCAACCTGTGGATCGACCGGACGCGCCGGCAGAAGACCGCCGGCCCCAGCGAAGACGTCTATGAGCGGCACGATCTGATGGGCGAGGACGGGCAGCAGGTGGCCGATGCCCGCCAGGAGCTGTCATCGGTCAGGGACGCGCTCGAGGCGATGCCGGAAGACCAGCGCGCGATCATCATGCTCGTCTGCGTCGACGATCTTTCGTATCGCGATGCCGCAGAGGTGCTGAACGTGCCGATCGGCACCGTGATGAGCCGACTGGCGCGGGCGCGCAAAAGACTGGCCGAGCTGACGGGAATAAACCCGGTGCCGGGTCGTTCTACCGGTGCGAGGGATTGAAACCATGATCGAACCGATGATTTTTGACGACGAAACATTGATGGCCTTCGCCGATGGCGAACTGGACGAAGCGACGACTAAGGCCGTCGAGCGCGCGATGGAAACCGACGATGCGCTGGTGATGCGCGTCGCCGAATTCATCGAAACGCGCGCAACGGCACGCGAGGCCTTCACGCCGGCCGAGCCCGTTCCCGCCGCTCTCGACGCAGCGGTGCGCGACATGGTCGAGCGTCATCGCGCGGCCGAACAGCCGGCGTCGAACGTCGTCTCGCTCGGCGCAGCACGCACGAGGCGCTTCGGCTTCGCGCAGCAATCCTGGCAATTGCCGCTCGCCGCCTCGCTGGCGACGGCGATCGCGGCCGGGTTCATCGGCTACCAACTCGGGCAGAGCCCCGGCGCGGCGCCGGTCGAACCGGGCCTTAGCGGATTTTCGAGCGCGGAAATCGCATCCGTTCTCGACAGCGCCGCTTCGGGCGACGAGGTGGCCATCGCCGATGGCTCTGGGCGCGTGCGGCTGATCTCCTCCTTCAACGAACAGAGCGGCGCGCTTTGCCGCGAATACGAGGTCGACCGCAGCGCCGGCGCGTCGGTCGTCGCGGTTTCGTGCCGGGACGAAAGCGACTGGTCGATGCGGTTCGCGGTGGCGGCTCCGGCCGGCGGCGACGGCTATGCGCCCGCCTCCTCGCTCGACGCGCTCGAAGCCTATCTCGGTGCGATCGAAGCCGGACCGGCGCTGACGGCGGAAGAAGAACGCGCTGCCCTCGACGCGGCGGCGCGCTAAACCGTCCGCGCGAGACCCTTTTCCATCAGCCGCGAAATGAGGCCGGCAAGATCGGCCTCGATGCGCGTGCGCTCGATCTCGGGATAGGCTTCGGCGAGTTCGTCGGCGAGGTCGAGCGGGGCGACCGGAGCGGCGAGCGCTTCCCAGATCGCGGCACCCAGCGCATCCAGCGCGAAGATGCCGCCGCCCGAACGATCAGCGAGAAACGCGCCGCCATCGCCCGTCGGCTGGAGAACGACGTCACCTGTGCGGACGATGGTGCCCGAAGGGAGGCTCGTCTGTGCCGGCACATCGTCGCTCGATGCGACGCGCGGGGTGCCGGGGCGCAGTGCAGCGTGAGCCGTCGCGAGATCCGCCGATGCCAGCCGCGCGAGCAATCTGCGGGCGTCGGCAAGGGTTTCGTAGCGCAGGAGGAAGGCCGGGCACCTGGCCGCAAGCCGGTCGATGCGCCCGAGCACGATGTCGGACGGCGCGGCATTGCCGAAATTCTGGACGAGCAGGATCTTCATCGCCTGTCCGGGCGTGACTGCAAGCAGTTCGGGCTGGATGCCGCGCGCGCGTTCCAGAAAAACGAAGGCGCTCGCGTCGCGACGTTCGCCGAAGCGGGCAAGGCGCGCCGGCGGCAGCGCGAGATAGCGATAGTGGCCGTCGTCGGGCCCCTTGTGACGCCAGGCGTCGAAGGCGAAGCGGCGACTGAGCGCGCGCGGCAGGGGCACGCGCAGGCGTGGCGCGACGCCCGAGGCGACGAGCGCCCCGACGCCGTCCCGGCAGTCGACCGGCACGATGTCGTCGGCGATGATCCGCGCACCGCAGAAGGCGAGCGCCGCCGTCAGCGTGCTCTTGCCAGCGCGGTGCGTGGACGGAAAGACGAAGTCGCGACCGGCGAGCGAAACCGCGCTGGCATGCAGGCACAGCATCGACGGGTCAGGCTCGACCATGCGGTTGAGCAGGATCACGACGAGGCTGCAGGCGGCGCTGACGGCGCTCGGCTCGGTGAAAGTCCGGCGCTCCGGTTCGTCGATGACGAAGCCCGCGCCGCTACGGCGCACTTCGAGGAAGGGGTCGCACGAATCCGACACTTCGGTCCACGACCAGCCGGAGGTGACCCGTTTCAAGATCGCCAGAACGGGCTCGGAATCGACGAAGCGCACCGGGCGGTCGACCAGCGCGCAGGAGTGGTTTGCAGGCATCGTGATGTCCCTCACGCTTGCGGACCGGCCGGAAATCGTCCGGCCGGTCCGCATGTCCAGACGGGTCAGTTGAAGCCGAAGGCACGGCCGATGCTGCGGCCCATGTCCTGCAGGCCGCGGCCGAAATTGTCGACCGCCTGGCCGGCGCCGCGACCGAAGGAGCCGCCACGGCCAGCGCGTCCGCCCGATCCGCCGAAGCCACCCCGGCCGCCGGACCCGCGACCGCCGGAACCGCGACCGCCCGAACCACCGAAGCCGCCGCCGAAGCCGCCACCACCCGAGCCGGCAC
>NZ_JBQVMV010000028.1:0-26653 GCF_052435475.1 Aliihoeflea sp.
AAGGCTCCGGCAATCTGCGCTACCGGATTGTCGCCTGGAAACAGGAGATCAGGTTCGAAGTGGGGGTCGCCAATCCGAGCGAGATAATCTTGGTGGGACTCGCGATCTGGATCGAAGGGCGCTTCGGAATCGGCACCACTCATACTTTGCACCCTTGCCAATTTGTCGAACTCGACCCGCGCGATCGACGCCAGCCGATCGGCGAACATGCGGGCGCGCTGTTTGGGTATCGGTCCCAGACTGATCCGGACAGGTCGCGATCCGCGGCCGCCGCCGATCTCCTTGGGCAGCTTAATCTGAAAAAGGTAACTCCTTCCAGACTGGACGAGATAGGGCCCCGCGCCGCGGCGCGTGACGGCCTTCTGCGAGGCGACTTCGCGCGCGTCATTTTGCGATACCCGCGACGATACCCCGTGCGATACCCGATTTTCTTCCATCGTGCCGAACCCTTCGAATGGGGTCGGATCAGGCAGAAAAAGCGACGAAAAAGCTGTTATTCAGGTTGATTTCTGAGAAATCAAATGGCGGAGAGAGAGGGATTCGAACCCTCGAGACGGTTTCCCGCCTACACACTTTCCAGGCGTGCGCCTTCGACCACTCGGCCACCTCTCCGGCGTGTCGCGGCGAGCATCTCGCGCGGCACGGCGCTGATCTAGTCGATTGCAGCGGGCTTGTGAAGTCCTTCGCGCCGGGAAAGAGGATGGAACGGACATTTCGTCGGCACAGTGCGCCGGTGACGGGAATTGTGGCCTGTCGCATTGCGTCGGACGACGGCTTGGCCTAGCTGCAGATGAGGGTCGCTTCGCCGGCCACGTCATGCATGATAAGGGTGGCGCATGGGTTTCCTGCTTCGTCTCGTCTCTTCGTTCTTTCTGGCGCTCGGCGTCATCGTCGCCGTCATCGACGCCGCCCGCTCGATCGCGGCGGCGGCGCCGCTGGCGACGCCGCTCGTCGATGCGGCGCGGTCCGCGGGGCTCGACCTGGAAGCGATGCTGGCGGGTATCGCGCCGGCAGGAGCGTTTGCCGACGCCTGGACGTCGATCACAGTCGCGATACTGTCGGCCCCCGCCATCTTGGTTTTCGCCGGCCTCGCCCTCATATTCTACGCCTTAGGCTACCGGCGCCGACGCGATCCGCGCGGTGCCCTGCACGCATGAGCGGAAGACCGCTCGAAGGAGTGAATACGATGTTCTTTCTGGGCGACGTCCTCAACAAGAAGCTGAAACTGCCGAGCGCGTCCGAGGCGCTGCCTGGTCGCGCGAACGCGATCCCGACCGCGGCCAGCCATTATGTTTCCGGCATCGCGCAGAAGTCCGAGGCGCCGGACGGATTCGAGACGGTCTATTTCGGCATGGGCTGCTTCTGGGGCGCCGAGCGCCTGTTCTGGCAGACGCCGGGCGTCTGGTTGACGGCGGTCGGCTATGCCGGCGGCATCACGCCCAACCCCACCTACCAGGAAACCTGCACCGGGCTGACCGGGCATGCCGAAGTGGTCAAGGTGATCTACGATCCGAAGCAGGTATCGCTCGGCGAGCTGCTGCGCATCTTCTGGGAAAGCCACGATCCGACGCAGGGCATGCGCCAGGGCAACGATGTCGGCACCACCTACCGTTCGACGATCTACACCACGACCGAGGCCCAGTTGCAGGCGGCCGAGGCTTCTAAGGCGGAATACGAGCGCGCCTTGAAGGCGAAGGGGCTCGGCCGCGTGACGACGGAGATCATGGCGGCGCCGGTCTTCTATTATGCCGAGGAAGACCACCAGCAATATCTGGCCAAGAACCCCTATGGCTATTGCGGGCTGAAGGGGACCGGCGTGGCCTGCCAGGTTCCGGCAGGCGCGGCCGCCGCGGCAGGTTGAACCGGACGGCCCCGCTTTTCGCCTCGGGGCACGGAAGCACTCATCCTGTTATCCAAAAGGTCAAAAATTCCGCGTGAATTTTGTCCGCCTGCATGCAAGAGTGATGCCCGAGCGGGGGATACCCCGCCGATCCGGCGCGCGGGGTCACCCGTCGCGCCGGCACCAGGCAAAAACAACCGACAGGGTGTGGATCACGATGAAGCGTATGGTTCTTGGCCTTCTGGCCGCAACAGCATTGACCGTTCCGGCCTTTGCCCAGGACGAAATCAGCCCCGGCCTTCTCTTCGATCTCGGCGGCAAGTTCGACAAGTCCTTCAATGAAGCCTCGTTCGGCGGTGCCGAGCAGTTCAAGGAAGAGACCGGAACCGAATATGTCGAGTTCGAGATCTCGAACGAGGCCCAGCGCGAGCAGGCGCTGCGCCGCTTCGCCGAGGACGGCCGCAACCCGATCGTGATGGCCGGCTTCAACTGGTCCGCCGCGCTCGAAGTGGTCGCCGAGGAATATCCCGAGACCGACTTCGCCATCATCGACATGGTCGTCGACAAGCCGAACGTCCGTTCGATCGTCTTCAAGGAGCAGGAGGGGTCCTACCTCGTCGGCATCCTCGCCGGCATGGCGTCCGAATCCGGCACGGTCGGCTTCGTCGGCGGCATGCAGGTTCCGCTGATAGGCAAGTTCGAATGCGGCTATGTCGGCGGCGTCAAGGCGGCCAATCCGGACGCGAACGTCATCCGCAACTACACCGGCGACACCCCGGCCGCCTGGAACGATCCGACCCGTGGTGGCGAGATCACCCGCAACCAGGTCGACCAGGGCGCGGACGTCGTCTATCACGCGGCCGGCGGCACGGGCGTGGGCGTTCTGCAGGCTGCGGCGGATGCCGACATTCTCGGCATCGGCGTCGATTCCAACCAGAACGGCATGCATCCCGGCTCTGTCCTGACCTCGATGATCAAGCGCGTCGACGTCGCCGTCTACAACGCCTTCATGGACGCCAAGAACGGATCGTTCGACTACGGCATCCAGAATCTCGGCCTCGCCGAGGATGGCGTCGGCTATGCCGTCGACGAGAACAACGAGGAACTGATCACGGACGAGATGGAAGCGGCGGTCGAAAAGGCCAAGGCAGACATCATTTCCGGCGCGGTCGAAGTCCACGACTTCATGTCCGACAACGCCTGCCCCTACTGATCTGGTACGGCTAATCGTTGAAGACCGCCGGGCTCACAGCCCGGCGGTTTTCGTTTGCGGGGTGTCAGGTTGGCCCATGCGAATAGCACCCTTGGAAAGCGACAAGCGCGGCTTGCCCCGATAGGTAAGCCGCGAAAACACCCGCCGGAGCCCGGTCCTTGCAAAGCCTGCCCGACAGACCCCTGCGCATTGCCGCCATCGTCCTGCTCCTGGCGACGGGCGTCTTCACCGGCGCTCAGCTTGCCAAGACCGCGCCGCTGATCGGCTGGTATGTCGAGACGATCGGCATGACGCTGGTCGAGGCCGGCTGGGTGACGGCGCTGATCGGCATCTTCGTCGCGCTCGCGGCGCTGCCGGCCGGTTTCGCCATCGCCCGCATGGGGCCGCAGCGCGCCTTCGTCGTCGCCTCCGCGATCATCGTTCCGGGCGGGCTGATCCTGGCCGCGACGACGTCGCCGGGCCTGATCTTCGCCGCGCGCATGATCGAGGGGCTCGGCTATGTCGTCCTGTGCGTCGGCCTGCCATCGCTCCTGACGGCGATCTCGCCGCCGACCTGGCGCGGGCCGGTACTGGCGATCTGGAGCGGCTTCGTGCCGCTCGGTTATGCCTCGTCCGACGTGCTGGCGGGCCTGATCGCTCCGGCCTTCGGCGCGCAAACCTATCTGCTTGTCGTCATCCTGCTCTTCGCCGCGCTGGCGCTCGCCTCGAACGTCGTCCTGCGCTGGCTGACGGGCGTGCCGGCGGATGCTGCGCCTGTGCCTGCGGGCGCATCGGGCGTCTTCAGCGTCAGCATCGTGCTCGTCGCGCTCGCCTTCGGCGCCTTCGTGCTCCAGTCGGTGGCGCTCTTCACCTTCATGCCGACCTTCGCATCCGTTCCCGGCGCGCTTCTTTTCGCGCCCGCGCTGGTGGCTCTCTCAACGCCCATCGGCAATGCGCTCGCAGGCGTCCTCGTCGCCGGGCGCACGGCACGCTTCATGATGGTGCTGGGGATTGCCGCCTTCGGCGTGACCGCCGCCGCCGCCTACTTCGCCTTCGTGTCGGGAGGCGCGTTCGCGGCAAGCTGGGGGGCGGTGACGATGGCGGTGGCGAGCGGCGTCGTCGCCTCGGTTCTGTTCGCGGCGATCCCGTTCCTGGTCGCGCGGCCGCAGGCGGTTCCCGCCGCCATCGGCCTCGTCAGCCAGGCGGGCGGACTTGCGACGCTGGCAAGCCCGCCGCTTGCCGCCTTCATCATCGAGCGCGCCGGCTGGACCGGCTATGGCTGGTTCCTGGCGCTCACCGGCCTGGCCGGCGGGGCGATCCTGCTGCCGCTCATCGCGGCGGGGAGACGGCGAGCCCCTTGACGAGGATCGGCCCGAGCGGCCGGCCGGCCGAGGATCGCGGCGCATCCTCGAGCGTGATCTCGTAGAGCTGGTCGGGCCGCGGCGCGGGCAGGTCGGGGCCGGACAGCACCGCCTCGCGCGACGACGCCATCGTCCCGAGCGAGACCGGCCCGACATCGGCGTCGAACAAGGTCCAGACTTCCAGCACCTTGCCGGCGGGCACTTCGAAATCCGTCAGCGGCAGGATGCGGACGCGGTCGTCGGCATAGGCTTCCACCAGCGCGCCGGGCACGTCCTGCTCGTTGAGGAGCACCACGACGACTTCGGGGTCCCGAGCCGTGACCGAGGCCTGGCCGATCACATAGCCGAGCGCGCAAGCCGCAAGCATGGTGGCGGCAAGCGCGGTGCCACGCGCGCCGCGGAAGAAACCGGACATCGGGCGCTTGAGGCCGAGCGCGCCGTGACGGTCGGGCGGCGTCAGCGGGACGCCTGCCACCGCCATGTCGGACTGGACGAGTTCGAGGCGGGTTTGCTGCGTGACACCGGCGATCTCGGCCGCGATGCGCGACCACAACCCTTCGGCGACGGGCTCCTGCGCGTGGCCGTCGAGCGCTTCGAGGCGCGAGGCGAAGGACCAGACGGCATCGCGGAACTCGGCGTCGATCGTCATGTCGCGCTCGGCGCGCGCGCGCTCGGTCTCGTCCATCAGGCCGAGCACATAGTCGCCGGCGCGCATGTTTCGCTCCTCGCGGCTCATGAAAGGCACTCCTTGAGCGAAGCGACGCCGCGCCTGATCCACGCCTTGACGGTCCCGACCGGCGCACCGAGATGGGCCGCGATCTCGCCGTGCGAGAAGCCGACCACATAGGCCATGACGATGGATCGCCTGCGCTCGGGCTCGAGTTGCGCAAGGCAGCGCTTGAGGTCTTCGGCCTCCGACAGGTCGGCATAGGCGGTATCCGCCTCCGCCGCGCGGTCGCCGAGCGTGGCGAGCTGGTCGGCATCGTGGAAGTCGAGCCTGCCGCCGTCGCGAATGATGTTGAGCGCCCGGTGGCGCACGATGGTCGTCATCCAGGCGCGCGCCGCGCCGCGTTCATGGTCGAAGAGCGCGGCCTTGCGCCAGATGGTGACGAAGGCCTCCTGCACAACTTCCTCGGCAAGTTCGCGACGACGCACGATGCGCTTGGCGATGGCGATCAGGCGGCCGGCTTCGAGATCGAAGATCGCGGCCAGCGCCGATCGATCCCCGCCCGCCACCCGGCGCATCAACGTGTCGCAATCTTCCATACGTGCATCCAATGCGAGAGCTCCCCGAGTCGTCTTTTCGCGCACTTTACACGCCAGGACGTGCGTTCCGATGCGGATGCGCGAAAAAAATTCGAGGCGCTGCATCCAGAGCGCCCGCCGGCGGGTAAGGACCTCGGAGGACCTGTGCGTCCCGGTGCGTATCGCCGGTGTGTCGCGCGCCTCTCCGAGAAACGTTTTTTGGAACGCCAACAGGAGAACCGTCAATGTCCATTCATCTCACCCGCATCGCCCTTGCCGCCAGCGTCGCCACCTTTGGCCTCGCATCCGCCGCGATTGCCGCGCCCGCCGTCGGTCTCGTCGGCGACAAGACGCTCGTCTGGTTTGATACCGATGCGCCCGAAGTATCGAACACGGTCGAGGTCGAGGGCGTCGACAGCCTGATCGGCATCGACGTGCGTCCCGCCGACAACATGCTCTACGGCGTCGCCGGCGACGGCACGATCGTCACCATCGACCTCGAAACCGGTGCTGCGACCGCTGGCGAAACCCTGTCCGAAATGCTGCCCGACGGCGTTGCCGGCATGGTGGACTTCAATCCGGTCGCCGACCGCATCCGCGTGATGGGTACCGACGGCACCAATCTGCGCGTCCACCCGGACACCGGTGAGACGACCGTCGACGGTTCGCTCAACTTCGAGGCCGGCGACGAGAACGCCGACGCGACGCCGAACGTCGTCGCCACCGCCTACACCAACTCGGTCGGCACCCCTGAGGCGACCGCGATGTACGACATCGACGCAGGTCTGGGTGCTCTTCTGCGCCAGACGGCACCGAATGACGGCACGCTGGCGACCCTCGGCGCGCTCGGCATCGAGGGCGCGGAAACCTTCGCGCTCGACATCCAGGCGACCGCCGAAGGCGAGAACACCGCCTGGCTCGTCGCCGGCAACGGCCTCTACACTGTCGACCTTGAAACCGGCGCGACCGAGATGGTTGCCGAGATCACCGGCGCCGAAGGCGATATCCGCGACATCGCGATCCTGCCCGCGATGTAATCGCCGGAAGCGATCAGATCGTTCTGTTCGGCGGACCGAGCAGAAGAGAAAGGCCGGGTTCGCCCGGCCTTTTTCGTCTAGAAGTGCCGCCACCTCCACCGCCTGCGGGGGAGGTGGCCCGAAGGGAGGGAGGGGGCGCTCCGCTAATAGTGCGGCGGCTTGGTGATCGGCACGTCCGGCGCCGACTGCTCTTCGAGCGCGAGGAACCGGTGCGTCAACGCGTCGAGCTTTTTCTGCATCCGTTCGATCACCTGCCACTGGCGCGCGACCTCCGCCGACAAATCTTCGATCGTCCGCTCCTGTTCGGCAGCGAGCGTTTCGAGCTGGACGATGCGGTCGACGGTCATGATGCGATGCTTTCGAGGAGGGTGCGCAAGGCCGGATCGAGCGGTGCAGGGCGGCGCGTTCCCGCATCGACATAGACATGGACGAAGAAGCCTTCGGCCGCGGCCTCGTCCTCATCGTTGCGGAACAGCCCGATCTCGTAGCGCACCGACGAATTGCCGAGCTTGGCGACGCGGATGCCGGCATGGATCGTGTCCGGAAAGGCCATTTCGGCGAAGTACCGACAGCCCGTCTCGACCACGAGCCCGATCTGCGCGCCCCTGTATATGTCGAGCACTTCGTTCTCGATCAGCCAGCCGTTCACGGCCGTGTCGAAGAGGGAGTAGTGCACCACATTGTTCATGTGGCCATAGGCGTCATTGTCCATCCAGCGCGTGGTGATGGTGCGGAACGTGCGATAGTCGGCGCGGGTGGAGCGGGTCAAAGTTGGACACCTCGATCCGCTGTTGCCCTACGGCGCCCCCCTCTGCCCTGCCGGGGCACGCCCCCCCGAGGGGGGCGATTAGGCGCGTCGACGGCACCGCGTGATCTCCCCCCATGCGGGGGAGATGCCCGGCAGGGCAGAGGGGGGCGCCATAAAGCGCCCAACCTGCCAGCCGGGTCTCAGCACTCAATTCGCCGAAATCGCATCCTGGAAGGTCTGCACCAGGTCCGTGCCGACCTTTTCGGCCCAGGTGTCGAATGCGGGCTTGGTCGCATCGCGGAAGGCCTGAAGTTCTTCGGCCGTCGGCTCGTAGACTTCCATGCCGTTCTCGCGCAGCGTGTCGAGGCCCTTGTCGGTGTCCTCGCGCGTGATCTGCTTCTGGTAGGCCATGGCCTCGGTGGCCGCCGTCTGCATCTTTTCCTGGGTTTCCGCGTCCCACGAATCCCAGAGCTGCTTGGAAACGCCGAGGAACACCGGGTCGTAGGAATATTTCCAGGTGGTCAGGTATTTCTGCACTTCATAGACGCGCTGCGGAATGATCACGGCGCCGACCGGGTTTTCCTGGCCGTCCACCACGCCTTGCTGAAGCGCGGTGAAGGTTTCCGTCCACTGCATCTGCTGCGGGTTGGCGCCCAGCGCGTTCATCACGTCGATATACATCGGACCCGCGACGCGCATCTTGAGGCCGGCCAGGTCTTCCGGCTTGGTGATCGGCTTCTTGCTGTTGGTCACTTCGCGAAAGCCGTTCTCGCCCCATGCCAGCACGACGATGTTGTGCTTGAGCATGATTTCCTTCATCGCGTCGCCCGGCGCGCCGTCGACCGTGGCGTCGACTTCCTCGTAGGACGAATAGAGATAGGGCAGCGAGAAGACCGCCATCTGCGGCTCTAGCGGCGTCACGTTGATGGCCGAGGTCATCACGAAATCGATGGCGCCGCGACCGACCATTTCGGCCTGGCGCATCTGGTCGCCGCCGGAAAGCTGGGCGTTCGGGAAGGTGCGCACGTCCATCTCGTCGCCAGTCGCCGCCTTGACGAGCTCGTTGAACTTTTCGGCGCCGCGATGCCAGGTCGTGGTGTCGCCGGTGTTGTGCGACAGGCGGAACGTTTCGGCCGAGGCGGCCGACATCATGGCGAGACCCGCCAGAACCGAGGTGAGCGCGGTCGCGCCCGTCTTCAGGAAGTTCATTGGTTTTCCTCCGTTAATTGGCCCACACCGTCGGGTTTCTCTCTCCCGCCGACAACATGGTCCACGATATGGACCGCAGCGTCCTGCCGCGAACGGTGTGACGATACGGATGCGGGGCCAGATTGCAAGGCGAAATTCGTTGCGACTTTACAGCCGGCAACGAGCTGACTACGCTGCCTATCCATGATGTGGACCGCGCTGATGCGGGACGGGAGGAGCATCGGGTGGATTTTGGCGGAGCCCAGAGCGTGGATCGGGCGCTAGGACTTCTGGCCCTGGTGGGGCGTCATGCCGGGCGCGGCGTCCCGCTGTCGACGCTCGTCGAGGAATCCGGGCTCAACAAACCGACCGCCCGCCGCCTGTTGCTGGCCCTGATGCGCGCCGGGTTCGTCGAGCAGGACGAGACGACGCGGCGCTATTATCTCGGCGCCGAATCCTATGTCCTCGGCTCGCTCGCCGCGCCGCGCTACGGCCTTCTGCAATTCGCCATGGACAGCGTCGTGCGCCTGTCGCGGCAGACGCAGGATTCCGCCTTCGTCTCGGTCCGCCGCGACCTCGTCTCGGTCTGCCTCCACCGCGAGGAAGGCACCTATCCGGTGCGTACCCATGCACTCCAGACCGGGTTCGAGCATCCGCTCGGCTGCGGCGCGGGCTCGCTCGCCATTCTGGCGGCGATGCCCGACGAGGAGATCGAAGCCGTGCTGGAAGCCAATGCGCCGGTGCTCGCGGCGAGCTACCCGCTCTATCCGCCCGAGCGCATTCGCGCCGATGTGGCCGAGACGCGCGCGCAGGGCTACGCCCTCAATCCCGGTCTGATCGTCGCCAATTCCTGGGGCGTCGGCGTCGCGATCCGCGATCCGTTCGGGCGGTCGGTCGGCGCGCTGTCCATCGCCGCGATCGACAGCCGCCTGCAAGGGCCCCGCCAGGCCGAGATCGGCGCGCTTCTAGCCGCCGAGGCCACCCGCGTCGAGCAGAAGCTGGCGCAGCGCCAATCCGTCTATTTCACGCCCGTGCCAGAGGCCGGGCGCAAAACCGCATGAGCCTTCAGGATTAACCGATGAAACCAGTCACCACCCGCGCGATGAACCTTGCGAATTTCCTCGCCCAGTCCGCCCGGCGCCATCCGGACGAGATCGGCTTCGTCTGGCGCGATGAGACATGGACCTGGGCGGCGATGCAGGCGCGCGTCGAGGCGTTCGCGCATGCGCTCGCCACCGAATTCGGCGTTCAGAAGGGCGACCGGGTGCTCGTCCAGTCGGCCAACAACAACCAGATGTTCGAATCCATGTTCGCCTGCTTTCGCATCGGCGCGGTGTGGGTCCCGACCAATTACCGCCAATCGCCAGACGAGGTTGCCTATCTGGCGAAGGCGAGCGGCGCGGTCGGCATGATCTGCGCCGCCCCATTCGCCGGCCACGCGCAGGCCGTGCGCGAGCAGGCGCCGGACGCGCGCTTCTTCATCGCCATCGGCGAGGCCGAATTCGGCGAGGATTACGACGCCATCGTCGCCCGCAACGAGGGCCGGACGGTCCCTATGACCGTCGTCGACCGCGACGATCCATGCTGGTTCTTCTTCACCTCCGGTACGACCGGACGTCCGAAGGCTGCGGTGCTGACGCATGGCCAGATGGGGTTCGTCGTCACCAATCATTTGTGCGACCTGATGCCCGGAACGACCCACGAGGACGCCTCGATCGTGGTCGCGCCGCTGTCGCACGGCGCCGGCGTTCACCAGCTCGCGCAGGTCGCGCATGGCGTAAAGACGGTGCTTTTGCCGACCGACAAGCTCGATGTTCCGACCGTCTGGCAACTGGTCGAAAAGTGGAAGGTGTCGAATGCCTTCACCGTGCCGACCATCCTGAAGCTGCTCGTCGAGGACCCGTCGGTCGACCGTTTCGATCATTCCTCGCTGCGCTACGTCATCTATGCCGGCGCGCCCATGTATCGGACCGACCAGGTCAACGCGCTGGAGAAGCTCGGTCCGGTCATCGTCCAGTATTTCGGCCTCGGCGAGGTCACCGGCAACATCACCGTCCTGCCGCCCGCCCACCATTCGGTGGACGATTCGCTGGCGCGGATCGGCTCGTGCGGCTTCGAGCGCACCGGCATCGAGGTCGAGATCCAGAACGATGCGGGCGAGGCGGTCGGCCTTGGCGAGACGGGCGAGATCTGCGTCGTCGGGCCGGCGGTCTTTGCCGGCTACTGGGACAATCCGGAGGCCAACGCCAAGTCGTTCCGCAATGGCTGGTTCCGCACCGGCGACCTCGGCCATATGGACGCGCACGGCTTCGTCTACCTCACCGGCCGCGCCTCGGACATGTACATTTCCGGCGGCTCCAACATCTATCCGCGCGAGATCGAGGAGAAGATCCTGACCCATCCGGAGATTTCCGAAACCGCCGTCCTCGGCGTGCCCGACCCGATGTGGGGCGAGATCGGCGTTGCCGTCTGCGTCGCCCGGCCCGGCGCGGACGCAAGGACCATCGACATGCGCGCCTTCCTCGAGCCGAAGATCGCGCGCTACAAGATGCCGAAGCTCATCGTCTTCTGGGACGAGATGCCGAAATCTGCCTATGGCAAGATCGCCAAGAAGATGATCCGCGAGGAACTCGAAAAGCGCGGCGACCTCGCCGCCCTCACGGCGAAGGCAAGCTGATGGCGGGCGCGGTCTTCATTACCGGCGGCGCGTCTGGCATCGGCCTCGACACCGCCGCGATCCTCGTCGAGCGCGGTATTCCCGTCTTTCTCTTCGACCTGAAGCAGGACGCTATCGACGCCGCCTGCGCGCAACTCGGCCCGAGCGCGGCAGGCCTTGCCGGAAACGTCGCCAATGAGGCGGACGTCGAAACGGCCTTCGCAAGCGCCGGTCCGCTGAACGGCGTCGTCAATTCGGCCGGAATCGGCATGGACAAGCCGGCCGTCGAAACGGAAGTCGCCGATTTTCGCCGCATCGTCGACGTCAATCTGACGGGCACCTTCATCGTCGCGCGCGCCGCCGCGCGGCAATGGATCGCGGCCGGAACGCCAGGGTCGATCGTCAACATCAGCTCGGTCTCCGGCCTCACCGGCAACAAGGGCCGCGTCGCCTACGGCTCATCGAAAGGCGCAGTCAACCTGATGACCATGATCATGGCGACCGAACTCGGCCGGCACGGTATCCGCGTCAACGCCATCGCGCCCGGTCCCATCGACACCCCGCTCGCCCGGTCGATCCATACCGACGACGTGCGTCGGCAATGGAATGAGCGCGTGCCGCAGGGCCGCTATGGCTCGCCGCGCGAAATCGCGCAGGCGGTGGCTTTTCTGCTTTCGGACGAGGCGAGCTACGTTAACGGGCAGGTGCTGGCCGTCGATGGCGGGTTCGTAAATGCGGGGCTGGCGGTCTGAATGCGCACGATGCGCCAGCCCGGACCTGTCGCGGCGGAGCGCGCTATTGCCGTTCCGTGCCGGATCGAGCCGGTGGAATTGCATCTGAAGGCCGGGCTGAAGGTCAATGACGAGATAGCCCAAGCTCATGGAATGCAAGGGTTTTCCGGTTATGTGGACCTGTCGGGCGTGCCGCTTGCGCCGCTCGATTACGTCATTCCCGGCGCCGCGCCGGATGCCGATCATGTCGCCTGGTATTCGCAGACCCATACGCTTCAAGCGGCGACCATCGAGCGGGCCGGTGCGATCGTCGGAATCCGCGATGGAGAGCCGTTTTTGCACTGTCACGGAGAGTGGGCGGGGCGCATGGGTCACCTTCTCCCACTCGACTGCATCGTTGCGTCGGACTGCGTCGTCACCGGCCTCAAAATGGACGGTGCGCGGTTCGAGGTCGGGGATAATTCCGAGACCAATTTCCGATTATTCGCGCCAAAGCGGTCTGAAACCACCTCCAAACCGGATGGTTTTGCGCTCGTTCTGCGCCCGAATGAGCCCGTTCTGGCTGCAATCGAGGCAGTTTGCGCCCGAAATTCGGTGGAACGAGCCCGAATTTTCGGGGTCGGAAGCACGGTCGGGGCCCTGTTCGAGGACGGCCCCGAGGTCGCGTCCTACGCGACCGAACTCCTCGTCACCGACGGCCGGTATCAGAATGGACGCTGCGAACTCGACGTCGCCATCGTCGGTCTCGACGGCGCGGTCAGCCATGGCCGGCTTGCCCGCGATGTCGGCGTTCTGATCACCTTCGAACTGGTGATCCAGCGCTTGTAGAAAATTCCGCAGGAACATTGACCGGCGCTTTGCGGTTTGTCCGTTGAAGCAGGCATGGCGCGTGTCAATCGGGCACGACGGTACCGGGGAACGAGGCGATTTTCCCGATTTCCCGCCTCGGCCAACGAAATGGCAGACGAGCCTCACGTCCCGTCCGCGCCATGCCTGTGCCACCCATCGCCGCGCGCCTTGCGCGGAACCACGAAAGGCAGCGGATGCACCCGTTACGACTGACCGTCAACGGCACGCCCCATGATCTCCAGATCGATCCAAGGGTGAGCCTCCTCGACCTCCTGCGCGAAAACCTTGCCATGACCGGCTCCAAGAAGGGCTGCGACCATGGCCAGTGCGGCGCGTGCACTGTCATCGTCAACGGGCGGCGGATCAATTCGTGCCTGTCGCTCGCCGTCGCGCATGAAGGCGACGAGGTGACGACGATCGAGGGCATGGCGGACGGAGAGGCGCTGTCGCCACTGCAGGCCGCGTTCGTCAAGCACGACGCGTTCCAGTGCGGCTATTGCACGCCGGGGCAGATCTGTTCCGCGACCGCGCTGCTCGACGAACTGAAGCGCGGCGAGCCATCTGTGGTGACGAAGGAAAAGGTCGAGTTGATCGACGAGGAAATCCGCGAGCGCATGTCGGGCAACCTCTGCCGCTGCGGTGCCTACAACAACATCGTCGATGCGATCATGGAAGTTGCGGAGGCGCGGACATGACGCCGTTCAGCTATTCCCGCGTTTCCGACGACAAGGTGGCCGTGGCCGCCGCCAGTGCGAAGAGCGCCAAGTTCCTCGGTGGCGGCACCAATCTCGTCGACCTGATGAAGCACGAGATCGAGCGACCGGAGACGCTGGTCGACGTCTCGCGCCTGCCGCATGAGGAAATCGAGGCGACGGAGAGCGGGTTGCGCATCGGCGCGGCGGTGACGAACAGCGCGCTTGCGGCCGATCCGGCGGTGCGGGAGAAATATCCGCTTCTCTCGACCGCACTTCTGTCGGGCGCGACGCAGCAATTGCGCAACCGCGCGACGACCGGTGGCAATTTCCTCCAGCGCACGCGCTGCCAATATTTCTACGACACCCAGCGCGCCTGCAACAAGCGCGAGCCAGGTTCGGGCTGCGACGCGATCGGCGGCCTCAACCGCTTTCACGCGATCCTTGGCGCGAGCGAGAACTGCATCGCCGTCCATCCATCCGACATGGCGGTGGCGATGGTGACGCTCGGCGCGGATATCGAGACGGTGCTGCCGCACGGCGGCGTGCGGACCATCCCGGCGGATGCGCTGCACCGGCTGCCGGGCGACACGCCGCATGTCGATCATCAGATTGGGCAGGGCGAACTCATCACGCATGTCGTCCTGCACAAGGCACAGGAATTCCAGATGTACCGCAAGGTGCGGGACCGTTCGTCCTACGCCTTTGCGGTCGTCTCGATCGGCATCGCGTTCGATCTTCTGGAAGGGCATTTCCTGAAGATCAGGATCGGGCTGGGCGGCGTGGCACACAAGCCCTGGAGGGCTGCGCGGGCCGAGGAGGTGCTGGAAGGCAAGAAGCCATCCCAGTCACTGTTCGAGCAAGCGGCCGACGCCGAACTCGCCGAGGCGAAGGGGCAGGGCGACAACGATTTCAAGATTCCGCTGATGCGCCGGCTGATCGTCGCCAGCCTCACCGAGATGACGCAAAAGCAGGAGAAGGCGGCATGAGCGAACACGAGTTCAAAGGCCTGATCGGCCAGCCGCTCGACCGCGTCGAAGGCCCGCTGAAGGTGTCGGGACGGGCGACCTATGCTGCCGACTGGCGCGGCGACAAGCCCCACCTCATCGGCTTCATCGTGGAATCGCCGGTCGCGAAAGGACGCATCGTGTCCATCGATACCAAGGCGGCCGAGACGTGCGCTGGCGTCGAGGCTGTCGTGACGCATGAGAACACGCCGAAGCAGATCCCGTTCGGCGAGCGCGCCAAGGGCGGGCGCTTCGCGCAATCGCATGCCATGATGCGATCCGACGAGGTTCGCCATCTCGGCTATCCCGTGGCGCTTGTCGTCGCGCAAACATTCGAGCAGGCACGACATGCTGCATCGCTCGTCCGCTGCGAAATCGCGGCGGAAGATGGCGTCTTCAACCCTGAAAAACATGAAGATCAGGCGGTCAAGCCGGACGAGCTCGACGGCACGCCCGAGGTCGACACCGAAGCCGGCGACTTCGAAGCCGAATACAAGAAGGCCGCGCACCAGGTCGAGGGCGAGTTCCATACGCCGAGCCAGCATGCCGCCGCGATGGAGCCGCATGCGACGGTGGCGGAATGGGATGGCGACAAGCTGACCATCCACATGTCAATCCAGATTCTCGGCGACGGGCGCAAGGCCTTCGCCAACACGTTCGACATCGACCCCGAAGACGTGCGGATCGTCTCGCCTTATATCGGCGGCGGGTTCGGCTCGAAGCTCGGCGTCCACAACGAGGCGATCCTCGCCGCGCATGGCGCAAAGTTGACGGGAAAGCCGGTGCGGATCGCGCAGCACCGCCGAAACGTCTTTTCCAACGGACCGCACCGGCCGCGTCATCGGCAAAGACTGAAACTGGGCGCGGACGCCAATGGCAAGATCGTTGCGATCGACCACGCCACCTTGTCGATCATGGCCCGCGACTACCCCTTTGCCGAGGCAGCCGCCTCGCCGACGCGCGCGAGCTACGCCACCAAGGCGATGCGCACCAGCCATCGCGTGGTCGAGGGCGACATTCCGAAGGCGGATTCGATGCGCGCGCCGGGCGAAGCGGTCGGGACGCTGACCTTCGAAAGCATGATCGACGAGCTGGCGCATTCCTGCGGGGTCGATCCGGTGGAGTTCCGGGTGCGCAACGAGCCGGAAAAGGACCCGCATTCGGGCAAGCCCTTTTCGACGCGCAAGATGCGCCGCTGCCTGCAGGAAGGCGCGGAGAAATTCGGCTGGAAGGGCCCGGTTTCGCGCTGCGAAGGCGACTGGCTGATCGGCCACGGCATGGCTGCTGCCATCCGACCGAACCTGATGCAGGAGGCCGAGGCCGAAATCGAGCTTTCGACCGACGGCCATGTGACGGTGCGGCTCGACATGACCGATATCGGGACCGGCACCTATACGATCCTGACGCAGATCGCCGCCGAGGCTATGGGCGTTGCGCCGGATCATGTGACGGTGAAGCTCGGCGATACGGAGTTCCCCGAGACATGCGGTTCGGGCGGCTCGTTCGGCGCGGGTTCGACCGGCACGGCCGTGTTCGAGGCCGCCAAGGCGCTGAAGGACGATCTTCTCAAGCGCGCGGCCAGGGCCGACAGCGAGTGGAAGGGCGCGAATTCGAAGGAGCTGCGGATCGATGGCGCGAACATCGCCCTCGGCAACCGCTCACTGCCGATCGCGCAACTGGGCGACGGGTCGGGCGGAGTTTCCGCCAAGGGCGCGGCGAAGCCGGGCAAGGAATACAAGACGATGGCGCAGTATTCCTACGGCGCGCAGTTCGCCGAAGTGGCCGTCGATGCCGTGACCGGCGAAATCCGGCTGCGGCGGCTGACCGGCGTCTTCGATGCCGGCCGCATCCTCAACGAAAAGACTGCCCGCTCGCAGCTCATGGGCGGCATGATCTTCGGCATCGGTGCGGCGCTGATGGAAGAAAGCCTGATGGACGAGCGCTATGGCGCGTTCATGAACCGTGACCTCGCCGAGTATCACGTGGCAGTCAATCGCGACGTGCCGCGGCTCGACGTTCACATGATCGAAGGCTTCGACGAGAACTCGAATCCGCTGGGCTCCAAGGGTATCGGTGAACTCGGCATCTGCGGCGCGGGACCGGCGATTGCCAATGCGGTGTTCGCCGCGACCGGCCATCGCGTGCGCAAGTTCCCGATCCACATGGAAGATTTGCTCGGACATCTGCCAGCCATTGGCTGATGCGGGTCCAGGCTTTCGCCGACTGTTGCAGAGGCGCCCCATCCGGGCGCGTTTTGCGTTTGCAGTCCTGACTTTTGCGTGAAAAGCGCGCTTCGGCGGTTTGAGGGCGGGATCATTCCGCCTATAGCTGCGTTTGAAGGCGACTAACATATGTTAAAAAGAGAGTGCCCGGCATGCTGGACACCCCCAAGCGCAATCAGGATCAGGACGCGGTCGGCGAACTCGACTTCCTGATGATGCCGATCGAACAGGAAGCCGTGCCGACGGCTTTGACGACGCTTGCCGAAGAACTCGGCGACGCGCTCGTCATGCGCACGACCGTAAGCGTCGAGCCGGCCTGAGGCGCGATGCGGCGAAGCGGATTGCGGTATCCGCCATCACCGACGCGACCAGGTCAAAGCCTGAACTGTCGCTAGGCGGGATCGCCGAAGCGTCCGCGTGTCAGGCCAGCGGCAAGCGCTTGCTCGGCTCGTTCGTCGGGCAGCGCCTCATCCGATTCCTGGTAGGCATTGTCGTCTTCTTCCTCGAGCGATTCAAGCGGGCGGCCGTCATTCGGCATGTCCAGCGAATCTAGGGAAACCTCCTCGTTGCCGTTGGCCGGCGTCAGCCCATCGGGAAGCGCGGTGGTCGCGCCGATCGCCTCGACGGCGGCATTCAAGAGGCTGCGCACCTCGTCGAGGATGGAGGCGCGGTCGTCGCTGGAGACGGGGCCAAGCGGCAGGCCGACGCGGATTTCCGCGCCATCGTCGTCTCGAAGGAAGACTTCTGCGGAGCCGCCATCACTGGCGGCGCGCGAGACGCGGATATCGTCGATTCTCATGATTGTTCTCCTTGACCGTCAAGGAAAACGTGCGGTCCGATTGGCGGTTCCGCTGCCCGCCGAAGTGAAGCCGTGTTAGCCGACGAAGGCGCGCTCGACGACGAAATCGGCCGGCTTGTTGTTGGAGCCTTCCTCCAGCCCATGCGCCTCGACCAGCGCCTTGACGTCCTTCAGCATCGCCATCGAACCGCAGATCATGACGCGATCGGCTTCGCGGTCGAAGGGCGCGCAGCCGACGATGCGGAAAAGGTCGCCATTCTCGATCAGCGTGGTGATGCGGCCCATTTGCGGCGAGGTCTCGCGCGTGGTGGTGGCGACGTATCTGACGCGGCCGGCCGTCAGTTCGCCGATCAGCGGGTCGTTTTCGAGAGAGGCGACGAGCTGGTCGCCATAGGCGAGATCGGCGACGTCGCGGCAAGTGTTGGTGACGACGATCTCGTCGAACTTCTCATAGGTTTCCGGATCGCGCAGCAGGCTCGCCCAGGGCGCAAAGCCGGTGCCGGTCGCGACCATCCACAGGCGCTTCGCCGGCGTCAGCGCGTCGAGCACCAGCGTGCCCGTCGACTTGTGCTTCATCAGCACCGTGTCGCCGGGCTGGATCTTCTGCAGGTGCTGGGTCAGCGGGCCGTCGGCGACCTTGATCGAATAGAACTCGACCTCCTCGTCCCAGGCGGGGCTGGCGATCGAATAGGCGCGGAAGACCGGGCGCTCGGCGTTCGGCAGGCCGATCATGACGAACTCGCCCGAGCGGAAGCGGAAGGCGGCCGGCCGCGTGATGCGGAAGGAGAACAGGCTGTCGGTGTAATGCGTGACCGAGACGACGCGCTCGGCATAGGTGTTCGCCGGAATCGGAAACTCGGGAGCCTCGTCGGTCGTCACGGCAAGTGCGGCGGTCTGCATGATCATCCTTGAGGCTGTTGTGAGGAGCGCTCGGGCGGCTTCGCGATCAAACGCGTGGCGGGCGCGGACAGTTGCCGTTGGAATAGCATTCCGGGCGATCAGGGGTCAATCGGCCGGAAAGGATCGCTTTGTCGCGGATCGCGCCATGCGCGACCCGTTTGTTTCGCCAAAGCGGCGCGGCTTGGAATCAGGCCGAAGCGGCGCGGAATTTGGCCACGATGGCGTCGCCCATCTCGGCGGTCGAGACGGTGTCCATGCCTTCCGACGCGATGTCCTTCGTGCGGATGCCGTCGTCGAGCACGGCCGAGATGGCGGCTTCGAGCCGGTCGGCCTCGGCGATCATCTCGAAGGAATAGCGCAGGCACATGGCGAAGGAGGCGATCATGGCGATCGGGTTGGCGATGCCTTGGCCGGCGATGTCGGGCGCCGAGCCGTGGACGGGCTCGTAGAGCGCCTTGCGCTTGCCGGTCTTGGCATCCGGTGCGCCGAGCGAGGCGGAGGGCAGCATGCCGAGCGAGCCGGTGAGCATGGCCGCAACGTCGGAGAGCATGTCGCCGAAGAGGTTGTCGGTGACGATGACGTCGAACTGCTTGGGCCAGCGCACGAGCTGCATGCCGCCGGCATCGGCCAGCATGTGGGTGAGCTTGACGTCGGAATATTTCGCCTTGTGGGTGGCGGTGACGACCTCGTTCCACAGCACGCCCGACTTCATGACGTTGCGCTTTTCCATCGAGCAGACTTCGTTGCGGCGCGTGCGCGCGAGCTCGAAGGCGACGCCGGAGATGCGCTCGATCTCGAACGTGTCGTAGACCTGCGTGTCGATGGCGCGCTTCTGGCCGTTGCCGAGATCGGTGATGGTCTTCGGTTCGCCGAAATAGACGCCGCCGGTCAGTTCGCGGATGATCAGGATGTCGAGGCCTTCGACGACTTCGGGCTTCAGCGACGAAGACTGCGCGAGAGCGGGATAGCAGATCGCCGGGCGCAGGTTCGCGAAGAGCTGCATGTCCTTGCGCAGGCGCAGGAGTCCGGCCTCGGGGCGCACGTCATAGGGCACGCCGTCCCACTTGGGTCCGCCGACGGCGCCGAACAGAACGGCATCGGCCGCCATCGCCTTTTCCATGTCGGCATCGGAGATGGACTGGCCGTGCGTATCGTAGGCACCGCCTCCGACAAGGCCCTCCTCGATCTCGAAACCGGCACCCATCTCGTCGTTCATGACCGCGATCAGCTTGCGGACCTCGGCCATGGCCTCGGGGCCGATACCGTCGCCGGGGAGAAGAAGAAGCTTGCGCGATGCCATGAAGAACCTCCGATCGTGAAAGATTGCCCGGCACGCATGCGCCGCGACAGATTGTGTCGCCGTCGCTGATATTGCGCGAGCGCCGATCCGTCCAGCCTTTCCGTCAGGAGATCGATGCGCCAGAGGCGGCCGCGGCCGCCATCGTCCGGTTCTCGATCGCCTGAAGAAAGGCGCCGATCGCCTCGCGGCCGCCGTGACTCACGATGCTGAAATGATTGGCCTCGGGGAAGGTCTGGACGGAAGCGAAGGTGGGGTTGGCGGCGGCCAGTGCGTGGGCAAAGGACGGCGGCGTCACCGCATCGCGGCCGCCGGCCAGAAGCAGGATCGGCGCGCGGATCTGCGGAATGCGCGACAGATTGTCGAGCCTTGTTCGCACGAGGAAGCCCGGCACGTAACCGGCCTGCTGGCGCACGGCGGCGAGGAAGTTCGACAGCGGCGCTTCCAGGATCAACGCCAGCGGATCGACCTGCGCGGCAGCATTGGCGGCGAAGGCGGAGCCCATCGAATAGCCGTAGAAGATCAGGCCGCTGCCGGCGAGATCGTCGGACCGCAGGCGCGCGACGAGACCCTGGATGTCGCGGTGCATGTCGATCTCGCGCGGCAGGCCGGGATTGCCGCCATAGCCGCGATAGCCGACGAGGACGAGGCCGAACCCATCCTCGACGCGCTCGACGAGATGGGCGGGCTTGCGCAGGATGTCGCCGTCGCGGCCGGCGAAATAGACGATCACCGGCCGCCCTTCCTGCGGGGCGACGTACCAGGAGCGCAGCGTCAGGCCGTCATGGGTGCGCTGGTCGAGCGCGATCATCTCGCGTGCACTGCTCATCTCCAGGATCGAGAAGGCGAGCCTTTGGCGAAAGAGGATGTGGTCCGGGATGAAGGTCAGCGCGGCGAGCAAGGCGACGCCCAAGGTGCCGAGCAGGGCGGCGATGCGCGTTAGCGGCCGCAAGCGGCGAAAGCGCGCGAAAAGGGACTTGATACGAAGAAGGGCGAGTTCGGGCAGGCGGCGGGCGATCGGCATGGCAGGGGTTTAAGCCCGACGATGCCGATCGGTTCCCCGATCAGGCGCGCGGCGCGGCCGGTGCGGGGGCGGGCACTGCCTCCGCCTCGCGGTGGTAGTCAACGACGCGGGCGACCTCGTCGGGATCGCCGAGCACCACGCCGACGCGCTGGTGCAGCGCGGTTGCGTCGATGTCCATGATCCGGGTGCGCCCGTCATAGGCGGCGCCGCCGGCCTGCTCGATCAGGAACGCCATCGGATTGGCCTCGTACATCAGGCGCAGCTTGCCGGGCATATCGGGTTTGCGGGCATCCCACGGATACATGAAGATGCCGCCGCGCTTCAAAATGCGGTGGACGTCGGCCACCATGGAGGCGGTCCAGCGCATGTTGAAGTTCTTGCCCCGCGCGCCGTCCTTGCCCGCCAGGCACTCGTCGACATAGCGGCGCATGGGCGGGGCCCAGTGGCGGTAGTTCGACATGTTGATGGCGAATTCGGCATAGCCCTTCGCCAGCTTGATGTCCTTGTGCGTCATGCGCCAGGAGCCCATGTCGCGGTCGAGCGCGAATTCGTAGACGCCGGTGCCGACGGTGAGCACGAGCAGGGTCTGCGGGCCGTAGATCGCGTAGCCGGCGGCGACCTGCGTCGCGCCCTTTTGCAGGAAGTCGTGCTCGTCGATCTCGCGGCCCTCCGCCCCGGCCGGGGCCTTGAGCACCGAGAAGATGGTGCCGACCGAGATGTCGACGTCGATGTTGGACGAGCCGTCGATCGGATCGAACAGGAGGAGATATTCGCCGCGCGGGAAGCGGTTGGGGATCGCATAGATCGATTCCATTTCCTCCGACGCCATGGCGGCGAGGTGGCCGCCCCACTCATTGGCCTCGAGCAGGATTTCGTTGGCGATGACGTCGAGCTTCTTCTGGACTTCGCCCTGCACGTTCTCGCTGCCGAGATCGCCCAGCATGCCGCCAAGCGCGCCCTTGTTGACCGAATGGCTGATCGCCTTGCAGGCGCGGGCGACGATTTCGATCAGCAGGCGAAGCTGGCCGGGGAGCGCGTCCTGCTGGCGCTGCTGTTCGACGAGAAAGCGGGTCAGGGTCTGGTTCGTCACGCGTGCGATCCTCGATTGGAGAGCTTTGGCGACGGTTTAGCCGTTTTTCGTGGCGGAACAAGGAAATCCGCCTTCAGTGGCGGTTTTCGCGGTTCAGGCGGGCCGGACGATAACCCGCAGGATGCGCCGCACGAAGGGCGCGACGACGAGGACGGCCGGGAAGGCGACCGCCCAGGACGACATCCATGCCCGGAACCAGAGCGCGGCGAAGCCGGGCGCATCGACGCCCGCCACCAGCACCGTCGAGATGCCGGTGATGATGAAGGTCATGAAGAAGGTGAGGAACAGGCCGAAGGCCACCGGTTCCAGACGCTTGGGAATGAAGGGCGCCATATGTGCGGTCAGGCCCAGGGACGGCTCTCGGCGTAGCTCTTCTCGAAGCCTTCGATCGACGGCGCCTTTTCCATCGTCAGGCCGATATCGTCGAGGCCGTTCAGGAGGCAGTGGCGCTTGAAGGCGTCGAGGTCGAACTTGATCATGCCGCCGTCGGGGCCGCGGATTTCGCAGGCTTCGAGGTCGATGGTCAGCGTCGCGTTGGCGCCGCGCGACGCGTCGTCCAGAAGCTTATCAAGGTCTTCGGGGCTGACCGTGATCGGCAGGATGCCGTTCTTGAAGCAGTTGTTGTAGAAAATGTCGGCGAACGACGTCGAGATCACGCAGCGGATGCCGAAATCGAGCAATGCCCACGGAGCGTGCTCACGCGAGGAGCCGCAGCCGAAATTGTCGCCCGCGACGAGG
Source organism: Aliihoeflea sp. (assembly GCF_052435475.1). Classification (NCBI taxonomy): domain Bacteria; kingdom Pseudomonadati; phylum Pseudomonadota; class Alphaproteobacteria; order Hyphomicrobiales; family Phyllobacteriaceae; genus Aliihoeflea; species Aliihoeflea sp. Next base: position 22,617 of record NZ_JBQVMV010000028.1, read on the forward strand.
ATCTGCGCATTGCGGTAGGCCGGCTTGTTGAGGACGAAATCCGGGTTCTCGGTGCCGTCCTCGTTGAAGCGCATCTCGGCGAACAGGCCCTTGGAAAGACCGGTGCGCTTGATCGTCTTCAGATAATCCTTCGGGATGATCATGTCGGTGTCGACATTGACGATGGGCAGGGGGGCGGCAACGCCCGTCAGTTTCGTGAACTTTTCCATCTTCCGAAGCCCGCTTCTGGTGCGATTGTTGCGTCTCGTTTACCGCAAGGTGCATCGGAAGGTAAAGGGGCGGCGAATGCCGCCGCCCCTTTCGTAATCAGGCGCGGGCCAGTTCCATCACGCCGGTCTCGGTGCCGGTCAAGCGGCGCGAACGGCCATCGGCGCCGACGACGATCTCGACCCGGCGACGCTCTGCCGAGAAGAGCGGCGAGGTGACGACGTCGACCGGCGGGTTGAAGGCGACGGTGAGACGCCACAGGTCCGGCTTGATCGTCTGCGCGATGCCGTGAACATGACCGCGCGCCGGCTTGCCGTTGAAGGTGCCGGAAACCGCATCCCCTACGGCGAAGGGCACGGAAGTGGGCGCCTCGGCGAGGGGCCGCGACTGCGCGGACAAGGTGTTCCAGTCGCGCTCGCCATGCTGGCGGGCGACGAGTTCGAGCGCTTGAGAATGGGTGATCGCGATGCCATCCTCGCCGAGCGCGGTGCGCAGGCGGCGGGCATGGGTCTTCAAGTCAGACGATTGGATCGTCATCTCATTTCTCCTATCGGGACAGGACGGCAAGTTCACGCAACGGGTGCCCGCTTTGCCGTTTCGACCGTCACCAGACAGGGAAACGAAGGATCGAGGGAAGCTTCACCATGGCAAGATGCCTGCGGGCGGCAGGCGCTTCCGGCCCGACGCGCAAATAGGGGTTCGCTCACCCGACGTCAATGGCCGCCGCCGGCGGCGTCAGATCACGTTCAATTCGCGGAACGGCCGGCTTTTCAAGATGCGCTCGTAGCCGAAGGCGGTGCAGTCGATGGTGCGGTATTCGCCGTGGACGATCCATTCGGCGAGCGCTTTGCCGACTGCCGGGGCCTGCTGCAGGCCGTGGCCGGAAAAGCCGTTGGCGAAGAGGAAGTTCGCGACGTCGGGATGGGGGCCGATGACGGCGTTCTGGTCGAGGCTGTTGTAGTCGTAATGTCCGGCCCAGGCGCGGCCGGGCTTCAGCGCCTCGAAGGCAGGGATGCGCGCGGCGAGGACCGGCCAGATTCTTTCTTCGAAGAGCGGCCAGTCTGGCTCGAAATCGGCGGGGTCGGCCGGACCGTCGGTGCTCGCATCTTCGGCGCCGCCGGTGATGTAGACGGAGCCTTCGGGGCGGACATAGACGCCGGACGGATCGACCAGGAGCGGCATGTCGTCAAAGCGATCCGCCGCCTCGAAGACGAAGACCGAACGCTTGCGTGGCTCGACGGGAAGCGCGAGGCCGGCAAGTGCGGCGACGTTTCCGGCATTGGGACCGGCAGCGTTGATGACGACGCCGGCCTCGATCGTGCCGCCGTCGGCGAGCGTGACGCCGGTGATGCGGCCGCCGCTGCGGGTGATGGCGGCGACTTCGCCCTTCACGAGATCGATATCGCTGGATTTGAGCGCGGTGCGCAGAAGGGCGAGCAACGCATGGGCGTCGAACCAGCCCTCGCCGCTCACTCCATAGGCGCCGGCGGCGACACCATCGGCCGAGAGCCAGGCGAAACGAGCTTCGAGTTCGGGGGCTGACAGGAGCGCGATGTCGGCGCCCTCGGCCATCTGCACGCGATGATTGGCGGCGAGGATGTCGCGGCCTTCATCGCTGGCAAGGATGAGATAGCCTCTTTCGCGAAAGGAGATGTCGGCCGAAGCTCCGAAGCGGGCCTGAAGCTCGTGGAAGAATTGGAGCGTGAAGCGCGACAGGCGGATGTTTTCGGGGATCGAGAATTGCTGGCGGATCGAGGCGCAGGAGAGCGTCGTCGCGGCCTGCGCGAAGCTCGGGTCGCGCTCGATCAGCGCGATCGTGCCGCGATAGCCTTCCTCGCGCAGGAAAAAGGCGATGGATGCGCCGACGATCGCGCCTCCGACGATGACGATATCGCGGTGCATGGATGGAATCCCGTTTGGGCTGAGAGGGAATCAGGTTCGGCGCGCGCGGGCAAGCCCTTGCAGCAACCGTCCTGTCGGGCCACAAAGCGGCATGACCATGCGACCCACCCGTCCGCGCCGCTCGGTGCTCTATGTTCCCGCCACAAATGCCAAGGCGCTTGCCAAGATCGCGACGCTTGCCTGCGATGCGGTGGTGATCGACCTCGAGGATGCGGTCGCGCCGTCGCAGAAGATCGAGGCGCGCGAGGCGGCATGCCGGTTTATCGCCGGGCGCGGCGCTGGCGCGAAGGAGGTCGTGCTGCGGATCAATGCGCTCTCGACCGAATGGGGCCGGGACGATCTGCGCGCCGCGCGCGAGGCTTCGCCCGATGCGGTGCTGCTGCCCAAGGTCGATGGGCCGCGTGACGTTCTCGACGCCGACCGGCTGCTCGACCGGGGCGACACCGAATGCTGGCTGTGGGCGATGATCGAGACGCCCCGCGCCATGCTCAATCTGGGCGCCATCGCTGAACTCGGCCGGGACAATGCGGCGCGGCTCGCCTGCCTCGTCGCCGGCACCAATGATCTCGTCAAGGATACCGGCGTCCTGGCGACGCCGGACAGGCGATACCTGACACCGTGGCTGATGCAGATGGTGCTTGCAGCCCGCGCGGGCGGGCTCGACGTTCTCGACGGGGTGTCGAACGATTTTCGCGATCTCGACGCGTTCGGCGCCGAGTGCCGTGAGGGCGCGAACATGGGGTTCGACGGCAAGACGCTGATCCATCCGGCGCAGATCGATCCGGCCAATGCAGCGTTTTCGCCGAGCGAGGAGGCGGTTGGGGAGGCGCATGCCATCCGCGCTGCCTTTGCCCTGCCGGAAAATCGCGACAGGGGCGTCATCTCGCTCGATGGGAAGATGGTCGAGCGGCTTCATCTGGAACAGGCCGAGCGGTTGCTTGCCAAGGCTGGAAAATAAGGAAGATCCCATGCGGCTTTACCGATTGCTGACCGGACCGGACGATTCGAGCTTCTGCCACAAGGTGTCGAACGCGCTCGCCAGGGGCTGGCATCTCCACGGCTCGCCGACCTATGCCTATGACGCGGAAGCCAAAGCGATGCGGTGCGGGCAGGCGGTGGTCAAGGACGTGCCGGGGGTCGAATACGACCCGTCAATGAAGCTCGGCGAGCAGTAGCTCGGAGGTGACCTCGAGCGCGCGATCCTCGCGCGCGGCGATGCCCTGCGGGGGCACGTGGGCGGCGAGCACGCGGTCGCGCTCGGCGATCAGGTGCGCGATCTCGTCCTCATAGGCGGCGAAGATCGCGGTCAGCCAGCGGTTCACCAGATAGGACGGGCGCGGCATCTGCATGTCGAAGCGGCGGGCGAGAGGGATCGTCGCTTCGGCGTCGAGCCAGTCGTCGTCGACCACCCACTGGTTGACCGTGAAGATGCGCAGGGGTTTTCCGTAAGGATCGACGCCGATGGCGGCGAGGTGGTGGATCGGGCCGGCGATGCCGTCGGGGCGCAGGAAGCAGTGGAAATGGCCGTGCTCGGCCGCTCCCTCTTCCGCCGGGTGGCAGTGGTAGAACCATTGCGCGCCTGAGGCGGGGTCGAAGACGTCGCCTTGCGGGTAATGATCCCAGACCGTCACACCGGCTGTGTCGCGGAAGGTTTCGGTCAGGACGTTCTGCCCGCCCTTGGCAAGGATCGCTTCGCAAAAAGCGATCTCGTCGAGCGCGCGGGCTTTCGCGTCGGTCATCACTCCACCACGAGGTCGGGGGCTTCCGCGTTCGGGTCCGGCAGGGGCGTCGGCGGCGGAGGCGGGGGCGCGAGTTGGGGTGCTTCCACCGGTGGTGCGGCGGGTGGCGGGGGCGGTGCGCGCAGGGCTTGCGGGACCGCGGCAGCGCATGGAGCGGCAGCGGCGCAGGGTGCTTGCGCGGGTGGAGGC
>NZ_JBQVMV010000029.1:0-25037 GCF_052435475.1 Aliihoeflea sp.
ACGCCGCCGCACACCTGCGACCGCATCAACGCAAGCGCGTCGGGAATTTCGCAACGATCCCCACAAGGGGGAGGGAGTTCGTCGGCGTCGCGGTGCCCCCTGCAACATGGAGCTAAGCTTTGGAGCGATGTCTGGGGTGGCAACCGTGCCGGAACCGGTCAGTTGTTGCCCATGATGATGTCCATGATGGAGCCGATCGGGCCCGATCGCTGGGGCTGCTGGCCGATTTCCGCCGGTGGGGCGATTGAGCCGGTGGTGTCGCCGGCCGGGTAGGCCGCCTGCTGCGGCACGCCACGGTCGCTCGCCAGCAGGTCCTCGATGCGCTGGAACGTATCGGGTGTCCAGCGGCCCGGCAGCGAGGCGACGGGGACGCCGTCATGGGCGCCTTCCATGAAGATCTTCCACGCCTTGGCCGGAAGCTGGCCGCCGGTGATGTTCTTCATCGGCTTGCCGTCATCGTTGCCGAACCAGACGCCGGTCGTCAGTTCGGCCGTGTAGCCGACGAACCAGGCGTCGCGCGAGTTCTGGCTGGTGCCGGTCTTGCCGGCGGCGGGCCAGCCGAAATCTGCATTGCGGCCGGTGCCGGTGCCGACGGTCTCGGACATCATATAGTTCATCATGCCGATCGTCTCGGGACGGGCGACCTGCGTGCCGGCGGAAGCCGGACGCTGGTAGAGCACTTCGCCGTCGATGGTGGTGACGCGCTCGACGAAGTGAATTTCCGGGCGGACGCCGCCGGTGGAGAAGGGCACGAAGGCTGCGGTGAGTTCGAGCGGGGTAACCTCCGACGTGCCGAGCGAGATCGACAGGTTCGGCTGGAGGTCGGATTCGATGCCCATGCGCCAGGCCGTCTCGACGATGGCCGAGGGACCGACCTCGTGGGCGAGGACGGCGGCGATCGAGTTCGACGAGCGGGCGAGCGCCTGCGACAGCGTCATCGGGCCGGCATATTTGTTGTTGAAGTTCTGCGGCGACCAGTTGCCGATCTTCACCGGCGCGTCGTTGCGGATCGTGTCGGGGAAAAGGCCCTGCTCCATCGCCGCCATCCAGACGAAGGCCTTGAAGGCGGAGCCGGGCTGGCGCTTGGCTTCGGACGCACGGTCGAATTGAGAATTGGCGTAGTCGTAGCCGCCGACCATGGCGCGCACGGCGCCGGCGGGATCGATCGAGACGAGCGCGCCCTGGGAGACGTCCAGATCGGCCTTGTTCTCGTCGACCATCTGGCGGACGGCCTTTTCGGCGAGGTCCTGCAGGTCGAGATCGACGGTCGCCTCGACGATCATGTCCTTGGTGACGTCCATGCCGATGAGGCGCGGTAGTTCGCCCATGATGCGGTCGGCGACGTAGTTTTCCGAGCCCGTCCAGTAGGCGGCGGCGCGCACCGGCGGGGCGGAGATGGCGGAGGCGAGTTCGCTGTCGCCGATCATGCCCTGGTCGCGCATGGCCGACAGGACGAGCTGCGCGCGGTTTTCGGCCGCATTCGGATCACGCGCCGGCGATAGGCGCGAGGGGGCGACGAGGAGACCGGCGAGAAGCGCGGATTCGGACAGAGTCACGTCGCGCGCGCTCTTGCCGAAATAGCGCTGCGATGCGGCTTCGACACCATAAGCGCCGGAGCCGAAATAGACGCGGTTCAGGTAGAATTCGAGGATCTGCTCCTTCGAATATTCATTCTCCAGCCAGAAGGCCATCAACACTTCGCGGATCTTGCGGTCGTAGGAGCGCTCGTTGGTGAGGAACAGGTTCTTGGCGAGCTGCTGGGTGAGCGTCGAGCCGCCCTGCACCACGCGGCCATTGACCGCGTTCTCGTAGACAGCGCGGGCAAGGCCGAGCGGATCGACACCGAAATGCGAATAGAAGCGGCGGTCCTCGATCGCGACGACGGCCTGCGGGATATAGGGCGACATCTCGTGCAGCCCGATCGATTCGCCGCCCATCATGCCGCGATTGGCGACCTGCCGGCCCTCGACATCCATGATCTTGACGTTGGGCGGGCGGTCCGGGATCGCCCAGGTCGAGGCCGAGGGCATCTGCGCAGCATAGAAGACGAGAACGCCGGCGGCGGCGACGCCGCCCCAGATGGCGAGGACGAAGGACCAGTAGGTCGCCTTGCGCAGGAAGCCGAACAGGCCGCCGCCCGAGGAACGGCGCGACTTGCCGCGCTTTTTGCCGCGCGATTTCGGTTCGGATTTGCGCGACGACGCCTTCGTCGAACCGCGCTTCTTCGGCTGCCCCACGACCCGATCCTCCTCGCTCACGAAAAGGCCGGAGCCCTCATCCGATGCCGCCCCGCCAAAGGTCGGCTCGATACGTCTGTCGCCCATCGCCCCTGATGCCCGCTTTTTGTCTGCCTGATGGTCGCTGTCGCTGAAGATTAAATGCGGCGCTTTAAGGGAGCGTTAAGGGTGAGGCTCGTGTCGGGTCCTTCTTCTGCAACCCCCAGTTTAACCTTGAACTTACGAATTTCCTGATACCTGCAGGAGGGGAGTCGGCGGGGGAAGACATGACCGGCAATTACTTGCTTTCACTGACGGTTCCGGTCGCGTCCGCGTTTCTGGCGCTGACTTTCCTGTTCGTCTGGAGATGGCAGCGGGATCGCAGCTACATCGCCGATTGGGCGCTGCTCTACGGATGCGGGATCGTCGCTTCAAGTGTCGAGTTCGCACGCATCTTCGGATATGGCGCCTTTCTGTCCATCTGGGCGAACGCGCTTTACGGGCTGGTCGGGTTGCTGACCGCGCGCAGCCTCCTGAAGCGCTATGGCGGCACGGAGATGCAGCCATTCCTATGGCTCGCCTATGCCGCCGGGCTTGTGGGCGTCATCGCCTTCACATTCGTCATGCCGAACGTGATGGGACGCTCCATGACGATGACACTCGCCATCTGCACTGTCCTGACCATCGGCGTTTCGGCCATTTTCCGGACGCAGCCGCGGGACGGCGTGGACAATCTCATCGCCGGCGGCATCGTGGCGATCATCCTGCTGCTTCTGATCCGGCCCTTCGCCACCCTCTCCGGCACCCCGCAGAATATCGGCGCGGTCGATCCGCACTCTTTCTACGTGGTCTCGCTCAAGCTTCTGGCACTGGTCGGATGGATCGGGCTTGCGATCCTGTTTCTTCTGCGCACGGCGCTCGATCTCACCCAGGAGCTTCAGGACCAGGCGCGATGCGATCCGCTCACCGGGCTTCTCAACCGCCGCGGGTTCTTCGAGAAGGCCACCGCCGAGCTTTCTGGCAAGCCGCAAGGCGTGCCCTGCTCCGTCCTGCTGATCGACATCGATCACTTCAAGCAGATCAATGACAGGTTTGGCCACGGCGTCGGCGACGAGGTGATCCGGGCGGTGGGGACGATCCTGTCGCGCCTGCCCTTCCATCCGATCGCGGCGCGGATCGGCGGGGAGGAATTCGCCATCCTGCTGCCAACGACCCCGCTTCGCGCCGCCAAGCTGTTCGGCGAGGGCATCCGCACCGGCATTGCGGCCTGGCATGACGGCCAGATGCCCTATGGATTGCGGATCACGGGGAGCGTGGGCGTCGCGGAATTCACCGCCGGTGGTGACGTCGCCGACGCTCTGCGCCGCGCCGACATCGCGCTCTACGCCGCCAAGCGGAGCGGCCGCGACAAGGTGTGCTGCGAAGACGACGTGCTTGCTGTCCAGGGAACAAAGCGCGCCTGACATACATTGCCCCTCCTCGGACCAACAACCGGGAGATGCGGAATGAAGACCTTAGTGACAGCGGCGACGGCCATCCTGATGATGTCGGGGACGGCTCTTGCGCAGGACGAGGCGGAGCAGGCCGCACCCGCCGAGACGACCAGCGCCAGCGCCGGTTTCGTCGATATGGAGGGCGCGGAGAACGGCACCGCGACGCTGACCGGCACGCCGAACGGCGTCCTCATCGAACTCGAGGTTTCGGGCCTGCCGGCAGGCGAATGGCTGGCCTTCCACGTTCATGAAACGGGCACATGCGACCACGAGAGCGACCATGAATCGGCCGGCGGGCACTTCAACCCGACCGACGCGGCCCATGGCTATCTCGCCGAAGGCGGACCCCATGTCGGCGACATGCCGAACCAGTATGTCGGCGAGGACGGCGTGCTGCGCGCGCAGGTGTTCAATCACATGGTGACACTCGGCGACGGCGGCGAGGCCGACATTGCCGGCCGCGCGCTGATGATCCATGGCGGCACGGACGATTACGAGACACAGCCGACCGGCGATGCCGGCGACCGCTATGCGTGCGCCGTCATCGAGTAGCTAGCGCCCCGTCGACCAGATTAGCCAGACGGCGACGAGGGCCAGAAGGCTTGAGAGAACACGCCGGGTCGCGATTTCGCGGCCCGGCTTTTGCGTGAAGGCGGTCAACGCGCCGGCAGCCGTGACGATGCCGGCATGGACGAGAGTCGCGACCGACACATAGACCGCCGACAAAGCGAGCGTCTGGCCGAGCAGCGGGCGGGCGGGATCGAGGAAGGTCGGCAGGACCGCGACATAGAACAGCGCCGCCTTCGGGTTGAGCATATTGGTGACGAGGCCGCGCAGGAAATAAACTCGGTCCGATCCGCCGCCCGTCTGAGCCATGTCGCCATTGCCGCGCCAGCCGTCCCAGGCGAGATAGAGCAGGAAGAGCCCGCCGGCCCAGCGCAGGATTTCGTAGGCGAGCGACGAGCGCTGGAGGAGTTCGGCGACGCCGAAGGCGGCTGCGAGGCCGAGCGCGGCGAGCCCCAGCGCGACGCCGGCCACCGCCGCATAGCCGCGCCGGCGCCCTTCGCCGGCCGCGACCAGCGCCAGCCAGGTCATGTTCGGGCCGGGGGTGAGCTCGATCAGGAGCGAGGCGAGCGCGAAGGAGAGGAGCGGGCCCGCCTCCATGACGCGTTCAGTGCGCCTCGTCCCAGTTCGACGCCGCGCGCGCATCGACCTGCAGCGGCACGCGCATGGAGAGCGCCGGCATCGCCGCGTGCTCCATCGTCTCGCGGATCACCGGGATCGCCGCTTCGACCTGCGCTTCGGGCGCTTCGAAGATCAGTTCGTCATGGACCTGGAGCAGCATCAGCGTTTCGGATAGGCCAGCCTCGGCGAGACGGTCTTCCATGCGGATCATCGCGCGGCGGATGACGTCGGCTGCGGAACCCTGGATCGGCGCATTGATGGCGGCGCGTTCGTTGAAGGCGCGGACGGACGGGTTCGGCGAGCGGATTTCCGGGTAGTGGACGCGGCGGCCGAAGATGGTCTCGACATAGCCGTTGTCGCGCGCATAGGCCTTGGTCGCGTCCATGTAGTCCTTGATGCCGGGAAAGCGCTCGAAATATTTGCGGATGTAGCTGCCCGCCTCCTCACGACCGATCGACAACTGGTTGGCGAGGCCGAAGGCCGAGATGCCGTAGATGATGCCGAAATTGATCGCCTTGGCGCGGCGGCGCACGTCGGACGGCATGCCTTCCACCGGCACGCCGAACATTTCGGAGGCCGTCATCGCGTGGATATCGATGCCCTCGGCAAACGCCTGGCGAAGCTGCGGAATTTCGGCGACGTGGGCGAGGACGCGCAGCTCGATCTGGCTGTAATCGGCGGAGATCAGCCTGTGGCCCGTCTCGGCCACGAAAGCCGTGCGGATCTTGCGGCCCTCGGCAGTGCGGATCGGGATGTTCTGCAGGTTGGGCTCGGACGAGGACAGGCGGCCGGTCGTCGTCGCGGCGAGCGCATAGGATGTGTGGACGCGCTTCGTTTCGGGATGGATGTAGCCCGGCAGCGCGTCGGTATAGGTGGATTTTAGCTTGGTGAGCTGGCGCCAGTCGACGATCTTGCGCGGCAGTTCGTGACCCTCGGCGGCGAGGTCCTCCAGCACGGAGGCCGACGTCGACCACTGGCCGGTCTTGGTCTTAGAGCCGCCGGGCAGGCCCATGCGGCCGAAGAGGATGTCGCCCAACTGCTTGGGCGAGCCGATGGTGAAACGCTCGCCGGCAAGCTCGTAGACTTCGTCCTCGAAAGCGCCCGCGCGCTGAGCGAGCTCGCCCGAAAGGCGCGACAGGATTTGCCGGTCGACCGAGATGCCGCGGCTCTCCATACGCGCGAGGACGGGAACCAGCGGGCGCTCCAGCCGCTCGTAGACGGCGTTGAGGCCCTTGGCGGTCAAGCGCGGCTTCAGCACGTTCCAGAGGCGCAAGGTGACGTCGGCGTCCTCGGCGGCATAGGCCGTTGCCTTTTCCAGGTCGACGAAATCGAAGGTGATCATCGACTTGCCGGAGCCGCAGACATCCTTGAACGGGATCGGCACGTGGCCGAGCCAGCGCTCGGACAACGAATCCATGCTCTGCGAACCCGAGCCGCCATCGGTGACGTAGGAGAGCAGCATCGTGTCGTCGCAGGGGGCGGCGTCGATGCCGTGGCGGAGGAGCACGAGATAGTCGTATTTCAAATTGTGCGCGATCTTGAGAACCGAGCGGTCCTCCATCAGCGGCTTGATGGCGGCGAGCGCCTCGCGGATCGGGATCTGGTTTTCGACCAGCCCGCCGCCGAGAAGGTCGCCCGCGCCGGATTTGTGGATCAGCGGCACGTAGGCCGCGCGGCCGGGTGCGGTGGCGAGCGAAAAGCCGCAGAGTTCGGCCTGCATCGGATCGAGCGAGGTCGTTTCGGTGTCGAAGGCGACAATGCCGGCCTCGCGCGCCTCGGCCACCCAGGCCTGGAGCGTCGCGAGATCGCGGATCGTGACATAGGCGGTGCGGTCGATCCTGGCTGCGACCGCCGCATCGGCGCGGGATTTGGCGAGATCGGCCGGCGTCGCCGGGCCGGTCTTCGGCTCGGCGGCGACGTCGCCCTCCTCGCCGGGCGCGACGGTGGACGGGTGCGGCACGTCGAGGTCGGGACCGTGGGCGGCAGAGCCTGTCTGCACCTCGACATGCATCGGCTCGATGTCTGCCGCCTCCGCGCCCGTCGCCTCGGCGACGCGGCGGGTGAGCGAGGTGAATTCCATCGTCTTCAGGAAGCCGATCAGCTTCGGCCCGTTCGGCGGCTGCAGCTCGAAGGCGGAGAGCGGTTCGGGGACCGACACGTCGTCGCGCAGGCGCACGAGTTCGCGCGACAGGCGCGCCATCTCGGCATGCTCGATCAGGTTCTCGCGACGCTTCTGCTGCTTGATCTCGGAGGCACGGGCGAGAAGCGTGTCGAGGTCGCCATACTCCTCGAGCAACTGGGCGGCGGTCTTCGGACCGATGCCGGGAACGCCCGGCACATTATCGATGGAATCGCCCGTGAGCGCCTGGAGGTCGATCATCTTTTCGGGCGGCACACCCCATTTCTCGATGACCTCCGGGACCTTGATCTCGCGGTCCTTCATCGGGTCGTACATCGTCACTGTGGGACCGACGAGCTGCATCAGATCCTTGTCAGACGAGATGATGGTGGTGTCGCCGCCCGCCTCGCAGGCCAGCTTCGCATAGGTCGCGATCAGATCGTCGGCCTCGAAGCCCTCCATCTCGATGCAGGGCAGTTCAAATGCGCGGGTCGCGTGGCGGATGAGGCCGAATTGCGGGACGAGGTCTTCGGGCGGCGCGGTGCGGTTCGCTTTGTACTTGTCGTAGAGTTCGTTGCGGAACGTCTTGGACGAGTAGTCGAAGATGACGGCGAAATGGGTCGGCGTGACGCCGACTTCCGTGTCGCGCGCGTTCTGCATCAGTTTCCACAGCATGTTGCAGAAGCCCGACACCGCACCGACCGGCAGCCCGTCCGATTTACGCGTCAACGGAGGCAGCGCGTGATAGGCGCGGAAGATGTAGCCGGAGCCATCGACGAGGAAGAGGTGATCGCCTTTTTTCATGGGCAATGAGGTAGCGTCTGGCGCCTGCCCTGTCCATGCCAAACGCCGGTGCGCAAAGGGCTGCTGACAGGGGCTCGGCCAATCACGCTGACGTTACGCACTTGTAATGTTCGTGCCCTTGAATTGCCACGTTCAAATTCTCAGATAATCATTATCGGCAACACATAAGCCGAGTCCGGAACAAGGCCCGTCCCCCGCCTAACCGGACACCCAGTGCGGCAGCCTCATCCCCCCTCTCCGGGCTGCCGCATCGTTTCGAGTAGAGCCGCCGTGGATTCCCCCTCCCCACGGCGGCTTTCGTCGTTTTCGGGACTTCTGATTGCGCATCGGCTCTGCCGAAAACCGGTTTCCACTTTTCGTGCCGATGCGGCCTAAAACGCCTTGAACGTCAGCGTCGTCAGCGAGCGGACGATGCCGGGGACGTTGGCGACGTTTTCGGAGACGAACTTGCCGATGTCGGTCTGGTCATCGATGTAGACCTTCAGGAGCAGGTCGTAGTCGCCGCTGGTCGAATAGAGCTCCGACGCGATCTCGCGCTTGTAGAGTTCGTCGGCGACCTCGTAGGTCTTGCCGGGGACGCAGCGGACTTGCACGAAAACGGGTCTCATTCCAAAACTCCAAATTGCTCGACGCGCGTCATCCCGGAACGCTGCGAAGCGAAGCGGAGCGGCGTATCCGGGACCCATTCCGTAAGGTTGGTGGACCCGGAATGGGTCCCGGATAGCCACCCTTCGCTTCGCTGCGGCCGGCTTCCGGGATGACGCGCAGAAATAGACTCCGCCGCGAAGTTCACCCTGTCAACAAGGTTCGCGTCAAGGCGTGGTCGGGGTCGGCAAGGCCGTCGATGACGTCGAAATGGTGTCGGTCGGGCTCTTCGAAGCAGGAGGTTACGGCGCCGAGGCCGGTCCAGATGTTCGCGAGGAGCGCGTTCTGGCGGCGGAACTCGGCGCGCTCAGTGCCGCCGACCCAACAAGTGACGCGTGCGTTGTCGAGCGGGCGAAGCAGCGCCGGGCTCTCGGCGAGCGCTTCTGCCTCGTCGATCTTCAAATCGGCATTCATGGCGGTGCGCATCATCGGCCGCAGATCGTGGACGCCAGCGATCGAGACCGTATTCGCGATCCGGGCGCGGGTGGCGTCGGAGAGCGGCGAGGTGGTCGTGACCATGCGCGTTGCCAAATGCCCGCCAGCGGAGTGGCCGGTAAGGCGGATCGGACCTTCGACAAGCGATGCCGCCGTCTCGATTGCGGCCCCCACCTCCTGCACGATCCCGCCGATGCGGATATCCGGGCAGAGCGTATAGGACGGCATGGCGACGGCGTATCCGTGGGCGAGCGGACCAGCGGCCAGGTGCGACCAGAAGCTCTTCTCAAGACGCAGCCAGAAGCCGCCATGAATGTAGACGACGAGACCCTTCGCCGAGCCTTCCGGCAGGAAGAGATCGAAGCGGTTGCGGGGGCGCTCGCCGTAAGGCTGGTCGAGCCTGGCCCGCCCGTCCGCCTCCAAGGCGTTGCGATACTCGGCCGCCGGTTCGACCCAGAGCCCCGGCCAGCGCTCGCCCCGCGCGATGTTGGGCCCGTTGGCGTAGGCGTCGTCGAAATCCGTCACCTGATGGAAAAACATCGTCATCTCCCCGGCATTCGCACCGCATCATCCATGCCGCGCTGCAATATTTCAACCTTGAAATTTCATGCTTGAAACAAAATCGCTTCGGTGCGATCCTGCCATTCTTGGGTGAGCATCGGAATACCCGAAAACCGGCTTCCACTTTTCGGTCCGATGCTTCAACGATAATGGGAGTGCGCGGCGATGAAGATTGCGATGCTCGGCGCCGGACCGGCAGGTCTTTATTTCGCGATCAGCATGAAGCTGCGCGACGCCGCCCACGATATCACCGTCTACGAGCGCAACAAGGCCGACGACACGTTCGGCTGGGGCGTGGTCCTCTCCGACGAGACGCTGGACAATCTCGCCGACAACGACGCCAAGAGCGCCGCCGCAATCCGCGAGCATTTCGCCTATTGGGACGACATCGCCGTGATCCACAAGGGCGTGCGGACGGTCTCGACCGGGCATGGCTTTTGCGGCATCGGGCGCAAGAAGCTGCTGACGCTTCTGCAGGAGCGCGCCCGCGACCTCGACATCAAGCTCGAATTCCAGTCCGAGATCGCCGATCCGCGCCCCTTCATGGAAAGCCATGATTTGGTGATCGCGTCGGACGGGCTGAACTCGCGGGCGCGCGCGGCGTTCGCCGACCATTTCCAGCCCGACATCGACACGCGCAAGTGCAAGTTCGTGTGGCTCGGCACGCATCAGAAATTCGACGATGCCTTCACCTTCATCTTCGAAAAGACCGAGCATGGCTTCGTGTGGGCGCATGCCTACCAGTTCGACCCGGAGACGGCGACGTTCATCGTCGAGTGTTCGCAGGATACCTGGGACCGGTTCGGCTTCGGCGCGATGAGCCAACAGGAGTCCATCGCGGTTTGCGAGGCGATCTTCAAGGATCATCTGGGCGGCCATGCGCTGATGACCAATGCCGGCCACATTCGCGGCTCGGCCTGGATCAATTTTCCCCGCGTGCTTTGCGAGCGCTGGTCGTTCCAGAACCTCGCTTTGATGGGCGACGCGGCGGCGAGCGCACATTTTTCCATCGGGTCCGGCACCAAACTGGCGCTCGAAAGCGCGATCGCGATGGCGGACTACGTGCAGTCCGAACCGACGCTCGAAAAGGCGTTCGAAAAATATGAGGATGCGCGGCGCACCGAGGTCTTGAAGCTGCAATCGGCGGCGCGCAATTCGCTCGAGTGGTTCGAGGATGTGGAGCGCTATCTCGGCCTCGATCCGGTGCAGTTCAACTATTCGCTGCTCACCCGCTCGCAGCGCATCAGCCACGAGAATTTGCGCCTGCGCGACGCCAACTGGCTCGGCAGCGCGGAGGACTGGTTCCAGGGCCAGGCAGGCGCGGGCTCGAACACGCATCGCGCGCCGATGCTGGCGCCGTTCAAGCTGCGCGAGATGGAGTTGAAGAACCGCGTCGTCGTCTCGCCCATGGCGCAGTACAAGGCGGTCGACGGCACGCCGACCGACTGGCATTTCGTGCATTATGCCGAACGCGCCAAGGGCGGCGCGGGGCTCGTCACTATCGAGATGACCTGCGTGTCGCCGGAAGGGCGCATCACGCCGGGCTGTCCCGGCTTCTATGCGCCCGAACATGAGGTTGCGTGGAAGAAACTGGTCGATTTCGTCCATGCGGAGACCGAGGCGAAAATCTGCGCGCAGCTTGGCCATTCTGGCGCGAAGGGCTCGACGCAGCTGGGCTGGGAGGATGCCGACGCGCCGCTGAACGAGGGCAACTGGCCGCTGATGGCGGCGTCAGCCGTTGCGTGGTCGCCGGAAAATCAGGTGCCGAAGTCGATGGATCGCGCGGACATGAATCTGGTGCGCGACCAGTTCGTGGCGTCTGCCGAGATGGCGGAGCGCTGCGGCTTCGACATGCTGGAACTGCATTTCGCGCATGGCTATCTCTTGTCGTCCTTCATCTCACCGCTGACCAACCAGCGCACGGACGCGTATGGCGGGTCGCTCGAGAACCGGATGCGCTATCCGCTGGAAATCTTTGCCGCCGTGCGGGCCGTGTGGCCCGAGGCGAAGCCGATTTCGGTGCGCATTTCGGCCAATGACTGGGTCGGCGACGAGGGCGTGACGCCGGAAGAAGCGGTGAAGATCGCAAAGATATTGCAGGGCGCCGGCGTCGATATCTGCGACGTTTCGGCCGGTCAGACGTCGAAGCGCGCGAAGCCCGTTTATGGGCGCATGTTCCAGACGCCGTTTTCGGACCGCATCCGCAACGAGACGGGCATGGCGACGATGGCGGTGGGGAACATCTTCGAGCCGGATCATGTCAATTCGATCCTGATGGCGGGGCGCGCGGATCTGGTGTGTCTGGCGCGGCCGCATCTGGCGGACCCGTATTGGACGTTGCATGCGGCGGCGCAATTGGGCGATCGGCATGTGAAATGGCCGGACCCGTATTTGCCGGGGCGCGACCAGTTGTATCGGCTGGCGGAGCGGGCGCAGGAACAGATGACGGGGAAGGTGTGACGATGCGCGTCGCGCCAAGCCACCCCCCTCTGCCCTGCCGGGCATCTCCCCCTCAAGGGGGGAGATCAGCCTTCAATCCGGTCCTGCATATATCGGAGCCATCCGATGTTCGCGGGTACGGTCGTATCAGCCAATCTCCCCCCTTGAGGGGGAGATGTCCGGCAGGACAGAGGGGGGTGCCTCGCTCGAACTCTCCTGATCTGGAGATTTCGAAATGACCCACGCACTCGTCACGGGCGGCGGTACCGGCGTTGGCAAGGCGATTGCGCTCGCACTCGCAGACGCAGGGCATGAGGTGACGATCTGCGGGCGGCGGGCGGATGTGCTGGACGCGGTGGCGGGTGGGCATGCGCGTGTTCATGCGACCGTCGCGGATGTGACCGACGAGGGGTCGGTGGCGCAGCTTTATGACGAGGCGACTGCCGCGCGCGGGGCATTCGGCATCGTGATCGCGAATGCGGGTGGGGGCGAGAGTGCGCCGGCGCACAAGACGTCGCTCGACATGTGGCAAAAGACGCTCGACGTGAACTTGACGGGATCGTTCCTGACCGTGCGGCCGGCGATCGAGCCGATGAAGCGTGTGAAGGCGGGGCGGATTGTGTTCATCGCGTCTATCGCGGGGTTGAAGGGCGCGGCTTACGTCTCGGCCTATGTGGCGGCCAAGCATGGCGTCGTCGGGCTGACGCGCTCGCTGGCGCTGGAACTGGCGACATCCGGCGTGACGGTCAATGCGGTGTGCCCCGGCTATGTCGAGACGCCGATGCTGGAGCGCACGCTTGCCAATATCATGGACAAGACCGGACGCACCGAGGCGCAGGCGCGGGCGGATCTGGCGGGCGACAATCCGCAAGGGCGGATCATCGAGGTCGACGAGGTGGCGGCGGCGGTGATGTATCTCGTCAGCGACGGTGCGCGCTCGGTCAACGGGCAGGCGCTGGCGATCTGCGGGGGCGAGACATGGTGAGCGCGCCGCTCGACACGATCGACCGGCCGGCGGCGAGCAAGGAGCGGTTGCGGCTGTGGATACGGCTGCTGCGCACCTCGCGCCTGATCGAGGGGGAATTGCGCGAGCGGCTGAAGACGCAGTTCGATTCGACGCTGCCGCGCTTCGACGTGCTGGCCGCGCTCTATCGCCAGCCGGGCGGGATGCTGATGAGCGATCTGTCGCGTTTCCTGCTCGTCTCGAACGGGAACGTGACGGGCATCATCGAGCGGCTGGTCAAGGACGGGCTGGTGTCGCGGGCGGCGCGCGAGGGCGACCGGCGCGCGTCGATCGTCAAGCTGACGGAGGCCGGCGCGCGCCGCTTCACCGAAATGGCCGCCGCGCATGAAATCTGGATCGAAGAATTTCTGGGCGATCTGACGCTGTCCGACGCCGAAAGGCTGTCGGCGACGCTGCGCGCGTTTCGAAGCAATTGGGAGGACGGACATTGACGAAAATGGCAGGTTTGGCGCCGCAGCATTTCAACTGGCGCATGGACGGCAATGTCGCGATCGTCCAGCTGGACCGGCCGGAGCGTAAAAATCCGCTTACGTTCGAATCCTATGCCGAGCTGCGCGACACGTTTCGCGATCTCGTCTATGCGGACGATGTCGATGTCGTCGTGTTCGTGCCCAATGGCGGCAATTTCTGCTCGGGCGGCGATGTGCACGACATTATCGGGCCGCTGGTCGACATGGACATGAAGGGCCTGCTCGCCTTCACGCGCATGACCGGCGATTTCGTCAAGGCGATGCTGAATTGCGGCAAGCCGATCATCTCGGCGGTCGACGGCGTGGCGGTGGGCGCGGGCGCGATCATCACGATGGCGTCGGACATTCGGCTTGCGACGCCGGAGGCGAAGACGGCGTTTTTGTTCACGCGCGTCGGGCTTGCGGGCTGCGACATGGGGGCATGCGCGATGCTGCCGCGGATTATCGGCCAAGGGCGCGCGGGCGAACTGCTTTATACGGGGCGCTCGATGAGCGCGGAGGAAGGCGAGCGCTGGGGGTTTTACAACCGGCTCGTTGCCGCCGATGCGCTGGAGGCGGAGGCGATGAAGCTGGCGCACCAGATCGGTTCGGGGCCGACCTTCGCACATGGGATCACCAAGACGCAGCTCAACCAGGAATGGTCGATGGGGCTCGACCAGGCCATCGAGGCAGAGGCGCAGGCGCAGGCGATCTGCATGCAGACGCAGGATTTTGCGCGGGCGTATCATGCATTCGTGGGGAAGCAGCGGCCGGTTTTCGAGGGGAATTGAGGATGGGTTTGGCTATCGTCTCGGAGACGTTTGCGGGACAGCGCCCCCCTCTGGCCTGCCGGCCATCTCCCCCGCATGGGGGGAGATTAGTCTCGTCGTCGACACCGCGTGATCTCCCCACCCGCGGGGGAGATGTCCGGCAGGACAGAGGGGGGCAACGTCGCGCTCTGACGGGGGTAAGACATGCCTGATCGTTCCTTCCTCACCTGGCCGTTCTTCGAGGATCGCCACCGCGATCATGCGGCGCGGCTGGAGGCGTGGTGTGCGCGGAATTTGCCGGTGGATCATCAGGATGTCGATGCGGCGTGCGTATCGCTGGTTCGCAAGCTTGGCGAGGCGGGGTTCCTGAAGGCCTCGGCGGTCGATCCGGCCGATCCGCAGCCGCTCGACGTGCGCACATTGTGCATCACGCGCGAGACGCTGGCGCGGCATGACGGGCTGGCGGATTTTGCGTTTGCGATGCAGGGGCTTGGGACCGGGGCGATCAGCCTGTTCGGCACGGCCGAGCAGCAGAAGTGGCTGGGAAAGACGCGGACCGGCGAGGCGTTGTCGGCGTTTGCGCTGTCGGAGCCGCGTTCCGGCTCCGACGTGGCGAATATGGAAATGACGGCGACGCTTGACGGTGGCGACTATGTGCTGTCGGGCGAGAAGACGTGGATTTCCAATGGCGGGATCGCGGATGTCTATACGGTATTTGCGCGGACCGGCGAGGCGCCGGGGGCGAAGGGGATTTCGGCGTTCGTGGTGCCCGCCGATGCGCCGGGTTTGAGCGTCGCGGAGCGGCTGGAGGTGATTGCGCCACATCCCTTGGCGCGGCTGGCGTTCGACGATGTCCGGGTGCCGGCGTCGGCGCTGATCGGCAAGGCAGGTGACGGGTTCAAGATCGCCATGTCAGTGCTCGACGTGTTCCGCTCGACGGTAGGCGCGGCGGCGCTCGGCTTTGCGCGGCGGGCGCTGGACGAGACGACGGCGCGGGCGGGCTCGCGACAGTTGTTCGGTGCGCCGCTGTTCGATCTGCAGATGGTGCAGGGGCATATCGCGGACATGGCGCTCGATATCGATGCGGCGGCGCTGCTCGTCTATCGCGCCGCGTGGACCAAGGATTCGGGCGCACCGCGGGTGACGCGCGAGGCGGCGATGGCGAAGCTTTTTGCGACGGACAAGGCGCAGGACGTCATCGACAGGGCGGTGCAGATTCATGGCGGCGACGGTGTGCGAAGGGGGCACATCGTGGAAAGCCTTTATCGGGAAATCCGGGCGTTGCGGATCTATGAGGGCGCGTCGGACGTCCAGAAGATTGTGATTGCGCGGCAGGTGATGGGAGCGTGACGGATATGGTTGTTTGCTTGTCGATGAACCACCCCCACTCCGTCCCTTCGGGCCACCTCTCCCCCTGCCCGGGGGAGAGGAACCCAGGCTGGATGGGTGCCGCCGCTACGGCAGCGCACTTCCTCTCCCCCGGGCAGGGGGAGAGGTGGCACGCGAAGCTTGACGGAGTGGGGGTGGTTCCCGTCTCGCATGGAGCGTCCCGATGACCCTCGGCCCCACCGCCCACACCGACACATTCGCGCGCGACAATCTTCCGCCCGTCGACCAGTGGCCGGACTTTTTGCTCGACGGTTTCGACTATCCCGATTTCATCAATGCGGGCGTCGAGCTGACAGATCGGCTCGTCGAGAAGGGCCTTGGTGATCACACGGCGCTGATCGGCAATGGCCGTCGCCGGACCTACAAGGAACTCGCCGACTGGACGAACCGGCTGGCGCGGGCTCTGGTCGAGAATTACGGCGTGAAGCCGGGCAATCGCGTTCTGATCCGCTCGGCGAACAACCCGGCCATGGTCGCCTGCTGGCTCGCCGCCACCAAGGCCGGCGCGGTGGTGGTCAACACCATGCCGATGCTGCGCGCAGGCGAACTCGCCAAGATCGTCGACAAGGCGGAAATCACGGTTGCGCTCTGCGACACGCGGCTGATGGACGAGATGGTGGCCTGCGCCAAGGACAGCCGCTTCCTGAAAAAGGTGGTCGGCTTCGACGGCACGGCGAACCATGATGCCGAGCTCGACCGGGCGGCGCTCGATAAGCCGGTCACCTTCGAGGCTGTCAGGACTGGCCGCGATGACGTCGCGCTGCTTGGTTTTACCTCCGGTACGACCGGCGTGCCGAAGGCGACGATGCATTTTCACCGCGACATTCTCATCATCGCGGACGCCTATGCGAAGGAAGTGCTGAAGGTGACGCCGGACGACGTGTTCGTCGGCTCGCCGCCGCTGGCATTCACCTTCGGGCTCGGCGGTCTGGCAGTTTTTCCGCTGCGCTTCGGCGCAGCCGCGACGCTGCTCGAAAGCGCGACGCCGCCGAACATGATCGAGATCATCGAGAAGTACAAAGCGACGATCTCGTTCACCGCGCCGACCGCCTATCGCGCGATGATGAAGGCGATGGACGAGGGTGCGGATCTGTCGTCGCTGCGCGTCGCGGTTTCGGCGGGCGAGACGCTGCCGGGGCCGGTTTTCGAGGAATGGACGAAAAAGACCGGCAAGCCGATCCTCGACGGCATCGGCGCGACGGAGATGCTGCATATTTTCATCTCGAACCGGCTGAACGACATGGCGCCCGCAACGACCGGACGCCCGGTGGGCGGGTACGAGGCGCGGATCGTCGATGACGAGATGAAAGAATTGCCGCGCGGCGAGGTTGGGCGGCTGGCGGTGCGTGGCCCGACGGGATGCCGTTATCTCGCCGACGACCGGCAGGGTGAATACGTCAAGGGCGGCTGGAATTTGACGGGCGACAGCTTCGTGCAGGACGAGGCAGGGTTTTTCCATTTTGCCGCGCGGTCGGACGACATGATCGTTTCGGCCGGGTACAACATCGCCGGGCCGGAGGTCGAGGCAGCGTTGCTGGCGCATGAACATGTGCTCGAATGTGCCGTGATCGGCGTTGCCGACGAGGCGCGCGGGCAGATCGTCGAGGCGCATGTGGTGCTGGTGGAGGGAGCCGTTGGCGATGCGCTGATGGTGAAGATTTTGCAGGATCATGTGAAGGCGGCGATCGCGCCTTATAAGTATCCACGGTCGGTCAAGTTCGTCGCTGGATTGCCGAAGACGCAGACGGGGAAAATCCAGCGGTTTCGGTTGAAGGAGGGGGCATGACCGTGTGCGATGACCCCCACTCCGGTCCTTCGGACCACCTCTCCCCCTCAAAAGGGGAGAGGAACCCAAGCTGGAAAGGCGCCGCGATCGCGGCAGTCCCTTCCTCTCCCCTTTTTAGGGGGAGAGGTGGATCGAGCGAAGCTCGAGACGGAGTGGGGGTCTTCGCCGCCATTCGTGGAGCACTGTCATGACCGATCTCTTCGCCCGTACCCGCGCGCTGTTCCACATCCCCGACGGCGTCATCTATCTCGACGGCAATTCCCTCGGCCCTCTGCCGAAGGCCGCTTCCGCGCGCGTGGCTAAAACCATCGAGGCCGAGTGGGGGGAGATGCTGATCAAGGGGTGGAACCTTGCCGGATGGATGGACTGGCCGTCGCGGATCGGTGACAGGATCGGGCGGCTGATCGGGGCGGCGCCGGGTTCGGTGGTGATGGGCGACACGCTGTCGATCAAGGTCTACCAGGCGCTCGCCTCGGCGCTGGAGCTGAATCCGGATCGCCGGGTGGTGCTTTCCGACAACGGCAATTTCCCGACCGATCTCTACATGGCGCAGGGGCTGCTGACTTCGCTCGGCAAGGGCTACGAGCTGAAGGTGGTCGATCCCGAGGACGTCGAGGCCAGTATCGACGAGACTGTCGCGGCGATGATGATCACCGAGGTCGACTACCGCACCGGCCGGCTGCACGACATGAAGCGGCTGACGCAGAAGGCGCATTCGGTCGGTGCCATCGCGATCTGGGATTTGGCGCATTCGGCGGGCGCGATCCCGGTTGATCTGACAGGCGCGGATGCGGATTTCGCGGTCGGTTGCACCTACAAATATCTGAACGGCGGGCCGGGCGCGCCGGCTTTCATCTATGTCGCGCCGAAGCATGCGGATGTCGTGCGCCCTACCCTGTCGGGTTGGATCGGCCATGAAAGCCCGTTTGCCTTCGACCTCGACTATCGGCCGGCGAAGGGTGTCGAGCGGATGCGCGTGGGCACGCCGCCGATCGTGGCGCTGGCGGCGCTCGATGCCGCGCTCGATGCGTGGGACGGCGTGACGATGGACGTCGTGCGGGCGCGGTCGATCGAACTTTCGGAATTGTTCATCCGCGAAGTCGAGGCGCGGTGCCCCGATCTCGAACTCGCCTCGCCGCGCGATCCTCAGGCGCGCGGCAGTCAGGTGTCGTTCCGCTTCCATGAGGGCTATGCGGGGATGCAGGCGCTGATCGCGAAGGGTGTGATCGGCGATTTTCGCGCGCCGGACATCATGCGGTTCGGCTTTACGCCGCTTTACCTTTCCGAGGACGACGTCGTGCGGGCGGCCGAAATCCTCGAGGAGATCATGCAGGGCCGGCTGTGGGACACGCCCGATCACAAGACGCGGAGCAAGGTGACATGAGCGCCGCGCATGACGAGACGCCGGAAGGCGCCGAGACGGATTTCGCCAAGCGCATGGCCTATGGCGATTATCTGCGGCTGGACGCGATCCTCAACGCGCAGGCGCCGCTGTCAAAATCGCCCGACGAGATGCTGTTCATCATCCAGCATCAGACGTCGGAGCTGTGGATGAAGCTTGCCATCCACGAGATGCGCGCGGCGATGGACGCGATTGCGCGCGACGATCTTCAGCCGGCTTTCAAGATGCTGACGCGGGTTGCGCGCATCTTCGAGCAACTCAACAGCGCATGGGACGTCCTGCGCACGATGACGCCGTCGGAGTACACGCGATTTCGCGACGATCTCGGCCAGTCCTCGGGCTTCCAGTCCTGGCAGTATCGCGCGGTGGAGTATCTGGCGGGCAACCGCAATCTGGCGATGCTGAAACCGCATGCGCATACCGAAAAGCGCGTCGGGCCCCTGGAGGAAATCCTCGCCCAGCCGAGCCTTTACGACGAGGCGATCCGGCTTCTTGCGCGCAACGGCTTCGATGTCGGGGCGGAAGTCGAGCGCACCGACTGGCGTGCGAAGCGCGCCGAGAGCGACAAGGTCATGGAAGCCTGGAAGATTGTCTATCGCGACCCGGAACGCTGGTGGCTGCTTTACGAACTCGCTGAAAAGCTTGTCGATTTCGAAGATTATTTTCGCCGCTGGCGGTTCAATCATGTCACGACTGTCGAGCGCATCATCGGGCTGAAGCGCGGAACCGGCGGGACGGCGGGCGTCTCGTATCTGCGCAAGATGCTTGAGGTCGAGCTCTTTCCCGAACTGTGGAAAGTGCGAACGGAATTGTAGGAATTCGGGGGCCGCAAGGGCGCAACAAGCCAAACGGTCGCCGTGGGAACTGAAACGAAAAGCAATGGGAGTTTGCGAAATGAAGAAGATAGTTGCAGCGGGGCTGTTCGGCCTTTCCCTCTCGGTCTCTGGCCTTGCCATGGCCGAGCCGGTCAAGATCGGCATGATCACGACGCTTTCGGGCGGCGGCGCGGGCCTCGGCATCGACACGCGCGACGGTTTCATGCTCGCCATCGAGCAGGCCGGAAACGACGAGATCGAGGTCGTGATCGAGGATGACGGCCAGAAGCCGGAACTCGCCGTGCAGATCGCCGACAAGATGATCCAGTCCGATCAAGTCGACATCCTGACCGGCATCGTGTGGTCGAACCTTGCGATGGCCGTGGTGCCGTCGGCGACCGCACAGGGCAAGTTTTACGTCTCGACCAACGCCGCGCCCGCCGCGCTTGCCGGCGCCAACTGCCACCCGCTCTATTTCAACGCGGCCTACCAGAACGACAATCTGCACGAGGCGGCCGGCGAATACGCCAACGGCCAGTACGAGAAGATGTTCATCATGGCCCCGAACTACCCGGCCGGCCAGGATTCGCTCACCGGCTTCAAGCGCTACTTCAAGGGCGAGGTGACCAACGAGGTCTACACGCAGGTTGGCCAGACCGACTATGCCGCCGAAATCGCGCAGATCCGCGATTCGGGCGCAGAGGCCGTCTTCATGTTCCTGCCGGGCGGCATGGGTATCGCCTTCATGAAGCAGTACGCGCAGTCGGGCGTCGACATTCCGGTGACAGGCCCCGGCTTCTCGTTCAGCCAAGACGTTCTGCCGGCGATCGGCGATGCGGCGCTCGGCGTCAAGAACTCGGGCCAGTGGGCGCCGGACTTCGACAACGAAGCTTCGAAGGCCTTCCTCGCGGCGTTCCAGGAAAAGTATGACCGCCTGCCCTCGATCTATGCCGTCCAGGCCTATGATGCGGCGCAGCTCATCCTCTCGGCGGCCGCAAAGGCCGACGTGAAGGATGCGGATGCGTTCGCCGCAGCGATGATGGAAGCCGACATCCAGTCCCCGCGCGGCGACTTCTCCTTCAACACCAACCGCCACCCGATCCAGGACATCTACATGATGGAAGTGGTGAAGGATGGCGACGTGTTGACGAACGCGACGGTCGAGAAGGTCTTCGACGACCACGGCGACGCCTATGCGGAGCAGTGCACGCAGTAAAAGCAGAGTTGCCCTCTCCGCAGATAATGCGGAGAGGGTGCCACTTCTCGCGCCTCAAATCCAAACCGTAAGCGGCACAATCTTGTCCAGCGCACTTCTCATCGAACAGTTGCTCAACGGGCTGCAACTCGGCGTGATGCTGTTTCTCATGGCGGCCGGGCTGACGCTGATCTTCGGCGTCATGGGCCTGATCAACCTCGCCCATGGCTCGCTCTACATGGTCGGCGCATTCGCCTGCGCGTGGGTGGCCGCCGAGACCGGTTCGTTCTGGATCGGGCTCGTGGCGAGCCTCGCGGCCGCCGCGGCAATGGGGGCGATCGTCGAGATCGCGATCATTCGCCGGCTTTATAAGCGCGACCATCTCGACCAGGTGCTGGCGACCTTTGCGCTGATCCTGATCTTTTCGGAAGGCACGCGCTGGGTGTTCGGCTCGGTGCCGCTCTATCTCAACGTGCCGTCGCAACTCGCGGGCTTCGTCACCCTGCCGGGCGGCTCGCGCTACCAGCTCTACCGGCTGGCGATCATCGGCGTCGGCGTCGCGGTGGCGCTCGGGCTCTATCTCCTCATTTCCAGGACGCGGCTCGGCATGCGCATCCGGGCGGGCGAGAGCGACCGCGAGATGATCGGCGCGCTCGGCGTCGACATCCGCACGCTCTATACGATCGTCTTCGCGCTCGGCGCGGCGCTGGCCGGCTTTGCCGGGGCGATGGTCGGCGCGCTGCAATCGGTACAGGTCGGCATGGGCGAGCCGGTTCTGATCCTCGCCTTCGTCGTCATCGTCATCGGCGGTATCGGCTCGATCAAGGGCGCTCTCGTCGGCGCGATCCTCGTCGGATTGATCGACACGATGGGCCGCTTTTTGATGCCGCAGATTTTCTCGCTGTTCATGGGCACGTCGCAGGCGGCGACCGCCGGTGCCGCCGTCGCCTCCATGCTGATCTACATCGTCATGGCCATCATCCTCGCGGTGCGCCCGCAGGGCCTGTTCGCGAAAGGATGAGCATGAGCCGCGAAACCATCATCAATATCGCGCTGGCCCTCGTCCTGCTCGCGATCCCGTTCGTGGCGACACAGATGGGCTCGCCCTTCTACGTGACACTGGCGACGCGCATGGCGATCCTCGCGCTCGCCGCCGTCGGGCTCAATCTCGCGCTCGGGCTGGGCGGGCTCGTCTCGTTCGGCCACGCGGCGTTTTTCGGCGTCGGCGGCTATGCGGCCGGCATCCTCGCCAGCCACGCTTTTTCCATGCAGCCGATCAATCTGGGTCTTGCGAGCTTTGCCGGCACAAATTCCATGCTCGTCATCTGGCTGGTGGCGATTGCGGCGGCGGGGCTGCTGGCGCTGTTCATTGGCGCGGTGAGCCTGCGTACGTCGGGCGTCTACTTCATCATGATCACGCTCGCCTTCGCGCAGATGACCTACTATTTCGCGATCTCCTGGCCCGCCTATGGCGGCGAGGACGGGCTGTCGATCTTCGTGCGCAACACCTTCCCGGGCATCAACACGATGGTGCCGATGAGCTTCTTCCTTCTCTGCTACGGCGTCCTGATGGCGGTGCTGGTGGTGTTCGCACTGGTCGCCCGCTCGCGCTTCGGCTCCGCGCTTCAGGCGGCGCGGCAGAACGAGGTGCGCGTCGCCTCAGTCGGCATCGCGCCGTTCCGCATCCGCCTCGCAGCCTTCGTCATCTCCGGCATGATCACGGCCCTGGCCGGCGCGCTCTATGCGGATTTGAACCGCTTCGTCAGCCCCTCCATGATGTCGTGGCACATGTCGGGCGAGTTCATCGTGCTGATCATCCTCGGCGGCGTGGCGCGGCTGTTCGGCCCGGTCGCCGGCGCGATGATGTTCGTCATGGTCGAATACCTTCTCGGCGGCATGACCGATCGCTGGCAGTTCTTCCTCGGCCTCGCGCTTCTTGCCGTCGTGCTCTTTGCGCGCGGCGGGCTGATCGGGTTCCTGGCCGGAAGGGTGCGTCATGGCTGAGTCCGTCCTGTCGATCCGCAACCTTTACAAGAGCTTCGGCGCGCTGAAGGCGACCGAGAACGTCTCGATCGATCTTTATCAGGGCGAAATCCACGCCCTGATCGGTCCCAACGGGGCCGGCAAGTCGACGCTGATCCACCAGATCGCCGGTACGCTGAAGGCCGATTCCGGCGAGATCGTCTTTCTGGGCGACCGGCTGAACGATCTCTCCGTCGCGGAGCGCGCACGGCGCGGGCTCGGGCGCTCGTTCCAGGTCTCGTCGCTGGCGACGGAATTTTCGGCGCTGCGCAACGTCATGCTGGCGGTGCAGTCGGTGCAGGGATCGAGCTTCCGCTTCTTCAAGCCGGTGATGAGCGATGCGTCGCTGACCGAACCTGCCCGCGCCGCGCTGGCACGGGTCGGGCTCGAAAGCCGCTCGGACGTGCCGGCTGCGGAGCTGTCGCATGGCGAGCGCCGCCAGCTCGAAATCGCCATCGCACTGGCGCTGGGTTCCAAGGCATTCCTGCTCGACGAGCCGATGGCGGGCATGGGACCGGAAGGCTCCAAGGCGCTGACGGGGTTCTTGTCCGAGTTGCGGAAGGAGGCGCCGATCCTGCTCATCGAGCACGACATGGATGCGGTGTTCGCGCTGGCCGACCGGATTTCGGTGCTGGTCTATGGGCGGGTGATTGCGACCGGGACCGTGGATGAGATCCGGGCCAGTCCGGAAGTGCGCCGGGCGTATCTGGGGGACGAGTGATGGGGGTCGTATTGAGGTGTGTTTGCTCTACGAATTACCCCCACCCCTTACCCCTCCCCACAAGAAGGAGGGGGATTTTGAGACGTTTGCGCCTGACGAATATCGGGGGCCGTCGGGACGCAAACGCTGACATCACCCTCCCCCTTGTGGGGAGGGATACAGGGTGGGGGTCTCACTTCGAAAGACAGGGGGCCGGCCATGCTGCTTGAAGTTTCCAAGGTCGAGACCTTCTACGGGGCGAGCCAGGCACTGTTCGGCGTGGAACTCGACGTTGCCGAAGGCGAGGTGGTGGCGCTGATGGGGCGCAACGGGATGGGCAAGACGACGACCATCCGCTCCATCATGGGGCTGACGCCGGCGCGGTCGGGTTCGGTGCGGTTCAAGGGCAGCGCGATCGAGAAGCGTTCGCCGCATCGCATCGCGCGGCTGGGCCTCGGGCTGGTGCCGGAGGGGCGACGCTGCTTCCCGAATTTGACGGTCGAGGAAAATCTCGTCGCCGCCGCGCGAAAGGGGCGCTGGACGCTGAAATCCGTCAACGAGCTCTTTCCGCGCCTTGCCGAACGCCGCGACCAGATGGCGCGCACCCTGTCGGGCGGTGAGCAGCAGATGCTGGCGATCGGGCGCGCGCTGATGACGGACCCGGACCTGTTGATCCTCGACGAAGCGACGGAGGGGCTGGCGCCCGTCATCCGGCACGACATCTGGGCGGTGATCCGCAAGCTCAAGGACGGAGGCCAGTCGATCCTCGTGGTTGACAAGACGCTGGCCGAGCTCTTGCCCTCCGCCGACCGCTGCGTGGTGTTGGAGAAGGGCGCGACGGTGTGGCGCGGGACACCGCAGGAACTGACGGCCGAAATCCAGGACCGATATCTAGGCGTCTAAACAATAAGCCGGCTTCAGACCGGCGAGAGGAAACGACCATGAGCGCATTCGCGCATGAGATCTTGCATCCGGCGAACTGGAAGAAGGCGTCGGGCTATGCGAACGGCATCGCCGCTTCCGGCCGCACCGTATGGGTTGGCGGCCAGATCGGCTGGAACGGCGACCAGGTGTTCGAGGCGAAGGACCTCGTCGGCCAGACGCGGCAGACGCTGCAGAACATCGTCGACGTCCTGGCCGAGGCCGGCGCGGGACCGGAGCATCTGGTGCGGATGACGTGGTATATCACGGACAAGCGGGCCTATCTCGATAATCTCAAGGGCATTGGCGCCGCCTATCGCGATGTCATCGGGCGGAATTTTCCGGCGATGGCGATGGTGCAGGTGGTGGCGCTGATCGAGGACGAGGCGCGGGTCGAAATCGAGGCGACGGCGGTGGTGCCGGAGTAGGTTTCGATTTCTCGCGATATTTGTGCCGGGTTGTGCGGGCTCAGTTTTCTTGAATTGACCCCCACCCTGTATCCCTCCCCACAAGAGGGAGGGAGTTCGCCAGCGTCGAGTTTTTCCGTCAGGTTTATCACCCGGCCGAAGGCAGGGGCGCGACGTCGATGCCCTCCCTCCCCCTTGTGGAGATCGTTGCAAAATTGGCTGATTGTGATTCAGTCGTCTTAGTTTGGAGGCGGTTTGAT
>NZ_JBQVMV010000030.1:0-22290 GCF_052435475.1 Aliihoeflea sp.
TCATCAAACCGCCTCCAAACAAAGACGACTGAATCACAAACAACCAATTTTGCAACGATCTCCCTTGTGGGGAGGGATAGAGGGTGGGGGTCCTCTTCGAAAGAAACGACCCCGTCTCCTGCCTTACCCCTTGTCGAAAAAATATCGTTTGCGGCCGAAGAGGCGGGACCAGAAGGCGCCGGTGACGCGGCGGTTTTCGTTGGCGCGGGCGGGGTCGTAGACGCTCTTGCCGGAGCCGATGTGGACGCCGACGCCGGGCAACTGGTAGACCATTTCCTTGCCGGCCGCCTTCATGTGCTTCGAGATCGCGCGCTCGTTCTGGAACTTGGCATAGGGGCCGTGCTCGAGCCACAGATCCTTGCGCAGGACGCTCGGATAGAACGAAAAGCCGTGCCATTCGCGGTGCGAACGACCCATGTGCATGTAGGGGCGGCCGTCATGGTCGACCTTGCGGCCGAAGATGCGCTGGCGCTTCTTCAGGCCGGTGAAGCGTGCGAAGCAGACGGCGGTGATGCCGGCCGGGTTCGAGTCCAGCACCTTGATGCCGTCGGCGATGTCCATTTCGCCGAGGAAATGCCAGTCGTCTTCCAGATGCAGGATGTAGGGCGTGTCGATCATCGCATAGACGCGGTCGATCGCCTTGTGCTGTCCGAGGCGCGGATCGTTGAGCACCACTTCGATCTGCGGATAGCGCTTCTGGATACGCGCCGCGAACTCATGATCGGCCGAATCCTCGACGAGAATGAACCGGCCTGGCTTGTGATGCGAGAGGAACGTGTCGAGCGAGACGACGAGGAAATCCCACCGGCCGCAGCTCGTCAGGACGGTCGTCACATTATCGGGGATCGTGGTCGTCATGCGTCTCTCCTAGGGCCGATCCTAGCGTGGCGCGGTCGAGCGCCGGCGGATCGGTGCGCAAGGCATGGGCCCGCGCGAGTTTGAGCCTGGTCTTTTCGGGCAGCGGAAGATGGCGCGCAAGCCCAGCCCAAGCGGGCTGGCGCGCGGCCAGTTCCGCTATGGTCAGCAGGCTGCGGTTTTCCATCAGCCGCTTCTTCTTGCGTTCGAAGCGCGGATTGGGCGTTTCGTCCATCTCGTAATTGGCGAAGCCGAGCCCGGCCTTCAAATATTTCAGATGCCAGTAGGTAATGTCACCGAAGACGCGCGGATCGGCATGGTGGAAATGTTCGAAGCGGGGATCGTGGCGGAAGAAGGTGTCGGGGCGGACCTCGAACAGGAAATGGTCGCCTGTGCCGACCAGCGGCTCGTGAGCCGGGACGCCGATCGTCCCATCCGCGCCGCGGGCGAGGTTGATGCCGGAAAAGCAGAGGGTTTCGTTCAGACGGAACGCGTTCGACCTGACGCGCGCGGCGAGGCGGGCGAAGCGGTCGGCGATGGCGACATGGTCGTCGTCGAGCTTCATCGCGATTGTGTGCCGGGTCTGCGCGAGCGCGAAATTCGACATGTTGACGAAGCTTGCCGGCGAATCCGCTACCTCGCGCGCATGGCCTTCGCTGCCGGGCGGGAAGACGCGGTCCGGATAATGGATCACGCGCAGCTTCGGGCCGAGATCGGCGGCGAGGCGATGGAGAATCGCGTCCGAGCTGTCGGTGCACTGGTTGTGAACGGCGACGATCTCGTCCACAGCGTCGGCATGGCTGCGGATCGCGGCTTCGAGAAAATCGGCGCCGTTGCGCACGCGCATGAAGATGCTGATGCCGGGCGTGCGGCGACCGACGCCGAGGTCGTCGGGCTTGAACCGGTATCCGCTGACGGTTTCGTTCACATGGCCTCGGCTTTGTTTGACGCGGTGTCTAGCGCGGCGCGCGGGACTTGTCATCTGCGCGACGGTTCACTTAGGAAGGCCGTATGCTGGTTCTCGTCATCAATCTCGACCGCGCGCCCGAACGCCTGGCGCATATGGAACGCGAGTTCGCACGCATCGGCGTCGCGTTCACGCGGCTGGCCGCGACGGACGGGCAGGCGGGCGATTTCGACAGCCACGTCAATGCGCTGGAGGGGCGACGCTTGAGCCGCGGCGAGACGGCGTGTTTCACCAGCCATCGGCGTTGCTGGCAGGCGCTGGTCGAGAGCGGCGAAAGCCATGGGGTGGTGCTGGAGGACGATGTGTTTCTCGGCGAAGGCGCCGCGCCGTTCTTTCGCGGCGCGGACTGGTTTCCGAAGCAGGCCGGGCTCGTCAAGCTGGAGACGTATCTCGCGCCGACATTCATCGCCAAGGCGCCGGTGGCGACGCTGGATGGGCGCGGAGTGCATGTCCTGACGGGCAAGCATCTTGGCGCGGGCGCCTATGCGCTCGACGCGGTGACGGCGCGGATGCTGGTCGAGGCGAGCGCGACGATCGACAGGCAGGTCGATGATTTCCTGTTCGACCCGCAAGGCAAGCCGTTTGCCCGCGCGCGGGTGCATCAGCTCGTGCCGGCGGTGGCGATCCAGGGATTGAAGCTCGCCAAGCTGCGGCGGGTCGATGGCGATGCGCGGACCTATGAAAGCCAACTTTACGAGGAGCGGCTGACGACGAGGCAGAAGCTCGGGGCGCTGGCGAAGATCAGGCGCGAGGTCGTGTCAGGCGTTGCCAAGGGCGCGATTGCGATCGCGGGGCGGACGAGGACACTTTTCGGTGCCACGCGGTGGGGCCGCATACCGTTTCGGTGATCTACTCGCCGATTGCCGCGAGGCCCTCGTCCTTGACCTGGCGGATGGTCAGCGCCGTGCGGACGGTGTCGACATTGGGGGCCGAGGTCAGTTCCTCGATGACGAAGGCCTGGAAGGCGGCGAGGTCCTTGGCGACGCAATGGAGCATGAAGTCGCTTTCGCCCGACACCATCCAGGCGCGGCGAACGATCGGCCAGGAGCGGGTCTTTTCCGCGAAGGCCTTGAGGTCGGATTCGGACTGGTGGTTGAGGCCGACGAGGCAGAAGGCGACGACGTGGAGGCCGAGATCCTGCGTGTTGAGGAGGGCGCGGTAGCCGCGGATGACGCCGGCGTCCTCCAGCCGCTTGACGCGGCGCAGACAGGGCGGCGCGGAAATGCCGACGCGGCGCGACAGTTCGACATTCGTCATCCGCCCGTCCGATTGCAACTCGGCCAGGATTTTCCAGTCGATGGCGTCGAGATCGGCTTTCATCGCGGGCTCTTTCGCTTGCGCACGAATCTTTCGTGCGGACGAAAGGAAATTACCCAGATGGCGAAATTTCGCAATGGCGCGCGTGCGACGCTCTGCCGGATTGGCGGGGACAACCGTGCGCGGCATTGTCAACTTGCCGACGCAACTGTGTGAAATGGCATTGCCGCCTTGCACGGCACCCATGGTCATACTTAGATCGGCGTTTGGTATTTCATGACGCGCCATAGCGCGGTTCTTTCGAGGGGTCTTGCCATGAGCAGCCGTCACGCACCTGTTCTCATCATCGGCTCCGGCCCGGCCGGATACACGGCGGCGATCTATGCCGCGCGGGCGATGCTGAAACCGGTGCTGATCGCCGGCATGCAGCAGGGCGGCCAGCTCATGATCACGACCGACGTCGAGAACTATCCCGGCTTCGCCGACCCGATCCAGGGTCCGTGGCTGATGGAGCAGATGCTCAAGCAGGCCGAGCATGTCGGCACCGAAATCGTCAGCGATCTGGTGACGGAGGTCGATCTCGACGTTCGCCCGTTCCGCCTGCGCACCGATTCCGGGCAGGAATGGACCGCCGACGCGCTGGTCATCGCGACCGGGGCGCAGGCGAAGTGGCTCGGGCTGCCGTCGGAAGAGACCTATATGGGCTTCGGCGTTTCGGCCTGCGCGACCTGCGACGGGTTCTTCTATCGCGGCAAGGACGTGGTGGTGGTCGGCGGCGGGAATACGGCGGTCGAGGAAGCGCTCTACCTCTCGCATCTGGCGAAGTCGGTGACGGTCATCCATCGCCGCGACGAGTTCCGCGCCGAGCGCATCCTGCGCGACCGGCTGATGGCCAAGGACAACGTCAAGGTGGTTTGGGACCACGCCGTCGAGGAGATCACCGGCGAGCGGAAGGCGCCGCTGCCGCCCTCCGTCACCGGGCTCAAGCTGCGGCATGTGAAGACAGGCGCGATCAGCGAGATGCCGATCGACGGCATCTTCGTCGCGATCGGGCATTCGCCGGCGGTCGAGCTTTTCGCCGGCAAGCTGAAGCAGAAGCCGAACGGCTATCTGTGGACCGCGCCGGATTCGACGGCGACGAACATTCCGGGCGTCTTCGCGGCGGGCGACGTGACGGACGACATCTATCGCCAGGCGGTGACGGCGGCAGGCATGGGCTGCATGGCGGCGCTCGAGGCCGAACGCTACATCGCCGAACTGGAGGTTCACCGCGAAGCTGCGGAGTAGTTGCCGCGGCGAAGAGCAAGATCATACGAGGGGAAAATGGCGCTCGACTGGGATAAATTGCGCGTGTTTCACGCCGCGGCGGAGGCCGGGTCGTTCACCCATGCCGCTGAGACGCTGCGCCTGTCGCAATCCGCGATCTCGCGGCAGGTGAGCGCGCTCGAACAGGATGTCGGCGTGGCGCTCTTCCACCGCCACGCGCGCGGGCTGGTGCTGACCGAACAGGGCGAGATGCTCTATCGCACGGCGCATGACGTGCTGATGAAGCTCGAACAGGTGAAGGCGCAGCTCACCGAGACGACCGACCGGCCGTCCGGCGCGTTGCGGGTGACGACGACGGTCGGGCTCGGCTCGGGCTGGCTGACCGAGCGCGTGCAGGAATTTCTCGACCTCTATCCCGACATCCAGCTCCAGCTCGTCCTCGCCAACGAGGAACTCGACCTGACGCTGCGCCAGGCCGACTGCGCGATCCGGCTTCGTCAGCCCCAGCAGCCGGATTTGATCCAGCGGCGGCTGTTCACGGTGCATTTCCACCTCTTCGCCGCGCCGTCCTATATCGCCAAGCACGGCAAGCCGAACTCGATCGCCGACCTCGACAAGCACCGCATCGTCACCTTCGGCGAGCCGGTGCCCTCGCACCTTGCCGACATGAATTGGCTGGAGACGGCGGGGCGGCCGGAAGGATCGAAGCGGATCGCCAGCCTTCAGATCAACAACATCCTGTCGATCAAGGCCGCGATCGAGAAGGGCGCCGGCATCGGCATGCTGCCCGACTACACGATCGAACAGGGCTCCCCGCTCGTCCAGCTCATGCCGGAAACGGAAGTGCCGTCCTTCGATACCTATTTCTGCTACCCTGATGCGATGCGCAATCAGGTCAAGCTGCACGTGTTTCGGGATTTTCTGATCGCGAAGGCAAGAAGCTGGGCGTATTGAACCGTTGCGATTATCCAGGAGACCGCACGGGACTTTGGACAACCACTGGCAAAAGCGAGCAATTCAATTAAGCGTAAAAATACGAAAAGGCGCCCGAACGAGCGCCTTTTCTATAGGGCGTCGAGTGTCCGTCACGAACCAAGCGTGCTGCCGACCTTTATCTCGACGTTTCAAGACGGAATATGTCGATAGGGGGAACAGATGTCAATGGAATTGCTCGATGAGGACGTGACTGCGATCGCCTTCTATCTGTCGTCCGAGCGCCTGCGACTTTTCACGCAGTCGCTGGTAGTGATCGCGATGCCATACATCTGCATCAAAGGGTGTTAGCGGTCGGTGCTGCCCTTGCTCCGATAATCGCGGTCATCGAGATTTCCATTCGCAACGCCATCTGTGAGAGTTTGCGCACATCATTCGGCGTTCCTGACTGGTTGCGAAATCCTCCTGCGCCGTTTGTTTGGGGTGATGAGCAAGCCAAGGGCATCAGGCAGGCCGTCGGTTATGCTCAGCGCGCAGCCTATGCCAAGTTGAACAATGTCGAGAAGAAGTCGCTCGACCTTCAGGCTTATCCATCTGGCGTGCCTTCTGGTCTCGGACATGAAAAACGCGTGAAGGCGCGTCAACGCGTTCTTACGGTCGGAAATGGTCAGGTCATAGCCCAACTCACTTTGTATTTTTGGAAACGCCTGTTTTCCAAGGACTACGAAAATACGCTTTGGAAGAGGGCTCTCAAAGGTATTTTTCCAAACAAGACCCTTAGTCGAACCGATGTGTCAGACGCCTTGGAAGTCATCTATCAGGCGCGCAATCGTATTGCTCACCACGAACCGATATTCGATAGGAGGCTCGTTGAGTTATTGGGCGCTATCGAGTTCGTATATCGAAATTTTCAAGCGCAGTGGCCGTCTGAAGACACGCCCTTGAGGAAGTTGCTTGTTCCGTTCGATGACAGGCTCAAGCAAGCGATCATCGAGCTGGAAGAGACGCTCGCTGCCCACCGGACAACCGGAAATGGTGGATCAACCGAGACCTGAACGAGGCGCCGGTTTTGCAACCGGCGCCTTTCGTCATCGCGCATAGACCAATTGCGGCAACCACAACACCAGTGCCGGGAAGGCGATGATGATGGCGAGGCCGAAGAGTTCCACCAGCGTGTAGGGGATGACCGAGCGGTAGATGTCGCCCATCGTCACTTCCGGCGGTGCGACGCCCTTCAGGTAGAAGAGGTTGAAGCCGAAGGGCGGGGTCATGTAGCCGATCTCCATCATGACGATGAAGACGATGCCGAACCAGATCGGGTCGAAGCCGTGCGCCTGGACGATCGGCAGGAAGACCGGCAGCGTGATCAGCATGATGCCGACCGGATCGAGCACCATGCCGAGCAAGAACAGGATGACGAGGATGGCGGCCAGCGCGCCCCATGCGCCGCCGGGGACGTATTCCATCATCTCCAGGATGAAGCTTTGCGCGCCCATCGCATTGTAGGCGGTGGAGAAGGCGTGCGCGGCGAACAAGATCCACATGACCATGGCGGTCAGGCGGAAGGTGCGCATGCAGGCTTCGCTCAGCATCTTGAAGGAGAACTGCCGGTTGACGAGCGCGGCGACGATGGCGCCGAAGACGCCGATGGCGGCCGCCTCGGTCGGCGTTGCCAGCCCGCCGAAGATCGAGCCGAGCACGATGACGACGATGAAGATCGGCAAGAGGACCGAGCCGAGGGCGCGCATCTTCTCGCCCCAGTCGCTGCGTTCCTCCGGAGGCAGGGCCGGGCCCATATGCGGCTGGATGTAGCAGCGGATCGCGATGTAGAGCGAGACGAGCACCATCAGGAGGATGCCGGGCACGATGCCGGCCGCGAAGAGCTGGCCAACCGAGACGCCGGTGATCAGCGAATAGAGCACCATCAGGATCGAGGGCGGGATGAGGATGCCGAAGCCGCCGCCGGCATTGATGGCGCCGAGCGCCAGTTCCTTGTCGTAGCCGCGCTTGAGCATGTTGGGCAGGGCGATGGTGCCCATCGACACGACGGCCGCGCCGGAAATGCCGCACATGGCGGCGAAGAGGCCGCAGATGCCGACCGTGCCGATGGCAAGGCCGCCGCGCACGCCGCCCCACCACAGATGCATCATCCGGTAGAGGTTCTGCGCGACGCCGGAGCGTTCGAGCAGCATCGCCATCAGGATGAAGAGCGGGATGGCGATGAGCGTGAAGTTGTTCATCGTCGTCCACATGCGCGAAGCGACGATGTAGAAGGCGTCCGGTCCCCAGGTGAAATAGAGGAAGGCCGTCGAGACGCCGCCGAGCACGAAGGCGAGCGGCAGGCCGAGGATCAGGAAGACGATCAGCGATCCGAAGAAGAGGACGGTCAGGAGTTCGATGCTCACAGCGTGTCTCCTGCGCCGTCATGGGGCTTGGCGTCGGGAACGATCGGCTCGTGGCCGGCGACGATGAGGATGTCGTTGGCGAGCTTGACGAGGCCCTGAAGCAGCAGCAGCGCTGCGGAAATCGGGATGATCACCTTCACCGGCCAGACCGGCGGGTTCCAGGCCGATTGCGAGGTTTCCCAGCGCGCGACGGAATCGGCGGCGAGCGACCAGCCTTGCCAGAGGAGCACGATCACGAAGACGAAGAACAGCATCGACGTCGCGATGTCGACCGCGGCGCGGGTGCGGCGCGACCAGCGGCCATAGATCAGGTCCACATTCACATGGCCGTTGTTGATCAGGAGGTAGCCGCCGCCCAGAAGCGCATAGACGCCGAAGAGAAGCTGCGACAGCTCGCCGGTCCAGTTGCTCGGCGCGCGGAAGAAATAGCGAAGCACCACTTCGACGAACAGGAAGACGAACATGAACAGGACGAGATGGGCGGTGATGCGCCCGACCCATTCGTTCAGCCAGGTGACCGCACCTGCGCTCGCGCCAAGGACCTTCATGGCATGATCCGGTAGAATGTGAGGGAAGGGGCGCCGGGCGCTGGGCCCGGCGCGGGAGGTGCCTTATTCGGCGGCGTCCGATTCCTCGGCGCTTGCAGGCGCCCGGCCAAGATCGGCGAGGAATTCCTCGAGCATGTCCATGGCAGCGGCGGCGCGTTCGCCGCGGTCCCGCTCGCGCTGCCAGCTTACCTGCGCGGCCTGCAGCATCTGGTCGCGTACTTCCTGCGGAAGGTCGACGACCTCGACGTCATGCTCGGCCTGGGCGCGGGCGAGTGCGCGCTGTTCGCCGAAGATATACTCGTTGGTCCGGCGCCAGAACTGCTGGTCGAGCGTGTTGTAGAGGATCTGCTGCACGTCGTCCGGCAGCGCGTCGATCGCTTCCTGATTGATGATGAAGGCGTCGATGCCGCCGACGCTGAGCGGCGGGCGGACATGATACTTGGCGACCTCGTAGAGGCTCATGGACAGTGCGCCCTGGACGGCGCCCCAATGCGCGCCATCGACGACACCCGACGAGAGGGCCTGGTAGAGTTCGGAGCCCGGGATGGCCGAAACTGCTGCGCCGGCATCGGTCAGATAGTTCTGCAAGGTGCCGGACGAACGCAGCGTCAGACCGCGAAAGTCCTCCGGCGTTTCGGGTCGGCTGGTCAGCACGAGTTCGTTGGTGAAGACCTTGTCGGTCGAATAGTAGATGCCGTGCTGGGCGGCATCCTCGCGCACCATGTCCTCGAATCCGAGCGTCTTGAAGAAATACTGCGCTTCCCACTCGTTCTCGAACGCGGCCGGCAGGCCGAAGGCGATGCCGGCCGTCTCCATCTCGCCCATCGCGTAGGCGGGCGAAATCGTGCCCATCTGGATGACGCCGCGGCGCACGGCGTTGAAGATCTCGTCGGCGCCGAACAGGCCGCCCGCCGGATGCAGTTCCAGCTTCAACCGCCCGCCGGTGCGCTCGTCGAGCGTGTCGCGCAGATATTCCAGGCTGTCGGCATAGGAACTCGACGATTGCGGCCAGTGCGACTGGACGCGCCAGGTGACGCTTTCCTGCGCCT
This sequence comes from Aliihoeflea sp., assembly GCF_052435475.1. Classification (NCBI taxonomy): domain Bacteria; kingdom Pseudomonadati; phylum Pseudomonadota; class Alphaproteobacteria; order Hyphomicrobiales; family Phyllobacteriaceae; genus Aliihoeflea; species Aliihoeflea sp. The sequence goes on from NZ_JBQVMV010000030.1 coordinate 9,281, forward strand.
GTGCAGCAAAGGCACTGACGGACAGAGCCACGGCGACGGCCGGCGCGAGCGCCAGACGGCTGAAATAGGACATTCGCATTTCCTCCACTTCGATCGGGGCCGTGGCCCCCTCGCTGCCCGATCGTCTGCGGCAGCCTCGCAAATTCCGCATTGCGAAATTGACTTTCGCAACAATTCGGTATCCTTGGGGAATGGAGGGGCCATGTCAACCATGACCGAAAAGAACGACCAGCATTCGGCGGGAGAGGCTGTGGACGCCGACGAGGGCGGCGACCGGAAGTTCGTCACGGCGCTCGCGCGCGGCCTCGAAGTGCTGCGCGCGTTCCGGCCGCGCGACGGGTTCCTCGGCAACCAGGAAATCGCCGAGCGGACCGGCCTGCCGAAGCCGACCGTGACACGGCTGACCTATACGCTCTGCACGCTCGGCTATCTGACGAAGATGCCGCGGACCGGCAAATACCAGCTCGCGCCCTCCGCCATCACGCTCGGCTATTCGGCGCTCGCCAATCTGGGCATACGCCAGATCGCGCGGGCGCATATGGACGAACTGGCTGAGCGGCTGGCGGCGCCGGTCGCGCTCGGCATACGCGACCGCAACCGGGCGCTTTACGTCGACATTTCGCGCGGATCGGCGGCGATCACGTTCCAGCTCGACATCGGGTCGGGCATTCCGCTGGCGCAGTCGGCCATGGGGCGGGCGCTGCTATCGGTGATGCCGCCGGACGAGCGCGAACGCGCCATCGCTGCACTGGCGCCGCGTTACGGCGCTGACTGGCCGGAACTCGAGCGCGAGATGCGCGGCGAGATCGAGGCCTGCATCCAGCGCGGCTATGCGATCTCCGCCGGCGCCTGGCGGCCGGGCATTCATGCGGTCGCGGCGCCACTCGTCGCGGCGGACGGGTCGGGCGTCTATGCGTTCAATTGCGGCGGGCCGCCCTACCAGTTCACCGAAAGCTTCATGCACGACGAGGTCGGCCCGGCGATTCGCGACCTCGTTCGCAGCGTCGAGGCGGCGCTCAACGGTCGTCGAAGATGATCTTTTTGCGTGCAGGCGAGGATTTTCGGGCAAGGCACAGACTGCCTGCTGATTGAGCCAGATGATGAAGCGATGAACAAAAACAGACGCTTAAATCATCACTCGGCGTCCATGCAAAACTGCATGGGTGCAATGCAAAACGGACTGCTTGATCTTTGGGCATTCAAAGCACATATCACGATCATCTCCCGGGCACGTTCCTCCTCCCATTGGTGCCCGCGAGTGTTCCCCTCTGGAGGTTTCGCCTGAAAAGGCACTTCCATACTTCAAGCCGGATCTTTCGATCCGGCTTTTTTTTGCTCTCATGCAGGGTGCGTCACGCCGCCTTGCCCTGGCTCAGTTCCTCGGCCTGCCGGCCGGTGAGTTCAGCCATGTGGCTGAAGCGTGCCACATAGGTCGCCGCGCCGGCGGTTGCCGAGCGCAGTTCGACGATCAGATTGCGCATCTCGCCCTGCGGCATCATCGCCTCCACGACATCCCAGCCCTCCCAGCCGGGACGCGCGTCGAAGCCGAGGATCTGGCCGCGGCGCTGCGAGACGATGGCGGTGATGCGGGCGGTCGCGTCGGAAGGGGTGACGATCTCGACCTTGAAGATCGGCTCCAGCAGGACGGACGCCGCCTCGGCCAAAGCTTCCTTCATGGCAAGGCGGGCGGCCTGCTGGAACGCCATGTCGGAGGAATCGACGTTGTGATAGGAGCCGTCGGCCAGGTTGACCGCGATGTCGACGACCGGGAAGCCGAGCGGGCCGGTCTTCAGGCTGTCGCGCACGCCGGTTTCGACGGAGGAGAAATACTGCTTCGGCACGACGCCGCCGGTGATCGTGTCGGTGAACTCGAAGCCGGCGCCGCGGGCGAGCGGCTTTATGTCGAGCACCACCTCGCCGAACTGGCCATGACCGCCGGACTGCTTCTTGTGGCGCCCGCGTTTCGAGACCGGCTTGCGGATCGTCTCGCGATAGGGGATCGCGGGCTCGCTGGCGGAGATGGCGATCTGGTATTTGTTCTCCAGCCGCTCGATGGCGACGCGCAGGTGCATCTCGCCATGGCCCGACAGGATCGTCTCGCCGCTTTCCTGGTTCTGCTCCATGGTGAGCGAGGGGTCTTCCTGCACCAGCTTCTGCAGGCCGGCGGACAGCTTGACGTCGTCCTTGCGCTCCTTCGAGCGCAGCGCGACGGCGTGGACCGGATCGGCGGGCGGCTGCACCGCGATCGCCGCAGCGCCCATGGAGGTCGAGATCGTGTCGCCGGTCGCGATCGCGTCGAGCTTGCCGAGCGCCACCGTCTCGCCTTCGCCGGCGGAAGCGATTTTCGTCTGATCCTTGCCCAGCATCCGGTAGATGCCGGAAATCTTGCCCGTCGCGCCCGATGCGCTCCACATGTCGGTGGCTTCGCCGACCTGGCCGGCCAGCACGCGGGCGATGGACAGCTTGCCGCCATGGGGCGTGTGGACGGACTTCATTACCATCAGGACGGGCTTGCCTTGCGAAGGAATGCCGAGGCGCTCGCGGGTCGCGGTTACGTCGGGCGCGTCGTGGCGGATCGCCTTCAGGAGGCGGAGCACGCCATTGCCGCGCTCGGCCGCGCCGATCAGGACCGGGGTGACGGCGCCGTCGCGCAGATCGGCGGAAAGGTCGTCGAAGATTTCGTCGCGCGGGGGCTCGATCTCCTCGAGCAGGTGCTCCATCAGCGCGTCGTCGTGGTCGGCGAGCGTTTCCAGCATCTGGAACCTTGCTTCGAGCTCGGAGGCGCGCTGGTCGTCGGGGATTTCGGTGACGGTGCTCGGCGCATGCTCGCGGTAGACATAGGCGCGCTCCAGCGCGAGGTCGATCGAGCCGACGACGATGCCGTTTTCGCGCAAGGGAATCTGGCGCAGGAGGAGCGGGGTGCGGCTCGCGGGCTGCAACAGTTTGAGCGTGTCGCGCACGCCGGCGGAGGCCTTGTCGATCTTGTTCAGGAACAGCATGCGCGGCACGCCCAGATCGCCGAGCTGGCGCAGGATCAGTTGCAGCGCTGGGATCTTCTTCTCGTCGGGCTCGGCGACGACGATGGCGATGTCGCAGGCGCTCAGGACGGGCACCGCCTCATAGGCGAACTCGCCGGAGCCGGGGCAATCGATGAAGGTCAGGCTCTCGCCCATGAACTCGGTGGTGGCGACCGTCGCTTCGACGCTCATCGCGTGGGCGCGGGCCTCGGGCGAGAAATCGCCGACCGTCTGGCCGGCGGCGCCCTGGCGTGGGATCGCGCCGGTGCGGGCGAGGATCGCTTCCAGAAGCGTGGTCTTGCCGCTTGCGAAGGGACCGACAATGGCGATGCATTTCGGTCCCGTGCGTCGTTCTCCCGCGCGTTTACCCATGGTCCGACCTCCCGTCTGAAGCGCTTCCTGCGCCATCGGCGGCGGCCGGCCTGCGGCCGTCGCGGTTTCCTCCCGAGGCGCAAAGCTTCACATGGAGTTGCCGCAAGGGCAAGGGCGGCGTAGGCTGGCGCAAGCCAGAACGGAGGTCGTCATGCGCATGCGTCTTCTTGCCCTCGCTCTCTCGAGCCTCGCCGTCCTTGCGACCACGGCGCTGACCGGCTTCGCAAGCGATGCCAGCGCCCAGACGCGGCCCACATCGGAAGGGCCGGGCGGCTGCGAGCGCGACAAGCCGACGCCGACGACGAGCTGACGCGGCGCGCGGAAACGGCCCCGCGCAACGATCCGGGCATTGTCAAAGAGCGGGAAGACGGGCGGCCGAAGGATCGCTTGTCTTGGGTATGTAGCGTGCGATCTTTCGCTCGCCCGTCCGGAGCCTGTCGCCTGTTCGGACGGTCAGAGATGCACAAGGCACCCGCGGCTTTTCCCGCACCCGCATGAAGCAGGCCCCATCCACCTCGGCGCCGTCACGTGCCCACCGGGTCCGAAGCGGCAGGGGGACGTCTCCGCCATCCTCCCAGACACCCGGTGCGCATCCGGTTCCCATGAGGACAGTGGGGGGATTATGCGCGGGGATTGGGGGAGGGGGATAAGTTTTTGTGCGGGCGTCGCGCGATGCAATCTAAAAACTGCGCTTTCGTCGGGCCCCCAGATTTGCTGGATCGGAGATCGCCAGCTTCGCGATACCTATGATTGCCTTAAAGAAGTAACTGGGGTGCATCAATTGGTAGGATTTTGACGGTATGGGTCATGCCGCAAAAGTAAAATTGAGTTCTAATATACATAGATGGGGCGGAGTATGATGTCCGAAATTCCCGAAATTACCAAGCAAGAAGCTACTTTGTTCGCCGTATCTGCGGAAGATCAATTTTACGATCGCAAATCGAAGGATGTGTCTGGAAAGGGTATTCAGAAAGCTGTGGTTGCATTTGCCAACGCTGATGGTGGAGAGTTAGTAATTGGAATAAGGGACGGCTACTCTGAGGCGACGACATTTGATTTTTGGGACGGAGCGAAAGATGTAGAGTATTTCAAAATGGCCATTTACAAAGCATAGTCGATCTTAGCCCGTCAATTGGTTTCAGGTATCAGTTTCTATGCTGTCCGGATCTTGGTGGTTTTATACTACGAATATTTGTAGATAAAAGCAGAGACGTTTGTATGACGTCTGATAAAGCCGTTTACATTCGAACAGGGGCCCAGTGTATTCCAATCAAGGACGCACAAAAAATTACTCAACTAGCCTTCTCGAAAGGGGCTCAATCCTACGAGAATAAGAAAATTGAAGGTACCATCGCGGAAATCGTGGTGGACTCACATGAGATGTCGCGATTCATCTCAGAATCCGCAGTGGTTCCTAGCGCGATATCGTACGCCGTTAATGAGGGCTTGCTGGACGCGCAGAACTGGACGCCATTGGCTGCCGGTGTGCTTCTCTACGCCGACAACCCTCAAGGGGTTTTTCCGACTCGATGCGAGACCCGGATTTGTCTTCTACGACACAAAAGAAGAAAAGCCTGAACGGGCTCATCTCAAAATAAACGAAACAGTAGGCGGTGCATTATATCAGCAAATTCACAACTCCATTAGGCGAATTTCGGAAATCATGTCTGACATTAGCGTCCTTACGCCTGAGGGATTAACAAAGGTTTCATACCCTCCTGAAGCGATATGGGAGATTGTTGTCAATGCTTTGATACATCGCGATTACTCGATAAGCGATGATGTTCAGATATTAATATTTCAAAATAGAATTGAGGTTATAAGTCCAGGGAAATTACCGGGCCATGTAACAGTAAATAACATACTTGATGTTAGGGATAGTAGAAATCCAAAAATTGTAAAAGCTTTAAGAAGATATAAAGATGCTCCGAATCAAGACCTCGGAGAGGGACTGAACACTGCGTTTGATAAGATGAAAGAGTGGAAATTACAACCGCCTTATTTTGAAGAAAGAGATAATTATCTGAAAGTCACGATTGGCCACAACCCCCTTGCTACCCCTGAAGAAGCAGTTCTTGACTATCTGTCTAATCATCCGGAAATTCGGAATTCGATAGCTCGCGAGTTGACCGGTATCAGGTCTGAGAACCAGATGAAGGAAGTCTTCTATAGACTGCGAGATAGAGGCTTGATCGAGCCGGTTCCGGAGAAAAAGGGAAATGCTTCTGCTTGGCGAAAAAGTATGGCTGTAAATTCCCGTAGTTGATTGTCCAAGATCGAAACTTGCGTGGGCCGAACTACGGGTCTCGTCCCACCCTTCGGCCCCACGAGGGCAGAACGCAAAAGTGCGTCGCCCTAAGATCCGTCTGCATCGGTCGGAATTTCCGACCCCACCTTCAGCGAAAGGTGTTGCAGGGAACATTTTTTATCACGGTGGGCGGCGGAGGGACTTCGGTCGGAGACGGCATTCTGGCCGACGGTCGAGTTGAAGACGAGCTGGACCTGGCGGTTGCGGATGGCGTCTTCGATGTAGCGATCGACTATGCGGCGTTTGCCATATTTGGCACTGGTGCGACGGCGGCGACGACAGCATGGGCGGACCATTCTAGAAATAGGCATCCTTGCGCAGGTTATCGAGGCTTCGCGGCACGGGAAGGTCGCCCTGCCAATCCTCGAATGCGAATGCCAGGAAGGAGGCGGCCTCGCGCAGGGCTTCATCAAGCGAACTCGTCACTGCAATCACACCCGGCCCATCTGGGAAGGACAAGCCGCCGTCGCTCGCTTCTTCCTTGTGGATCATGGCGATGTAGTGGACTTTCATGGAGCAAGGCTAACACGGATGGGCTCGCGGGACAGCACCCCCCTCTGTCCTGCCGGACATCGCCCCCTCAAGGGGGGAGATCAAGCGCGGCGAGGTGGCGCCAACACCCCTCATCCGACCTCGCTTCGCGAGGCCACATGCTTCCACAGGGGGACAAGGAAGAACACGCCGACATCATTCTATGCCGCGAAGCTTATGCGCATAGGTTTGCGGGACAGCGCCCCCCTCTGTCCTGCCGGACATCTCCCCCGCGAGGGGGGAGATCATGCGCGGATGGGGCGTTGCCTAGAAATACGCCTGCAACGGCCTCACTTCCAAACTCCCCGCCTTCAGCGCCGCGATGGCTTCGGCGACGGCTTCGGCGCCGGACATGGTGGTGTAGTAGGGCACCTTTTGCATCAGGGTGGCGCGGCGCAGCGACTTGGAGTCGGAGACGGCTTTCTGGCCGTCGGTCGTGTTGAAGACGAGTTGGACCTGGCGGTTGCGGATGGCGTCTTCGATGTGGGGGCGGCCTTCGAGGACTTTGTTGATCTTTTCGGCTTCGACGCCGTTTTCCTTCAGGAAACGGGCGGTGCCGCCGCTGGCGAGGACCTTGAAGCCGATGCCGGCGAGGCGCTTGACGGCCGGAAGGATTCGGGCCTTGTCTTCGTCGCGGACGGAGACGAAGAGTGTGCCGGAGCGCGGCAGGTCGACGCCGGCGCCGAGCTGGGCCTTGGCGAAGGCGAGTGCGTAGTCGCGGTCGAGGCCCATGACTTCGCCGGTGGAGCGCATTTCGGGGCCGAGCAGCGTGTCGACGCCGGGGAAGCGGGCGAAGGGGAAGACGGCTTCCTTGACGGCGATGTGGCCGAGATCGGCCGCGTTGGGCTTGGTGCCGTAATGGGCGAAGGCTTCGTCCAGCGTCTCGCCGGCCATGATGCGCGCGGCGATCTTGGCGATGGGGCGGCCGATGGTCTTGGCGACGAAGGGGACCGTGCGCGAGGCGCGGGGGTTCACTTCGAGGACGTAGACCTCGCCGTCCTTGATCGCATATTGCACGTTCATCAGGCCGCCGACGTTGAGCGCTTTTGCGAGCGCGGCCGTCTGGCGTTCGAGCTCGGCGACCATGTCCTTGTCGAGCGAATGGACCGGAAGCGAGCAGGCGCTGTCGCCCGAGTGGATGCCGGCTTCCTCGATGTGTTCCATGATGCCGGAGACGTAGGTGGCGTGACCGTCGCAGAGGCAGTCGACATCGACCTCGATGGCTTCCGACAGGTAGGTGTCGAAGAGAAGCGGGTTCTTGCCGAGCAGCGTGTTGATCTGGCCTGTCTTGTCGTTCGGGTATTTCTGCTTGATGTCTTCCGGGACGAGGCCGGGGACGGTGTCGAGCAGGTAGGTCTGCAGCATCGATTCGTGGTGGATGATCTGCATGGCGCGGCCGCCGAGCACGTAGGACGGGCGCACGACGAGCGGGAAGCCGAGTTCGGAAGCAACGGTGCGCGCCTGCTCGACCGACCAGGCGATGCCGTTTTTGGGCTGCTTCAGGCCGAGCTTGACGAGGAGCTTCTGGAAGCGGTCGCGGTCTTCGGCAAGGTCGATCGCGTCTGGCGAGGTGCCGAGGATCGGGATGCCGGCCTTTTCGAGCGCGTCGGCGAGCTTGAGCGGGGTCTGGCCGCCGAACTGGACGATGACGCCGTGGAGCGTGCCGGCCTTCTGCTCGGCGCGCAGGATTTCGAGGACGTCCTCGGCGGTCAGGGATTCGAAATAGAGGCGGTCGGAGGTGTCGTAGTCGGTCGACACGGTTTCCGGGTTGCAGTTGATCATGATCGACTCGTAGCCGGCGTCGGCCAGCGCGAAGCAGGCGTGGCAGCAGCAATAATCGAACTCGATGCCCTGGCCGATGCGGTTCGGGCCGCCGCCGAGGATGACGACCTTCTTTCGGTCGGAGACCTGCGCCTCATCGGCAAGGCTGCCGGCGAACGGCGTCTCGTAGGTCGAATACATGTAGGCGGTGGGCGAGGCGAACTCGGCGGCGCAGGTGTCGATGCGCTTGTAGACGGGGTGGACGTCGAGCTTGGCCCGAAGCTTTTGAACGTCTTCCTCGTCTTTTCTCACGAGCGAGGCGAGGCGGGCGTCGGAGAAGCCCATAGCCTTCAGCATGCGCAAATTCTGCGCGTCCTGCGGCAGGCCGTGTTCGCGGATGCGCGCTTCCATGGCGATGATGGCGCCGATCTGCTCGAGGAACCACGGGTCGATGCGGCACATCTGGTGGACGTCTTCGAGCGAGGTGCCCATGCGGATCGCCTGGGCGACCATGCGCAGGCGGTCCGGCGTCGGCGTGCCGAGCGCGGCGCGGATGGCGTTCTTGTCGTCGCCCTGGTCGGCGCCGGGGATCTCGATCTCGTCGAGGCCGGTGAGGCCGGTCTCCAAGCCGCGCAGTGCCTTTTGCAGCGATTCCTGGAAGGTGCGGCCGATGGCCATGACTTCGCCGACCGACTTCATGGCGGTGGTTAGCGTCGGCTCGGCGCCGGGGAATTTCTCGAAGGCGAAGCGCGGGATCTTGGTGACGACGTAGTCGATCGAGGGTTCGAACGAGGCGGGCAGGGCGCCGGCGGTGATGTCGTTGTCGAGTTCGTCGAGCGTGTAGCCGACGGCGAGACGCGCGGCGACCTTGGCGATGGGGAAGCCGGTGGCCTTGGAGGCCAGCGCCGAGGAGCGCGAGACGCGCGGGTTCATCTCGATGACGACGAGGCGGCCGTCTGCCGGGTTGACGGCGAACTGGACGTTGGAGCCGCCGGTCTCGACGCCAATCTCGCGCAGCACCGCGATCGAGGCGTTGCGCATGATCTGGTATTCCTTGTCGGTCAAGGTCAGCGCCGGGGCGACGGTGATGGAATCGCCCGTATGGACGCCCATCGGGTCGATGTTCTCGATCGAGCAGATGATGATGCAGTTGTCCGCGCGGTCGCGGACCACTTCCATCTCGTATTCCTTCCAGCCGAGGACCGATTCCTCGATCAGGACTTCGGTTGTCGGCGAGGCGTCGAGGCCGGAGGCGATGATGTCGAAGAATTCGGCGCGGTTGTAGGCGATGCCGCCGCCGGTGCCGCCCATGGTGAAGGAGGGACGGATGATGGCAGGCAGGCCGACGAGGTCGAGCGCTTGCGCGGCGATGCCCATCGCGTGGCCGATATAGCGCTGCTTGCGGTCGCCTTCGCCGAGGTTCCATTCGGTCTCGAGCGCATCGAGTGCGGCGTCGAGGTCGGCGGGATTGGAGGCCTTCAGCTCGGCGCGGCGGGCCTCGTGGGCGCGCTTGTCGGCGTCCTTGGCGTCGGAGGCGTTGGCGAGCATCGAGCGCGGGGTTTCGAGGCCGATCTTCTGCATCGCCTCGCGGAAGAGCGAGCGGTCCTCGGCCTTGTCGATCGCTTCGGCATTGGCGCCGATCATCTCGACATTGTAGCGCTCCAGCACGCCCATGCGGCGCAGCGAGAGCGCCGTGTTGAGCGCGGTCTGGCCGCCCATCGTCGGGAGCAGCGCGTCGGGGCGCTCCTTGGCGATGATCTTGGCGACGACTTCCGGCGTGATCGGCTCGATATAGGTCGCGTCGGCCAGTTCCGGATCGGTCATGATCGTGGCCGGGTTGGAATTGACCAGGATGATGCGGTAGCCCTCGGCCTTCAGCGCCTTGCAGGCCTGGGTGCCCGAATAGTCGAACTCGCAGGCCTGGCCGATGACGATGGGGCCGGCCCCGATGATCAGGATCGACTTGATGTCAGTGCGTTTTGGCATGGAGTGTCCGTCTCGCGCGCGTTCTGCCGCGACGGCCGGGCGCGCGAGGCGACCGGTGCGGCAGAAGGATTTCGTATGTCAGGCTAAGGGCGCCTTATAGGGAAAGGCGCGCGCGAACGTAACCCCGAAAATGCGGGTTGTGGATGGCGGGCGCGGCCGTTCAGACGCCGGACGACAGTTTCAACCCGACGATGCCCGAGACGAGCAGCAGGATCGAGATCGCGCGCCCCAAGGTGAGTGCTTCGCCCATGAACATGACGCCGATGACGAAGGCGCCGGCCGCACCGATGCCGGTCCAGATCGCGTAGGCGGTGCCGAGCGGCAGCGCCTTCAGCGACATGGACAGGAAGGTGAAGGAAACGATCATGGCGAGGATGGTGATCGCTGTCGGCGTGATCCTGGTGAAGCCGGCCGACATCTTCATCGACGTCGCCCAAACCACCTCGAACAGTCCTGCGAGGCCCAGAAAAACCCATGCCATGATAGTCTCCATCAAAACGAAAGGCCGCGTGACAGGCGGCCGGACAGGGTTTATATATATCCGACCGGACGGATTGAAAAGAGGAAATCGACTTGGGACGAAAGAGAACGATCGACCGCGATGCCATACTCGACGCCGCCGAGGCGATCGTGGGCGAGGCAGGTGCGGGTCAACTGACCTTCGACCAGGTGGCGTCGCGCGCGGGGGTTTCGAAGGGCGGCGTTCTTTATTGCTTCCCGAGCAAGTCGGCGCTGATCGCGGCGATGATGGAGCGCGATCTGAAGCGGTTCGAGGTGGAGATGGCGGCGCGGCTCGATGCGGCCGGCGGCGACCGCCTTCGGGCGCGGATCGACGCGACGCGTGAGGAGAGCGCGGCGATGGCGGCGCGGGCGGCGAGCCTGATGGCGGGCGTGGTGGAAGCCGGCGACGAGGCGGAACCGCTGCGCGCGGATTATCGCGGCTGGCTGGACAGTTTCGGCGACGATGCGGACGGGCGAAGGCGGCGGCTGGCGTTTCTGGCCTGCGAGGGCGTCTTCATGCTGCGCGGACTCGGAATTCTCGACATCGACGAGAATGAGTGGGGCGGAGTGTTCGCGGACATAGCTGAACTGACGGGCAAAGCGCCTGTCAACTCGCCGGATCGAACATGAACTCGCGAAGTTCCTGCGCGCAGCCGCAGGCTGCCGCCAACTTTCCGGCCCACAAGACAGCCTCCTCGCGGCTCGGCAATTCCAGCACGGCGAAGCCGCCGTCTAGACGGCTGCCCGGGTAGGTTCCGGGCGAGATCGACCTATCGGCTGATACAAGCACGGGAACGACCTGACCGTTGATTCCGCCGCCGAACACATAGACGCCGGCGGCCTTGGCCTCCTCGATCACCTTGTGGGACTGAACATCGGCGATCGCGAGCCGATCGTCCGTAAGCACCATCGCTTCGCTCGGGAAGGAGATGAGATACTTGGTCATGTCCCAATGATGTATCGCTCGCGAAGCTGCGTCCAGTCGCTTTCGGTGCGCAGGAAGATGTTGCTCGCCGGGGTCCAACTCGCGCTTCGGGGAATGAGACTGCCGACTTGCAGCAGGTCGGCCAGTTCCCAGATGAGTTCGTGGCCGAGGATGATGCGGGCGTCGTGCGGACCGCGCGCGCGTTCGATGGCGGGGAGAGGCGTGCTCAGAAGGGCATCCGCAACAGGCCGCGCGAGCGCTTGCGACTGCAGGTCGAGCGGATCGCCGGGGCGTATCACGGGGATGCGTGGGAGGTTGTCGACGCCGTGGGAGAATGTGGGGGCCGAGCCCGCGGCAATCGACCGGAATGCGGCTTCGAGGCCGGGCTGGCGGGCGAAGGATTTCAGGCGCTCTTCGGTGCGGGTCGTCCAGACCATGACGAGGGTCGTGCCGGGAAACCTTGCCTCGTTGACGCCGGCCGGGTTTTCGCGTGGCGGCCAAATCGCCCAGAAAGTGCCGTTCCAGAACGGGGGGTCGGAGGTGAGGCGCGTGTCGGGGATCGCGCAATGGCCGGCGAGGGAGGACCACATCAGCCCGTCGAGCGCATGGCCGAAGACGACTGCGAAAGTGTGGCCGGTGAGGCCTTGAGACGTGAGGTGATCGCGGATGCGGGTCGCGGGGTCGGTCAGGCGCGCCAGGAGCTTTTCGGCCAAGATGCGTGCATGGCGGCGCAGGGGCGCCGCGGCCTGTGGCCCGATGATGGGGAAGGTGGTGCGGATCTCGTCGCCGGAGCGCTCCAGAAGGTGCATGTGCTCGAGTTCGGCCATGCGGGTCTCGTCGATGGCGTGCCGGTCCAGACCGTTTCGTGCGGCGTGGATGAGACGGCCGTTGTCGCCGCGGCGCACGACCGGGCCGGGCGGCTGGACGGCGCCGAGGCACCAGGCGTGGAGTTCCCACAGCGCTAGATCGTCTGGAGGTTCAGGGGTTTCAGTCGTCGATTGTGTTCGATCCATCGCGATGAAGATGGACGAGATGGGAGGCGCGGGCAAATCGCGGGAACAGCGAGCCCTCGGCGGTGTTCGGGACGGGAATTCAGCCGACACCCCGAGAGGACCATCCGATGCCAGCCAAGTCGCTTTCCGACCTTTCCGACAAGATGCGCGAGATCGACATCGCGATGCTGATGACGCGGACCGACGGCGGCACTATTGCCGGCCGGCCGATGAGCAACAATGGCGACGTCGAATATGAAGGCGACTCCTACTATTTCACGATGAGCGACGCGCGTATGGTCGCCGATATCGAGGCCGATCCGAACGTGTCGCTCGCCTTCCAGGGCGATGACATGTTCATGGTCGCGGTTCAGGGCAAGGCCGAGATCATGCGCGACAAGGCCGCATTCGAGGACCACTGGAATCCCGATCTCGACGACTGGTTCGAGGACGGCGTCGACACCGAAGGTCTGGTGATGATCAAGGTGAGCGCGGAGCGGGTTCACTATTGGGACGGCGAGGAAAACGGCGAGGTGAAGCTCTAGGTGACATACCCATAAACGAGATTCCCAAGGGCTCTGCGGTGTGATTCCCTTCCTGCAATCGACAGGAGGTGT
>NZ_JBQVMV010000031.1:0-21040 GCF_052435475.1 Aliihoeflea sp.
CGCCGCTGTCGTTGTTGAGCGGGTTATAGTCCCCACTCCCCAAAACTGTCAACGACCAATTCAAAGTTTTTGCGAAATCGGCTCATCACCGAAGGGAAACCGGAGCGGAAGCCCCTGCGGCAGCGCAGTTCTCAGTGAAAATCGCGCGATTTGGGGATCACGCGGACGTTTCGGGGGTGATTGTGGGTGCGGTTCGGCTGCGGGCGCAGGATCTCGTCGGCGCGCGAAAACTCCGGCTTCGCCTCATAGGAAGAGGACAGGCGGTCGAGATCGCCGGTCCGGTCGTGGACGGCGGTCGCCATCAGATGGACGACGCCTTCTGCGCTTCGCTGCACCTTCCCCTCGACCAGCGCCAGCCGCGCTGCCATGATCGGCCGGCGGTAGCGCTCGAAGTCGCGCGACCAGATCAGCGCATTGGCAACGCCCGTCTCGTCCTCGAGCGTCATGAAGATCGCATTGCCCTTGCCCGGCCGCTGGCGGACGAGAACGATGCCGGCGACGCGCACCCGCCTGCCATCGCGCGCCGCATTGAGGCCGGCCGCGCTCAATACCCCCTCGCCGTCGAACAGGCGTCGCAGGAACTGCATCGGATGCGCTTTCAAGGACAGGCGAATGGTCTGGTAGTCGGCAACCACATGTTCGCTGAGCGGCATCGCAGGCAGCTCTACCATTTCTTCCGCGCCCAGTTCATGGCGATCGGCGGCGGCGAACAGCGGCAGCGGCGCGTCATCCGGCAGGCGGCGTACGGCCCAAAGCGCGGCGCGCCGGTCGAGCCCGACCGAGCGAAACGCATCGGCATCGGCGAGAAGCCGGAAGGCCCGGCCGGGCAACCGCGTGCGCCGCCACATATCCTCGACGTTTTCATAGCCCCCTGCCCGCATGGCCGCGATATGCTCCGCCCAATCGTCCTTGAAGCCATCCACCTGGCGAAAGCCGATGCGCAGCGCGCGGCGGTTACCCTCGCCGCGTTCTTCAAGCGTGTTGTCGCGAAAACTGTGATTGACGTCGACGCCGCGCACTTCGACAACGTTCTTGCGCGCATCGCCCACAATCTGCGCCGGGGCGTAAAAGCCCATCGGCTGGGAGTTCAAAAGCGCGCAGGCGAAGACATCCGGGTGGTGGCATTTCAGCCAGGCCGAGACATAGACGAGTTTGGCGAAGGAGGCGGCGTGGCTTTCAGGAAAGCCGTACTCGCCGAAGCCTTTGATCTGGTCGAAACAGCGCTGGGCAAAGTCGCGGTCATAGCCGCGCGCGGCCATGCGCTCGACCATCATCGCCTCGAAGCGCTCCATCTTGCCATTGTGGCGGAAGGTCGCCATTGCCTTGCGCAGCTGGTTGGCCTCGACATCGGTGAACTCGGCCGCGACCATCGCGATTTTCATCGCCTGTTCCTGGAAGAGCGGGACGCCCAGCGTGCGATCGAGCACGTTCTTCAGTTCGTCGGGATCGTGCGGGGGGCCGGGCGAGGGATAGACGATCTCCTCCGGCGGCTTGTGCCGGCGGCTGAGATAGGGATGGACCATGTTGCCCTGGATCGGCCCGGGCCGCACGATCGCCACCTGGATGACGAGATCGTAGAACACCTTGGGCCGCAGGCGCGGCAGCATGTTGATCTGCGCCCGGCTTTCGACCTGAAAGACGCCAATCGATTCGCCGAGCTGGAGCATCTCGAAAGTCGGGTCGTCCTTTTGGGGAATGGTCGCAAGCTCCCATGACCGGCCATAATGCGTTTCGAGAAGCTCGAACGCCTTGCGGATGCAGGTCAGCATGCCGAGTGCCAGCACGTCGACCTTCATCATGCCGAGCGTGTCGATGTCGTCCTTGTCCCATTCGATGAAGGTGCGGTCCTCCATCGCGGCATTGCCGATCGGCACCATCTCGTCGAGCCGGTGGCGCGCAAGCACGAAGCCGCCGACATGCTGCGACAGGTGACGTGGAAAGTTGAGGAGCCGCGCAGCGAAATCGACCGCGCGTCGGATCATCGGATTGGCCGGATCGAGCCCGGCCTCGACGATGCGCTTGTCCGGCAGCGTGTCGCGGCTCCAGCTTCCCCAAACCGTGCCGGCGATGCGCGCAGTCACGTCCTGCGACAGGCCAAGCGCCTTTCCGACCTCGCGGATCGCACTTTTAGGACGATAGTGGATGACGGTCGCGGCGATGCCCGCGCGATGTCGGCCGTAGCGCTCATATATATACTGGATGATCTCCTCGCGCCGCTCATGCTCGAAATCGACGTCGATGTCGGGCGGCTCCTTGCGCTCTTCGGACAGGAACCGTTCGAACAATAGGTCGCTCGTCGCCGGATCGACCGAGGTGATGCCGAGCGCGTAGCATACGGCCGAATTGGCCGCCGACCCCCTGCCCTGGCACAGGATGCCCAGTTCCTGCGCCTTCTGGACGATGTCGTGGATGGTGAGGAAATAGCGCGCGTAGTCTAGCTTCTCGATCAGCACCAGTTCCTTGCAGATGGAATCGACGATCTTCGAAGGCACCACGCCGTCATAGCGCATGGCGGCCCGCCGCCAGGTCAGGTCCTCCAGCCAGCCCTGCGGCGACCAGCCGGGCGGAATGGGCTCGTCGGGATATTCGTATTTGAGTTCGCCCAGCGAGAAATCCACCCGCGCCAGAAGGTGCTGCACCTCGTCGATCGCCTCGGGACAATCGCGAAAGAGCCGCGCCATCTCGCGGGCGGGCTTCAGATGCCGCTCCGCATTGGCATGAAGCAGGCGACCTGCCGCTTCGATGGTCGTGCCCTCGCGGATGCAGGTGAGAACATCCTGCAGATCGCGCTGGTCGGGGGAATGATAAAGCGCGTCGTTGACGGCCAGCAGCGACACGCCGGCCTTTGCGCCGAGGCTCTTCAGCCTGGCGAGCCGGCGCCGGTCGCGGCCATTGTAGAGAAGCGTGGCGCCCAGCCAGATGTGGCCGGCCCCTGAAAGGCGGGCAAGCAGGTGCGGCAACTGACCGAACTCTTCCCCCGGCATGACGACCAGCAGCAGGTTCCTGCAACGGGAGAGAAGATCGTCCAGATAAAGAATGCAGTCCGCCTTCCGCGCACGCCGGTTTCCGATGGTCAGGAGCCGGCACAGCTCTCCCCAGCCCTGCCGGTTTTCCGGATAGGCGATGATGTCGGGCGTGCCGTCGCAAAAGACGAGCCGCGTTCCGACCGCAAGCTTGAATGCCTGCGCCTGCGCCATCAGCGTTTCGACGTCGATCTGGAGGTTCTCGACCTCGCCCGGGATTGCCCAGACATATTCACCCGGCCCCGAGCCTTCGCGAATCTTCTCGACCGGCAATTCGCCTTTCCGGGCCTCCTTCAGCGTGCCGTAGGCGCGCACCACGCCGGCGACCGAATTGCGATCCGCAATGCCGATACCGTTATGGCCCAGAATGAGCGCGGCCAGCACCATCTCCTGCGGGCTCGACGCGCCGCGCAGGAAGGAGAAATTGGTGGTCGTGGCAAGTTCGGCGTAATCCGTCATGGAAAGAGCCCCTGGATGAACCAGCGCACCTCGCCCGCCTCGCGCGCATAAAGGCCTTCGCGGTAAAGCCAGTAGCGGTGGCCCTGCCGGTCCTCGACGCGGTAGTAGTCGCGGGTCTTCGGCTCCTTGGCCGTGCGCCACCATTCGGGCGATATGCGCTCGGGGCCCTCCACGCGCACCATGTCGTGCCAGATGCGCCGCCAGCGGAAACGGTAGGGAGGACCTTCGGGGATTTCGGCGATAGTCTCGACCGGCTGAGCCGGCGTGAAGATGAGGATTGGACGCAAGGGCGGCTCGCCGGCGGGGCTCGGGCTCCATTCGATTTCGGCCTCGCCATCGCCGATCGCCGGCACGCGCCGTGCGGCACGTTCGGGCAGATGGCTGTCGATCGGCAGGAAGCGCTCGACAGCGCCCGGGCCGAACCGCGCGCTCAGGCGGTCGACGAGGTCGGCCACCGCCGCCTCGTCCACCCGGTCGCGCTCGAAACGCATCTGTGCGCCGTCGGCCGGGTCGCCCGCCAGCGCGGCGAGCCGGATCATGTCGAAACCGAAGCCGGGATCGACCGGATCGGCAAGCGCGTCGAGCCGGGTCATGAAGAGCTTCTTCAGTGCTGCGGGATCGCGCAGAGGCCGCCCGACCAGCGCCTCGATGCGCCGCGTCGCGCCATCGGCGCGAAAGAAGGTCGCCTCGAAGGCGCGCCCGCCCTGCCCGTGCCGCTCCAGAAGGGCGCAAAGGCTGCGCGTCAGCGCCTCGAAGGCGATCGCGATGTCCCCCTCGAGCCCAATCGGATCGGCAAAGCGTTCCTCCGCCGTGAACAAGGGCAGCGGCCGGCGCGGCGACAAAGGCGGGTCGATTTCGCCGAAAATGGCCTGCAGCCGGCGCACGAATCCCGAACCGAACCGTGCGGCGAGCGGCTTCAGCGGGCGCGCGGCAAGATCACCGAGCGACATCAGGCCGGCGCGGCGGAGCGCGACGATGCTCTCGGGCTCCACTTCGAGGGCGGCGACCGGTAGCGGCGCCACGGCCTCGCGCTCCGCGCCGGACGCGACGATGCCGCCCTCCCCGAAGCGGGCAAGCGCGCGCGCCGCCGCTGCCGTTCCGGCAATCGCCGACCGCACCGTCAGGCCGAAGCTCGACAGCCGCCGCTCGAGGTCGGCCTTCAGCCGCTTTTCCCCGCCGAACAGATGTGCCGAACCGGCAATCTCGAGGATCAGCGTGTCGGGCGCCTCTTCCGCAACGACAGGCGTATAGCGATCGCACCAGTCGGCGACATGGCGAAGAAGCGCGAGATCGGCCTCCGGCTCGTGCTCGTGCACCTCGATCGCCGGCACGCGGGCGCGCGCATCGGCAAGGCCAAGGCCCGGATTGAGCCCGAGCGACAGCGCCTTGCGGTCGGCTGCGACGAGGCGCATCGCATTGGCCTCAAGCGCCGCGACCACCATCGGCCGGTCATCCCGCCTGCCGCCAGCCCTGCGCGCCAGACGCGCCAGCCGGTCGGTCGGAAGAAAGGGGAGCCACAGCGCGAGATATCGCCTGTTCCTCGAAGCGTTGCTCGTCACGGTTCCACTCCATCTGCCAGTTGAGGCCGGCAGTGCCTGCGCGCTGGCGCAAAAGGGTGATGTCGAAGGCCGGCATGCCCGGCGCATTGGCTTCGAGCGGGCGCGAAGCAAGCGCGCCCACCTGCCAGCGCGTCGTCGCCGCGCTCGGCTCGGCGCGTGCGCAAAGGCGTAAAAGAAAGATCGGCACGCCGCTTTCCTCCGCCGCCAGCGTCAGCCGACGCGTGGCGGTCAGGTCGAGCACCTTCGGATTGCCCCAGGGCTCGATGACGACCGCGCCGAGCGCCTCGCACCGCGCGCCCTCGATACCGGCGCGCAGGACGGCCGCGGCATCCTTCAGCCGAACCTGGATCAGCGTTTGAGGCAAAAGGCCGATGTCGAGCAGGCCCTGCGGATAGAGCTTGCCCGTCTCGACCTCGCCGGCGACCTGGCGCACCCAAAGCGTCTTCCGAAGGCGCATCGCGCCGCCTTCAGAGCGCAGATCCTCGTCGATCCGCAAGCCCGCCCGCAGGCTCAAACCCGCGACGAAGCCCGCCGCGGAAGCCGCATCCGCCCCTGCCGCACCCAGCACCTCATGCAATGCGCCGCGCATCAGCCCGCCGCCCAACGCCCTGTCCGGCCCGTCCGCACCAAGCGAAAACCGGCTCTCCGGCCCAATCAGTCCGACGGGCTCCAGGGCGGCGAGGCTTTGCCGCAGCGCATGGATATCGCGTCGACCATCCATGCCATATGTTCCTATTTTGTTCTATTAAGAACCCAACCGGAACGGGAGTCAATTCGGCTTTGGAAAATGTGATCTTCCCATGCGTCGGCGCCTGACGAGGCGAAGGTCCGGTCGAACCTTCAGCCCCGCCGAGCGCCGATCAGGCCAGCCTTAAGCAGACTGGCCGGAAAGAATTTCGCGCTTGCCCACATGATTGGGCGCACCGACCAGCCCCTCCTTCTCCATCCGTTCGACGAGGGAGGCGGCACGGTTGTAACCGATGCCCAGGCGTCGCTGGATATAAGAGGTCGAGCACTTCTTGTCTCGCGTGACGACCTTCACCGCCTCGGCATAGAGCGTGTCGCCATCGTCGCCGTCCACGGCGGCGTCGACGTCGCCTTCGTCCTCATCGGCGAGCGGCGCATCGCCATCGGCGGTCACCGTGTCGAGATATTCCGGAGTCGCCTGTGCCTTGAGGTGCGCGACGACCTTCTCGACTTCGGCATCGGAAACGAACGGCCCATGGACGCGCGCCAGGCGCCCGCCGCCGGCCATGTGAAGCATGTCGCCCTGGCCGAGGAGCTGTTCGGCGCCCTGTTCGCCCAAAATGGTGCGACTGTCGATCTTCGAGGTGACCTGGAAGGAAATCCGGGTCGGAAAATTCGCCTTGATCGTGCCGGTGATGACGTCGACCGAGGGACGCTGCGTCGCCATGATCAGATGGATGCCGGCTGCCCGCGCCATCTGTGCGAGACGCTGGATCGCGCCTTCGATCTCCTTGCCCGCCACCATCATCAGGTCGGCCATTTCGTCGACGATGATGACGATGAACGGCATCGGCGACAGGTCGATCTCGCGTTCCTCGAAGGTCGGCTCCCCCGTTCCCTTGGCAAAACCGGTCTGGACCTGCATGAAAATCTGTTCGCCGCTCTGGCGTGCGGCTGCAGCGCGGCTGTTGTAGCCGTCGATGTTGCGCACGCCGAGGCGCGCCATCTTGCGATAGCGGTCCTCCATCTCGCGGACCGCCCATTTCAAGGCGGTCACCGCCTTTTGCGGGTCGGTGACGACCGGCGTCAGAAGATGCGGGATGCCGTCATAGACGGACAGTTCTAGCATCTTCGGATCAACCATGATCAGCCGGCACTCTTCCGGGTTCAACCGGCAGAGAAGCGAGAGGATCATCGTGTTGATGGCGACCGACTTGCCCGAGCCCGTCGTTCCGGCGACCAGAAGATGGGGCATGCGCGCCAGATCGGCGACGACCGGCTGACCGCCGATGTCCTTGCCGAGTGCCAGCGCAAGCTTGGCATTCGACCGGCCGAAGGCGTCGCTCTCGATCAGTTCGCGGAAATAGACCGTCTCGCGCTCGTCGTTCGGCAATTCGATGCCGATGGCATTGCGGCCCGGCACCACCGCGACGCGCGCCGATACGGCCGACATCGAGCGCGCAATGTCGTCGGCCAAATTGATCACGCGGCTCGATTTGACGCCGGGTGCCGGCTCGAATTCGTAGAGCGTGACGACCGGGCCGGCGCGCACGTGAATGATTTCGCCCTTGACCCCGAAATCCTCCAGCACGCTTTCAAGCAGGTCCGCGCCCTGCTCCAGGCGCTCCTGCGTCAGGTAGACGCCGGTTCCGATCGGAGGGTCCTGCAGGAGGTCGATCGGGGGAAACGAATAGCCCTCCCCGAAAGCTTCGGCCTCGATCCGCATGGGCTCGGGCAAGACCGGCGGCCGCACTGACGCTGGCGGAGCGGCTGGCACGATGGCCCGCACCGCGGTCTGCCCGGCAGGACGCTGCGCGAGACGCCCAGACGCGGCCTCCTCAGAAGAAGTGAGGGCCTTACCACCTGACCCAACCGAACAATCGATGACACGGTAGAGAGATGCCGGATCGGATTCGCTGGGTCGCGGCGTTGCGGCCGCGGCCGGGGCGACTGTCCGCGGGGCCACGGAAACCACCCGGCCAGCGACGGGTTTGGGTGCAGGCACGATTTCGCCCTTCGGCGACAGCGGCGGCGCGAGCTCGAAGAATGCGTGGTCCGAAAGGAGCGCCCACACGTCCCCGCTCGTCGGCGAGGCCGACTCGGCCTTGGCCGCAGCGGCCGGGGCAGCAGGTTCATCGACCGCCTCGGCCGACCGGTCGTCCGCGTCATGGACGAGTTCCAGAACATGGTCGCGAACGACGACCGGCGCCATCGGCGCCTCGTCAGGCGACAAACCGGCGGTCGGTTCAGCGGCCGCCTTGTTCTGCTTCTTCGTCACCGCATTGTCCGGCGTGCGCGTGAAGCGCACGTTCGGCGCCATGAAGAAGTGCTTTTCCCACTCGGGCTTGGCCTCCTGAGAAACCGGATTGACCGACGGTTCGCGCGGGCCATCACGCTCGGCGCGTGCAGCTTCCGCCTGCGTTTCGGACCCATCGGGCGCCGTCTGCGCCCGGGAAGAGTAAAGGGAAATCGGGATGATGTTTGCCCTGGTGATCGGCGAGGATGACATGCGTATGCTCAACGGTTGGACACCGTTGAGGGATAGGATCACACGGTTAACAGTTCCTTCCCGACCACGCTGCCGGCGCGTCAGAAAACGCGGTCGTGCACAATCATAATCGCGCGCCGATGATGGCGGGCGCCCAATTGGGACAGACGAATGGAATGAAAATGGTGGGTGATGTAGGGATCGAACCTACGACCCGCTGATTAAGAGTCAGCTGCTCGGCGGTTTTGTGATCTAGCATTCATCAAACCTTGTTAACAGATTTGAATTTCGAAGCATTACAGCACAAAGCGTCGAGCCGAGACGCCATCGTGGCTTGTAATCTTTTTTGGCCGTGACCTTTTTCAAAAGGAAAGGTCACGCGACGCATCGTCACCATCAGCGCGAGGGTCACACCTCTGGACAGCCGCTACGGGTTCGGTCACGCTCGAGGTAGATTGGATCAACAGGGCGGACGGCAGATGGCGACGGAAAGCATCGACGGCAACACAATCAAGCGCGTGCGGGGCATGCTGAAGCGCGGCGAGACGGGGACGATCCGCGACAAGGATGCCGCCGGCCTCGCCATCGTCGTCGGCGACACGAGAGCATCCTGGCGGATCATCGAGCGGACCTTGAAAGTCCGGATCGCCGACTTCCACGCGTTTCAGCACATAGACGACATCGTCGAGCTGCGCGAACTGACCGCCCGAGTCCGGACAGCGAAAAAGAACGGCGAGGACTTCAAGACCCTCATCGCAAAGTTCCTGAAGCACCGTAACGTGGAAACCGCCCAGCAGCATGCGGATATCGCGGCGGGTTCGGGCAAGACCTGGGAGGAAGTCCGCGACGGGTTCCTCGCGTGGGTTGCCGATCACCGGAACAAGGACACCGTCCGCAACTATCGCAGCGCCCTGGGCGCAGTCGAAGGCGGGGCGATGTCTGCCGATTTCGCTCACCTAGCCGGGAAGCCCGTCGTCGCGATTACTACGCAGGATCTGGTCAAAGTGCGGGCATCGATCGTCCGTCGTGGAGGCGGCGGCGGCAAGCTCCGCCAAGCCGACCTAACGGTGAGCGCGTTGAAGTCCTGCTTCAAATGGTACGTGAACCGCGACGATGCGTTGATCGCACTTTCGCCGGCTCAACCATTGTCGAAGGTCATGGAACGGTCAACCGAAACGGAAGTCGATACCGAGACCGAACGGACATTCTCTCAGATCGAGATCGGCCAACTACTTCTAGCGCTCCCGAACGTGCCGAATGCTTCGGCCCGGCTCGCGACCACCATCTCATTGTTAACCGGGCAGCGTCGAATGACGCCGCTTAAGACACGAAAATCGGCGATCAAGGACCATCCAGGGTACGGCATGGTCTGGCGTCTATCGGACAAAGTAGCCGCCTGGAGAGTACTTCCGCTGCCGAAAACCGCCGCCGAGGCAGTCCGAGCCGCTCTTGCTATGTCGCGGGACGACAACCTGTATCTCTTCCCTCAGCTTCGGCCAAGCAAGAAAGGCAGGTCGATGAACGGCCACATGTCCGAGCGAAGGGTGTCGGCGGTGCTGGAGACGATGCGCGAGCCTGGGGGACCTCTGTCCGCCCTTCCCTTCACACCCTCATCCCATCACCTCCGCCGAACTTTCATCAGTGTCATGGGACCCCGGATGCATGATTTCAGCGTCGGCGAAAAGCGGCTCACCCGCGACGACGTCGAGATGATCACGCATGCGGACGAGGGTCGTAAAACGACTGCAACATCCGTATACGACCAGCACGAGTATCTCGACGTCAAATTGAGGATCCTTGAGGCCTTCGAAACGTGGTGTCTGGAAGGCTTGGAATTGGCCCGCCGAGCGGCTGCAGGGGTGAAGGCTGCATGACAGACCACGACTACGACGACAGCATCGAACTCGGACCGCTTCTCGACGGCACCGTGTCGGTTTCCGCCACGGTCACGGCTGCCGAATCTGCAGCGGTCGAAATTGAGCGGCTCCGCGCGGCCGGCGAGCCCCTGTCCGACATCGACGTCGAGCTTCTCGAAGACATGGCACGCTGCCTTACCGACGAGGGCGACGGCGAGTACCGCTGGGTCCTCGCATCTCCTCCGGAAATAGGAGCGGGCCGGGTCATTTTCGCTCCCGATCACCGCATCGCTTGCTGTTATCATCGGGGCGAAATCTTCAGGGCGTGGGAAGACGAGGGTGACGCCGACCTTGCCGACCTCACGGACGCGCTTCGGCTCGCTTGGCAGTGGGTGGAGAACCGGCGCGAGGCTCGCACTCAGCGTACGGTTTAGACTCGCCCGGCGTTCCCGAGATCAGGACTCGCGCTTCATCGAAATGTCGCCGCCGGGCGAGTGCGACCAGCCTGCATTGCTCGAGTGCAAGATTCACGGCGGTACCCACCACCATCAGTAACGCCTTTCCTGCGGCCGAAATGGATTTTCTGCAGCTTGACGGTTAACCGTCCGGAAGCCTGTGGCGGGTAGTTTCTCTCTATGCAGGGAGCTTCGCATGCGGATATCAGAAGTCGAACTCGATCACGCCTTCGCCGACACGCTGGAGACCGACCAGGTCTTCCAACACTGGCTGCTAGCCGGGTCTCGTTTCGGACGGTTCGCCGACACCGCCCGCCTGCTGCATGAAGAGCAGTCCCGCGTGAGGAAGGCCAAGCACTGGTGGAAGCACTGGTGGATCAAGCTCAATGACGGCACTGAATCCGAAACCGACCTTTTCGCCGTGTTCGAGGCACCCGGCGGCCTACGCTTCGCATTCCACATTGAAAACAAGCCCTTCGACGGCAAGCTCACCTTCGATCAGGCAGCTGCCTACAGACGTCGCGCCATCCAATGTGCCAGAACCCCGAAATGGCTACACTATCACGACTTGGAAACGGTCTTGATCGCACCGCGCGGGTTCATCGATCGCTATCAGGACTGTTCGGCGCAGTTCGACCGCGCCCTCTCTTATGATGAGATCTCAGCTTTCGTCCCTCTGTTCGGTGCTGCGTCCTTCGCCGCTGCCTGAACGTTTACATTCCCAGCGGCAACGGCGTCGCTTCCCCGATCTCCCGGATCCAGTCCTTCATCAGGCCGGCCGCGCCGTCCACGTGCGGCTCCTGGAGGGCCACGCCGACATCGGCTTCGCCCAAGGCGATCTCGACTGCTCCCACTAGGCGTTCGTCAACTCCGACCTCGACGGCCCAGATCGCTCCGGTCGCGTCGCCGGCACGCAGTATCCGCAAGACCAGGTCGAACGCGAGGTAGCGTTCGTAGAGATGTCGCGGCAGCGGTGTGTGTCCGAAGTCCCACGTCGGCCAGCGACGGAAAGCGGCCTTGATCTCGACGTCAGCGTCAAGGTCGAGCGGGTCCGGCATCACAGCATACGAGATGCCGTCTTTCGAGACTTGGATCGCGACGTCGGTCATACGCATCATCCTGCTCAGGCCGGCCGCATTCCGCAACCGCGATCGCATTCCGTTAACCCCGAACGCGGGCGGTCGAAATCAAGGGGCTCTCACGGACTCCCCTGCCCCCTATATGGCGAGGACGGTTAGCGAAGACGGGAGATCAGCATGTACAACAGCAGGAACCCGGCGGGCGTCGCGGTAGGACAGCTCGGCTTGATCACGACCGGACTGGCAATGGGTGTCGTCGGCTGCCACGAACGCGGGATCGCCGCAATGCGTGCTGCCCGCGAGAGGCGTGCCGAGAATGACACGCTCGTCGCTCTCGCTCAGGCGCAACGCGACGTCGTCGAATTGTCGGCTCTCGCGCGCAAGGCGCTGGACGAGGTCGCCAAACTGACGGCCGAAAACGCACGGCTGCGCCAAGCGTGCGCCGACCGCCAGGGTTTCATCGACCGCATGGCCAACCGCCGTGCAGACTGACGTCATGGCGATCTCCGACGAGGACTGGCAATGGCTGAAGGAGCGCTATGGCGACTTTGTTCTCGAAGAGCCAGCGTACGCGCCGAAGCTGCTCGAGGTTCGCGACACGCTTCGAGCGGCCGAACCCGGTCTTCGGCTAGACCGTCGTTCCCGGGCGGGTTCTCGGGAACGGAAGTGGAACATTCACGACCGCGCATGAGAAACCCCGGGAACGCTAGGCTCCCGGGGGCGATGTCGTCAAACCGTTACGTAACGCTCAGACCGGCTTCATCAAGTTCGAGACGAGTCGCTCCCGGACCCGCTCGAGAAGGTCGCTACGGCTCGGTTGGCGGGCGAGTTCGACCGCCGGGCGGGAGAGGAGGCCGGCCTCCCCCGCAGCGACCGCACCGTAGGTCGGGGGATACGAGATACCGACGACGCCGCAACGCTTGCCCTCGGACGCGCGCTGGCATGCAGTGCGGCCGGCGACGGACAGGCGACGCAGGTCGACTTCCGGAAGCCCGAGCAGCCAGTCCTGAACGTGGTTGGGCACGCCCGCGAGCGAAATCCCGGGGCGGTCCGCCGGTGTCGCCGAAGCGTATGCATAGACGACTTCGCCGACCGAGTTCGACTGCCGCTCGCGTTTTCGTTCGGCAGCCAGCGCCCTTGCCTGTACGGCTTCGAGCGCGCTTTCGGCGACGCTTTCCGCCGCCGACGCAGCGCCACCGCCACGGGCGGCTTCCATCATGCGGGCGGGATTTAGCCGCCCCTCGGACGAGCCAAAAACCTTGCTCAGCGCGTAGTCGAGAAAGTTGAACGGGACTTTGATGCAGTTCACGACGAACTGACCGGCGACCTTCATCAGCTGACCGATGATTTGTAGAAATCTCATTGTGGTTCTCCCCTGGCGGCACCCATGCCGCTCCGAAAACATGATCCGCCGGCGTGCAAGAACAAAACCGCCGGCGCTCCAGTCCATCCGCCGGCCGCCGCCGACAGCCAGATTGTTGACGAAATCAGTCGGTGACGGGGTTAGCCGGGGTCGCGAAAATCCAGTTTGGAAAATGCTTGTGCCGCAGCGGGCCACGCATCACCATTCTTCTAGCGGCGGACGCAATCGAGCGGTCGCCGAAAGGGGAAACTCAAATGCAAAGCACTGACACCGAAAAAAGAGACGCGGAATTTGAAGCGATCAGGCGCGCTCATCGCCTGGGCGTTGAAACCCGACAGGATGGGGGTCCGGCACTGCCGAGCGAAGAAGTGAAGGCCGCGGTCCAGGAGATCGCGATCGCAAAGAACGCGCTTCTCAGGCTGGTGCTGATGTCCAGAAGCTCTTTCGCGGAACTCAGCGACGACTGCAAAGAGCGCGAGATCGCCTGTCGCGACAAGCTCACGGATGCTTTCGACCGCGCGGTCAGGATCGTTCGTCCGCATTTCAGCACCGGCGGCGAAACCCTGGCATTTCTCGAAGCTCTGACTGAGATGAAGGAGACGTTCTGATGAACATGAACACCGCAACCGAGACCATCATCCGAAGCGAGATCGCGAAGCTTCAGCGCTCGATCGCAAAGCTCGAGGCGATGCTGCCGGGCTCGCCGCGCGTCTACGAGTCTGAAGACCGTCTCGCCGTCCGCGCGACGGACATCTACGACTATGTCAACGCGCATGGCGGGTTCGACCTCGACGGGGACGTCGCCGAAGCGCCGCAGGTGACAGGGTATGTGGTCAGCAATCCTGACGGCTACGAAGAGTATGAGAGCGAAGATCTCGCCGAAGCCTACGCCTATCTCGATTCCGCCAACGGCGAAGACGGCTGGATGATCGGCACCGCATTTTCGGACGGCTCGACGTCGTACGAGCGGCAGCCTCGCCGGCCGGCGGCAGCCCGGAGGGCGTTCGCGTGATCCCGACGTCGCCGAAGAAGATCGTCGAACTCTATAACGCGGTCAAAGACCTGCTGGCGGCGAACGGCGTGAAAACGCTCGCCGCGCAGGGCGGACCCATTGGCCGATCCGAGCGGTCGATGAGGGCGTACGGCGATCTCTCGGATCTGACATACGCGCGCCGCATCCCTGCCGACGACCTCGGCAAGCTGATGAGACACGCGATCGATCTCGAGATCGGCCGCATCGCCGCCGTCCTCAACGCCTACGGCATTCCTGGCGAACGCGACCTCCACACCGGCGGCCGACGGGACGACGCCTGGGATCTGCGGGAACGCTGGCGCGAGGCCGAACCCAAGGCGCTCGCGCAGCACACCCGGGTCGACCTCGGGGACATGACGGACCTGTGTCCGTACATACAAATCAGGTGCGGGATCCATTATCCATCGTTTCGATGGACTCCGACTCCCGCACAGGTCGCGGACTTGGAATTCGCCGCCGGGGTCGATCCGGAGAAATCCGCCGCACGAAAGAAGCAAAGGATGTCGGCATGAAGACGAAGACACCGATGACCGGCGGCGACGTCCGTCCGACGAAGCCGACGGTGATCAAGCATACGCCGATCCGTCCCGGCAGGGTCGGCAGCGTCCGCTGGCCGTTCGACCGCGCGCCGCAAGGTCGATACGAGATCGAGGGCACACCGGAGGAAAAGGACTTTCGCCGCGAAATGCAGGCGCTGGCCGACACCTGGCAACCCGGACAGAGCCGGGACGAGTTCCTTGGACTCAATCGCCCACCCCTTTCGCCGAAGGTCGACTACGAATGGCGGTCCGGATACACCGCGCCTGAAGCGCCGGAGGTTGCCGTACCGACGCCCGCGCCGAAGGCCGCCCCCGCGAGGCTGATCGCTCGAACTTCGGCACCGAAGCCGCCTGCCCCGCCTATGCCCGCCAGGTGTGGACCTCCTCCGCCGCCGAGGTCCTAATCGGCGGCTTTGACCAGACGCAGGACTGCATCGAGCTTGGTCCGGCAGTCCTCGCGAGCTTCAGCGAGATCGATCATGTATCTGGCGTCGTCGCACTGCGATATCCAAGCGGTCCGTTCCACGGGTTCCGGCGAACAGGTCAAAAGGCTGCGCGGCACCTCGACCTTCCGCTTGACGATCTCGGTGACGACCTTCGGCGCAGCAGCTGAAGCGCCTGCGGTTAGCGTTGCTAACGCAGAGACGGCAACTCGAGGCGTCCAATTCCATTCCATGATGGAGTTGCGGTCGCGGTCGATAAGGGAAGCGGCTTCCTGATGAATTTGGCGGCTTTGCCGCGGCCGGAACCAGGTGCACTTGCTACGGAATAACGGCCCGAACCAATGACAAACTTGGGGTGGTTACCTGACTGACCGCTCTTGGGCAGTAAGACTGGGAGAGCGGACATTCAGGTAACCACCGCACATTGTCGGCGACGCTCTCCCCATGTCAGTTGTTCAGGCGATCTTCAAACCAGGCGGGACAAACGATAGGGCTCGCTAGAGACTGAACATCGCTCAGCAATGAATGTTCGCCTTCAGTGAAGAGTTTCTTCCGCATCAGGGAAACCGTCTTCCAGGTAGACCCGGTTGCCAAATTTCTGGACTGACGCCATGACTTCTTCAAGCGCTGCTTGATCACTTTCGTATGGGCAGGTGCAAATGAAAAAGCGGCTGTGCTCCAGGAAGAGTCACCGACCACACCGCGACGGAGAAGTTGACTTGCGCTGTCACGACAGCCTTGAGGTTAGGCGGTCTGATTAACTCTTCGTGTTCGCGAAATTTCGGGCGCTTATTGGAAGCCGCTCCAAACGACAAGCGGCCGATGCCGGTGACGCCATCGACCGCTCTTGAACCGCTCGCTTCTGCGGGGGGCAAGAAATAGTGAGCGGTCTCTTCATTCTAGTACGGGGGCAGCAGATTGGCGACATAGACTGATAAGGCTATTGCGCGGCCACCCATGTTGCATCCGTGTCGCACGGCATAGGGGGCGGATAGCGTCGTATCATCGAGAAGACCAGGGGCCGATTGGAGCCTTGTCCAACATGCTGGGATGCGATTCCCCACCCCACAGTGCCAGCAGCGCTCCAGATGCGAGCATGGAGCCTGCGACAAACCAGAACGCCGCATCGAGCGTCCCGGCAAGACTTGCCGCAAGGCCAAATCCAAGCGCGCCGATCGCATACCCCAGATCGCGCCAGAAGCGGTAGATCCCGATCGCCGAGCCCCGCCATGTCGGTTCGGCGATATCGGCGACGGCGGCCGACAGGTTCGGATAGAGCATCGCCATGCCAAACCCGGTAAGGGCAGCAGAAGCGGTCCACCCCGCAAACCCTTCGAGCAACACCATAAGAGCGGTTCCGATGGCGCAGACCCACATGCCTCCGACATTGAGGACATGCCGGCCGATCCGGTCGGAGAGCGGCCCCGTCAGAAGTTGGGCAAGACCCCAGACGACGCCATAGGTTCCCGCGATCCAGCCGATTTGCGGCAGCGGAACGCCCTCTGCAAAAAGGTGCACGGGCAGGACAACCCAGACAAGCGCATCGACGAATTTTTCTACCAGGCCCGCTTGCGACAACGCCGCCAAACGGCGGTCCCGCCATGACATCAGAGCGAACACCGCCCATGTGCCGGGCAGTGACTCGTCCTGGCCGGGACTCCAATTCCGATCAGCGGAAGGACGGATGAACGGCAGCGTCTCGCGGACACCAAACACGGCCAGTAAAGTGCCGGCGGCGATGACAGCAATGCCGAACACCAGGAGGCCGACGCGCATGCCAAGGCTCTCGGTCAAATAAGCGGTGACGATACCTGCGGCGGCCACACCTGCATAGCCGGCAAATTCGTTGAGACCAAGAGTAAGGCCGCGCTGGTCAGGTCGAGTAAAGTCGAGCTTTGCTGTCTGGCTCATCGACCAGCAAAGACCCTGATTGACGCCGAGAAGAACGGTCGCGGCGACAATCCAAGACCAGGTCGGCGCGAAATAAATGAGAAAGGGAACCGGAAACGCGGCGACCCAGCCGGCGAGCAGCACGGGCTTGCGACCGACCCGCTCCGACAGGTGGCCAGCGACAAAGTTCAAAACGCCCTTCACGAGGCCAAAGGCGACGACGAACGACGACAAAAGCAGGATCGAACCGCGGGCGACGTCAAACTCGCTCTCGGCCAACGCCGGAACCACCGTTCGAACCATGCCGAGCGTCAGGCCCACAAGCAGCACCTGCAAGAGCTGATGCCCAAATTGGCTGCGGTTGGCGACGATTCCGATTTGCGGTTCGATCATGCTTCAAATCCTGCGCGCTCGGATGGATATGTCGCGGCAAAAATGTTCGTATTATCTATTGCGTTTTTTTGCAATCGTTTTTATATGCAGAACATCGAAACGGGCGGCTCGGCCGCTTCCCCCGAGGAGAGACGCATGAAACAGGTTTCCGACAAGCTTTTCATCGCCCCGCAGCTCACCGCCGGCGATATCCTTGCGGCCAAGGCCAGGGGCATCGCCGCCATCGTCAACAACCGTCCTGACGGCGAAGAAGCCGGACAGCCGACCGCGTCGGAGAACCGCCGCATCGCTGAAACCGAAGGGCTCGGTTACGCGCATGTTCCCGTCGTTCCCGGCCAGATCACAAAGGGCCATGTGACCGATTTCCAGGCTGCGCTCGCCCGGGCCGACGGCCCCGTCCTCGCCCATTGCAAGACCGGAACGCGCTCGGCGACGCTCTACGCGATCGGTGAAGTGCTCGACGGCCGAATGGCAAAGAGCGACGTCATGCCGCTCGGAGAGCGCCTCGGTGTCGACCTATCGGGCGCTGTGAAATGGCTCGACGCCAACAATCAATAAACGAACGCGAAAACGCAAATTACGGACCGAGTGTCATGATGAGCAACAGACCCGACGTGAAGGCCTTCTTCGACAAGCGTACCTTTTCTGTACAGTACGTCGTTTCCGATCCCGCCACGAACAAGTGCGCGATCGTCGACCCGGTGCTCGACTTCGACGAGAAGTCGGGGGCGACGGCGACGATCAACGCCGATGCGATCCTCGACTACATCGAGAGTGAAGGCCTGACGGTGGAATGGATTCTCGATACCCATCCCCACGCCGATCATCTCTCCGCCGCGCGCTATTTGAAGGAAAAGACCGGCGCACCGACGGCGATCGGCGAGAAGGTGGTCGAGGTGCAGAGGCTGTGGAAGGGCTTCTACAACTGGCCCGACTTCCCCGCCGACGGCTCGCAGTGGGACAAGCTCTTTGCCGAAGGCGAGACATTCAAGGTCGGCGATATCGATGCCAAGGTGCTGTTCTCGCCCGGCCACACGCTGGCCTCGATCACCTATGTGATCGGCGATGCGGCCTTCGTCCACGACACGCTGTTCATGCCGGATTCCGGCACGGCGCGGGCCGACTTTCCCGGCGGCAGCGCATCGCGGCTGTGGGATTCGATCCAGCAGATCCTTGCCCTGCCAGACGCGACGCGCATCTTCGTCGGCCATGACTATCAGCCGGACGGGCGCGAGCCGCGGTGGGAGTCGACCGTCGCCGAACAGAAGGCGGCGAACACGCACATGTCGAAGTGCCGCTCGAAGGACGAGTTCGTCACCGTCCGCGAGAAGCGCGACGCGACCTTGCCGATGCCCAAGCTGATCCTGCACGCGCTGCAGGTCAACATGAATGGCGGCCGCCTGCCCGCGCCGGAGGCCAACGGCCAGCGGTACCTCAAATTCCCCCTCGACGTTCTGGAGGGCGCGGCATGGGACTGACCGTCATGACCCGCGAATTGTCGCAAGAGACCGCCGAGATGGTGGACAATGCCAGCGAGGCGGCGGAGTTTCTGAAAAAGCTCGCCCACCCCTCGCGGCTGATGATCGTGTGCGCGCTCGTCGATGGCGAACGCTCGGTGCGCGACCTCGAAGACACGCTCGGCATCCGCCAGCCGGGCCTGTCGCAACAAATCGCCGAACTGCGCGAGGCCGGCTTCATTACCGGCCGCAAGGAATCCAAGCACATGTACTACCGGCTCGAAGACGGCCGCGTATCCGAGTTCATATCGATGATGCACGCCATGTTCTGCGCGACGCCGGCCAAAGGATCGACCCCATGACCGAATTCACTCCCCTCGCCTCACTGATCGGCGGTATGATGATCGGCCTGTCGGCCGTCCTCCTGATGCTCTGGGAAGGTCGCATCGCAGGCATTTCCGGCATCGCCGGCCGCCTGCTGCCGCCCTATCGCGACGGGGCGTTCCTATCGCGCTTCGGCTTCGTCGTCGGGCTCGTCGCCGCGCCGCTTGCCATGATCGCGCTCGGCGGCGTCGAGATCAGCCAAACTGTCTCGTCCAACATTCCGCTGATGATCGCCGCCGGCCTTCTCGTCGGCTTCGGCTCGGTCTGGGGCAATGGCTGTACATCGGGCCATGGCGTTTGCGGTCTGTCGCGGCTGTCGGCTCGCTCCATCGTCGCCACAGGCGTCTTCATGGCGACAGCCTTCGTCACCGTCTTCCTCGTCCGCCACGTCATCGGAGCCTGATCCCATGTCCTTCCTCGTCAATCTCGCGCTTGGCCTCCTCTTCGGCGCAGGCCTGGTCGTCTCCGGCATGTCGGACCCGGCAAAAGTCCTCAACTTCCTCGATCTGTTCGGAACCTGGGACCCGTCGCTTGCCTTCGTCATGGGCGGCGCGATGCTGGTGACATTCGTCGGTTATCGTCTGGTGCTGACGCGCGCCGAGCCGATCGTCGGCAGCCAGTTCCACCTGCCGGCGCGCAACGACCTCGACGCGCGCATTGTCGCCGGCCCCGCCATCTTCGGCATCGGCTGGGGGCTCGGCGGGTTCTGCCCCGGCCCAGCACTGACCGCGCTCGGCCTCGGCGCGACCGGGACGCTCGCCTTCATTCCCGCCATGATTCTCGGCATGTGGGCTGCGCGCCTGCTGGCCGAGGGGACCGCCGCACCACGCACCGCCTGACGCGGGCAACACCCGAAAGACCACGACAATGAACCGGCTGGCAGATTACCTGCCGATCCTTCACTGGGGTCGGCACTACTCCCGCGCGACCCTGACCAACGACATGGTCGCGGCGATCATCGTCACCATCATGCTGATCCCGCAATCGCTCGCCTATGCAATGCTGGCAGGCCTGCCGGCGGAGATCGGGCTCTACGCGTCGATCCTGCCGCTGGTCGCCTATGCCGTGTTTGGCACCAGCCGCACGCTCGCCGTCGGTCCCGTCGCGGTTGTCTCGCTGATGACCGCCTCGGCCATCGGCGAAATCGCTGCGCAGGGCACACCCGCCTATCTCGCCGCCGCCATGCTGCTCGCCTTCCTGTCGGGCGCGATGCTGATCGCCATGGGCTTGTTCAAGCTGGGCTTTGTCGCGAATTTCCTGAGCCACCCGGTCACTTCCGGCTTCATCACCGCCTCAGGCCTGCTGATTGCGGCAGGCCAGCTCAAATATTTGCTCGGCATTCCAGCCAGCGGGCACACCTTGCCGCAGATCGTCATAGGCATCGCCGAGAACATCGGCTCTGTTAATTTGCCAACCCTCATCCTCGGCGCTTCGGTGCTGGCTTTCCTCTATTTCGTGCGGCTGCGCCTCAAGCGAGTGCTCGTCGCGGTTGGCCTGTCGCCGCGCATGGCCGACATCGCCACCAAGGCCGGCCCCGTCGCCGCCGTCGCCGCGACGATCCTTGCCGCCACGATGCTAAATCTCGGCGAAGAAGGCGTCGCCCTCGTCGGTGCCATTCCGCAGGGACTGCCCGTACCGACCTTGCCCGTGTTCGATTTCGAACTCATCCGCACGCTCGCCGTCCCCGCGCTCCTGATCTCGCTGATCGGTTTCGTGGAATCCGTTTCGGTCGCGCAGACACTTGCCGCCAAGCGCCGCCAGCGCATCGTCCCGGACCAGGAACTGATCGGGCTCGGCGCGGCCAACATTGCCTCGGCCATCTCGTCGGGCTATCCCGTCACCGGTGGCTTTGCCCGCTCCGTCGTCAATTTCGACGCCGGAGCCGAGACGCCCGCTGCCGGCATCTACACCGCCAGCGGCATCGCGCTTGCC
>NZ_JBQVMV010000032.1:0-17189 GCF_052435475.1 Aliihoeflea sp.
TGCAACTGTTCAGGTGTATCAAAGCGGGCGGGGACCAGAGCCGGATATCGGTCTCAAGACCAGGGACCCAACGGTCTTCCGCCCGCAGCAACTATGACATGGACACGATACACAGGGACCCATTCCGTGCCGTTTCCGCGAATTGACCCCTTGCCAGCCGCGCGCAACGCAAAACCCGCCATTCGGTTCATCAGCTGCCGCTAAACTCTTTGTGACTGAGAAACCGCGAAACCTCCGAAACTTCCCCACCAAAACCTTCGTGACTGTTCGCGACTGGGACAAAAACCCAGCCCGAAATTGAAACAGAGAAAACGAAGGGACTACGTCATGAAAACCGTTCTGATCGCCACCGCCGCCATCCTCGTCTCCGGCTCGGCATTCGCCATGCAGCAGGGCCCGGTCAATGTCGGCAACTACGACGCCAGCGTCGAAAGCCAGTTCGACTACAACACGGAATATCAGGGCCCGTTCACGTTCGGCACCCGCGACACGATGACGACCGCCTCGATCGCCGAGGAAGCTGCCATGGCGACGCCGGAGACCCGCAGCGAACTGATCTTCGAGGACAAGAGCGGCCGCTAAGCCCTCCGTCAGCGAACCAAAAAAGCCGCCCGCATGCCGGGCGGCTTTTTTCACGTCAAAGTCGATCCCTCAACGCATACCAGTTCAGCGCCAGGAACATCAGCGGAGCCCGCAGCGCCCGCCCGCCCGGGAATGCCGGGATCTTCAGTTCCTCGAACAGCTTCAGCCGGTCGCGGTTTCCCGCCACCGTCTCGGCGTAGAGCTTGCCCATGAAGTTCGACAGCATGACGCCGTGGCCCGAATAGCCGCCGGCCGAGATCACGTTCGGCATGATCTCTCGCACGAAGGGCTTGCGCGGCATGGTGATGCCGACATAGCCGCCCCACTGATGGGTGATCTCGACGTCCTTGAGCTCCGGATAGACCTCGGCGATCTGCCGCCGGATGTGGTCCGCGATGCCCTTCGGATCGCCCGTCGAATAGATTTCGCGCCCGCCAAAGAGCAGTCGCCCGTCGGCCGACTTGCGGAAATAGCGCACCACGAAACGCGAATCGTCGACGCTTTCGCCGCCCGGCAGCACCGGACTGTCATCGCCGAGCGGCACAGTCGCACCGATGAACGAGCCGATCGGCATGATATGCGCCGCGCTCTTTTCCTCGAGGTTGCCGCCATAAGCGTTGACCGCGATCAGCGCCTTTGCGGCCGTGATCGTGCCGCGCGGCGTGGTGATCCTCACCTTGCCGCCGCTGCTCTCGATCTTCGTCGCTGGCGTATTCTCGTGCAGCTTCGCGCCGGCTTCTGCCGCAACCCGCGCCGTGCCAACGACGAGTTTCAGCGGATGGATATGGCCGGTTCCGGTATCGCGAGTGCCGCCGAGATAATGCGTCGAACCCAGCCGCCGCGCAGTCTCGTCGGCATCCATATAGGTGATATGCGGATAGCCGAAGCGCTCGGCCATCAGCGCCGGATGCGCCTGATAGTCCTTCAGATAGCGCTTCTTGTGAACGACCGACATCTGGCCGGACCGAAAATCGATGTCGATCGCGTTCGTCTCGGCGAATTCCAGCAGGTGCGCCTTGGCCTCTTCGGCGAGGCCGAACAGCGCCTTGGCCCGCGTGAAGCCAAGCTCGGCCTCATACTCCTCCGCCCAGGCCCGCTGCCCGGTCCCAAGCTGCCCGCCATTCCTCCCCGACGCGCCGTCGCCGAAGCGATGCTGGTCGATCAGCACGACATTCGTGCCCGCCTTCGCCAGATGCGCGGCCGCCGACAGCCCGGTAAACCCGCCGCCGATGATCGCGACATCGGCCGAAACGCTCCCGTCGAGCGGCGCATATTCCGGCCGCTCGCCGACCGTCGCCTCATACCAGGAGATGCCGGGGGAGATGGGGGATTGGTAGGGGGTGGTGTGTTCAGTCAAAATCTTCGGGCCATTCGCGAGCGCCGTGCATCACGGCCAAAATTTCCACTCCGTCGAGCAGCCTGTAGGCGACGACGTATCCGATATCCACTAGGACCAGCTCACGCGTACCCTGTACCCGTCCAGGCCGCCCGATTTCCGGTGTCTGCGAAAGATGTGCGGCTCGATTCAGAATGGCATTGACTATCCTGAACGCAGCAGCCGGATTTCGCTCCGCAACGTAGTTCTGCATGGCATCGAGGTCGGCAAGCGCGGGTAGGGTTCCATCGAACGGCCTTCACGCGTCGCGATACTTGGTGCGAATACGCTCGATATCCACTTCCGATGCGAACTCCTCGCGGTCCGCAGCCTTGATTCCGGCGGCGACCTTGTCGGCGAAACGCTCCTGCCATTCGAGTGAATGGCCGTGCTCCAGTGCCTCGGCGATGATTTCCGACTCGGACAGCCCGGTCCGCTTCGCGACCGCCGCCACCCGTCGCCTCGTATCGGCTTTGATCTCGACCTCGATATTCATCGAACCGTCTTCACCTTGCAGATGGCCGAGCGTGCCACGCCGCCCCTACACATTCAACAACAGATACTCCCGCTCCCACGGGCTGATCACTTCCATGAACGTCTCGAACTCGGCCTTCTTGATCGCCGCATAGGTCGAGATGAACTGCGTGCCGAGGATGCCCTGCAAATCGTCGTCGCCCTCGAACAATTCGACGGCTTCGAGCAGGCCGCGCGGCAGTTCGATCTCGTCCTCGTTGACGCTCGACCCCGTCGGCGCGTCGCATTTGGTCTCGCGCAATATGCCGATCAGCCCGCAGGCGAGCGAGGCGGCGAGCGCGAGATAGGGGTTGGCGTCCGAGGAGGGGATGCGGTTTTCGACGCGCCGCGAAGCCGAATCCGAGCGCGGCACGCGGAATGCCGTCGTGCGATTATCGTAGCCCCAGCGCGTGTTGACCGGCGCGGCGGAAGCCTGCGTCAGCCGACGATAGGAATTGACATAGGGTGCCAGCATGACGAGCGCGCTGGGCATATGGCGCTGCAGCCCGCCGATGAAATTGTAGAACGTTTCCGTTTCCGAGCCGTCGTCGTTGGTGAAGACGTTCTTGCCCGTCTTCGTGTCGATGATCGACTGGTGGATGTGCATCGCAGAGCCCGGCTGACCCTGGATCGGCTTGGCCATGAAGGTCGCATAGGTCTCGTGCTTCAGCGCCGCCTCGCGGATCGTGCGCTTGAACAGGAACACCTGGTCGGCAAGCTCCACCGGGTCGCCATGGCGCAGGTTGATCTCGAGCTGCCCCGCGCCTTCCTCATGGATCAGCGTGTCGATCTCGAGGCCCTGCACCTCCGAGAAGTGGTAGATGTCGTCGATCAACTCGTCGAACTCGTTGACGCCGGCGATCGAATAGCCCTGTCCGCCCGCGATCGCACGGCCCGAGCGGCCGATCGGCGGCACCAGCGGATAGTCGGGGTCGGGGTTCTTGCGCACGAGATAGAATTCGATCTCCGGCGCGACCACCGGCTTCAGTCCGTTGCGCTCATAGGCCTCGACCACGCGGCGCAGCACGTTGCGCGGCGTGAACTCGACCATGCGCCCGTCCTGGTGGACGAGGTCGCAGATCACCTGCGCCGTCGGGTCGCTCTCCCACGGCACGACGGACAGCGTCGACAGGTCCGGCAGAAGCTTCAGGTCGCCATCGTCCTCGGGATAGACGAAGCCGTTGCCGTCTTCGGGGTAGCGCCCGGAGATCGTCGTCATGAACACGGCCGAGGGCAGGGCGAGCGAGGTGTTGGACGTGAATTTCTTCGACGGCATCATCTTGCCGCGCGCCACGCCCGCCTGGTCCGGGGTGATGCACTCGATGTCCTCGATGCCGCGCCATTCGAGCCAGCCGCCCGCCTCTTTCCAGTTCTTCACGCCGCGAAGGTTCTGCATGAATTGGGGAGTGCGCGTCCGCGATGCCTTGGGGGCCGCGCGGTCTTGCTTTTTGGGGGCAGGCATCAATCACCAGAAGTCGTTGAAAGTGGCCGCATTATAGCCACCGGAGCGCCGCGATTGGAAGGGCGGTCAGCTTCGCGCGGCAGCCGCTGAAAGCCGCGCGACGAGATGCCGGATGGCAGGCTGGAGCGATTCGGGCGTGATCGGCTTTGCCACCACCGCATCCGGCGGGCCGAACTCGGCCTCTTCATCCTCGGTAAGATGTCGGCTGGCGACGAACAGGATGCCGGGGCGTCCCTTGAGCGCGCAGGCGCTGGTCAGGAGGGCATCCAGAAGATCGTCGCATTCCCGGTTGGTCGCGCCGCCGTCGAGGATAACGGTGCCGGGCAGGCGATCTTTGTACTGCGCCATCGCATCGCCGACTCCGGTGGCGAAGGCCTTCAATCCGCAGCGTTCCACGATCTTGGAGACGACGAGCGCGTTCACGCGGGCCGAGCTGACGATCTGCACGAGAGCACCGTCGAGCCCCTGGCCCATCAGCGCCGGCGAGTAGCCTGTCCGTTCGGGAGGAAGATTATTGCCGTCCGTCCCCTGCATCCGCCACCGCCCCGTTCGAACCAACCCCCGCCGGCTACAACCGGCAACGGGGATAGTGGATCATTGAGGTTGTATGTCAACGGGTTGCGTTTAGCGTGTGTACAATTTCAGGTTACAAAATTCCGTTTGGAAAAGATTTCCTTAACGAAAGCGGCGCGCGGACGTTTCGCCCGCGCGCAACACTCTCAAATGAGGGTTCAGTTGCCCTTCGTCACGACGACCGGGATCAGAAGGTCACCCCAGTTCCCTTCGCCGCCATGGTGGCGCGCCGAACGCACCAGTTCGACGGAGACGCCGGCCTCGACCGCCTTCATCACCGACTGGTTGAGGCGGTGGAGGTCGTTCGCCACCATGCGGATGACCGCCTGCTGGTCTGCACTCATCGCCGACGACTGTTCCTCGGCCCGTTCCTTGACGCGTGTATTGGGTGTCATGTCCGTGTCTCCTGGGTGAGAAGGGCAGGGCGGCGATGATCCGCCGCCCGCTATTGGTTATTCGGCCGCCGGCTTGAACTGCTCGTGCTCGGTCGATTCGTGCATGGCGGTCGTGGACGACTGGCCGCCGGTGATCGCCATCGACACGGCGTCGAAATAACCGGTGCCGACTTCGCGCTGGTGCTTGGTCGCCGTGTAACCGTTCACTTCGGCCGCGAATTCGGCTTCCTGCAACTCCGAATAGGCCGCCATCTGGCGCTCCTTGTAGCCGCGGGCGAGCTCGAACATGCCGAAATTCAACTGGTGGAAGCCGGCGAGCGTGATGAACTGGAACTTGTAGCCCATCGCACCGAGTTCGCGCTGGAACTTGGCGATCGTCGCGTCGTCGAGGTTCTTCTTCCAGTTGAAGGATGGCGAGCAGTTATAGGCGAGCTTCTTGCCAGGATGCGCCTTGTGCACGGCCTCGGCGAACTTCTTCGCCTGGGCGAGATCCGGCTTGCCGGTCTCCATCCAGATCAGGTCGCAATGCGGCGCATAGGCGATGGCGCGCGCGATGCACGGCTCGATGCCGTTCTTCACTTGGTAGAAGCCTTCCACCGTGCGGCCCTTGTCGTGGTCGACGAAGGGCTGGTCGCGCTCGTCGATGTCGGAGGTGAGCAGCTTGGCGGCCTCGGCGTCGGTGCGCGCGACGATCAGCGTCGGCGTGCCCATGACGTCTGCGGCCAGCCGCGCGGCGTTCAAGTTGCGGATATGAGCAGCGGTCGGGATCAGGACCTTGCCGCCGAGGTGACCGCACTTCTTTTCCGAGGCGAGCTGGTCCTCGAAATGGACGCCCGCGACGCCCGCTTCGATGAAGGCTTTCATGATCTCGAACGCGTTGAGCGGCCCGCCGAAACCGGCTTCCGCATCGGCGACGATCGGCGCGAACCAGGTGTCGACGGAAAGGCCGTTGCCTTCGGACGTTTCGATCTGGTCGGCGCGCTGCAGCGTTTTGTTGATGCGCTTGGCAAGCTCCGGCGCGGCATTGGCCGGGTAGAGCGACTGGTCGGGATACATGGACGAGGCGGTGTTGGCGTCGGCCGCGACCTGCCAGCCGGAAAGGTAAATCGCCTTCAGCCCGGCGCGAACCATCTGCATGGCCTGGTTGCCGGAAAGCGCGCCGAGCGCGTTGACGAAATCTTCCTCGTGGATGAGCTTCCACAGGCGGTTGGCGCCGTTTTCGGCCAGCGTGTGCTTGATCTGGACCGACCCGCGCAGGCGCTTCACGTCCTCGGCGGCATAGGGGCGCTCGATGCCGTCGAAACGACCTTCGGGGGCGGACGGGACGAGGTTGTAAAAATCGGTCATGTCGTTCTCCACTCTTGTAAATCGTCTGCCGGACCTTTCGGCTGCGGCGCTGTTTCGGATTTACATTGCGCTGCGAAAGACAACGAGAAAATTGCGCAAAAGCTGCATTCCAATCGGGTCATGCTGTGTTGATCTTGACCGACGAAGCGTGTAAATCTGTAAAAATTGTCAACCGTCATCCTTGTAAAGGCGCTGTCAATGGCCGACCAGAAGATCTTCGCCGGACCGCGCATCCGCCGCATCCGCAACGGCAAGGGCCTGACCCAGACGGCAATGGCCGAGGCGCTCGGCATCTCGCCCTCCTATCTAAACCTCATCGAGCGCAACCAGCGCCCGCTGACGGTCCAACTCATCCTCAAGCTCGCTTCGGTCTTCAAGATCGAGCCGGACGAGTTGCAGGGCGAGGGGGCCGGCGCGGTCACTGCCCTTCGCGAGGCCTTCGTCGATCCGCTGCTCGCCGGCGAACTGCCCGGCGACCAGGAACTGATCGAACTCGCCGAAGGCGCCCCCAATGCATCGGCGGCCGTCATCAAGCTCTACCGCGCCTATCGCGAGCAGGCCGAACGCCTGTCGGATCTGTCGGACCTGCTCGCGCGTGAGGGCAGGGCGACGATCTCCGCCGCCCGCCTGCCGATCGACGAGGTCCGCGAGGTGCTGGAGCGCCGTCCGAACCATTTCGCCAGGATCGAGGACGAGGCCGAAGCCTTCAACAAGCTTCTCGGCGGTGAGGAACTTCTGCCGGCGCTCAAGGAATGGCTGCGCCGCGAATACGGCATCGTGGTCAAGGTGCTCCCGGTCGCAACCATGCCCAACTGGCGCCGCCGCTACGACCGCCATTCGCAGCGCCTCTTCATCTCCGAGCGCCTCTCGCCCTTCGACCAGTTGCGCGAAGTCGCGATGGAGGCCTGCCTCATCCGCATGAACGTCGCCATCGCCGCCGAAATCCAGGCGCTGAAACTGTCAACCGACGAGGCCCGCCGTCTCGCCCGCTTCGAACTCGCCCGCTACGCCGCCCACGCGCTGATGATGCCCTATCAGGCGTTCCACGCCGCCGCCGTCCGTGCTCGCTACGACATCGACGTCCTGCGCTCGCGCTTCGGCGTCTCCTTCGAACAGGCGGCGAACCGCCTGACGATGCTCGGCCGAACCACGCAGCCCGGCGTGCCCTTCTTCATGCTGGAAGTCGACCACGCCGGAAACCGCTTCCGCCGCGCCGGCGCGCAAGGCTTCCCGCAGGCGCGATTCGGCGGCACCTGTCCCAAACTCGCCGTCCATGCTGCCTTCGGCCAACCCGGCCAGATCTTCGTCGAAGCGGTCGAAATGCCCGACGGCGCCGAATTTCTGACGATCTGCCGTACGCTCGAAGGCCCGCAAGGCGCCTTCGCCGAACGCCCCCGCCGCACGGCGATCCTCATC
Organism: Aliihoeflea sp.; assembly: GCF_052435475.1. Taxonomy (NCBI): domain Bacteria; kingdom Pseudomonadati; phylum Pseudomonadota; class Alphaproteobacteria; order Hyphomicrobiales; family Phyllobacteriaceae; genus Aliihoeflea; species Aliihoeflea sp. The sequence continues at coordinate 7,664 of NZ_JBQVMV010000032.1, forward strand.
GGCTGCGACATCGCCTTCAGGGACGACCTCGTCTACGCCTCCGCCCTCCCTGCCGAGCCGCGCTCCGGCAAGCAGACGCTCGCCGCCGTCCCCATCGGCCCCGCCTGTCGCCTGTGCGAACGCACCGGCTGCCTCGCCCGCGCTGAACCCCCTGTCACACGTCCATTGGGGTTGGACGAGATGGTGACGGGACTGAGCGCGTTCGATTTTCAGTAAGAGGTATTGAAAAACGTATCTTCACAGGATACAAATCTGATGATCGGTTCAATTCGCGACAAGCGCATTCCCGCAATCCGGTCCGGCAAGTCGTTGAAGGGATTTCCCGCTGACCTGATGGCCCGGGCACAGCGCAAGCTGGCGCAGTTGGATGCCGCGTCGTCATTGTCCGATATGAGCGTGCCTCCATCGAACAATCTGGAGCCTTTGAAAGGGGCGCGCGTCGGGCAACATTCGGTGCGGATCAACGACCAGTGGCGACTCTGCTTCGTTTGGCGGGACGGAAATGCATACGACGTTGAAATCGTCGACTATCATTGAGGCTTACGATGTCTGAGATGAAGCCCCGTCCGGTTCATCCCGGCGAAATCCTCCGGGAAGAGTTTCTCGTCGAATACGATCTGTCGGCAGGCGCGCTTGCCAACGCCTTGCACGTTCCTCGTGACAGGATCGAGAAACTCGTTCGGGAAACGCGCGCCATCACGGCAGATACGGCGGCGCGCCTTGCGAAATATTTCGGTACGACACCGCAGTTCTGGATGAACCTGCAGTCCAACTACGATCTTGCGCTGGTCGATGAGCGCGAGTTGTCCGAGGTCGAGCGGCGGGTCGCTTAGCGTCGCTCACCCGGTCCGCAGCACCACATTCCCCGTCACCCTCCCGCCCTCCACCGCCTCATGCGCGGCGACGATCTCGTCGAGCCCGTACGTCGCGCCGATCGTGTGTTTCAGCGTCCCCGCTTCCAGCATCTCGTTCAACTCCCGCAGCCGCACAGCGCGCTCCTCTGCCGTCAGTTCGTAGACGACGAAGACCTCCAGCGACAGGCTGCCCCAGAGCAGCGCCGGGAACGACACCGGCACGTCGCCGGCGACGTTCGAGCCGTAGCAGACGAACTTGCCGTGCTGGGCCAATATCCCGCCCGGCAGCAGGCCCGCGGTCGAGGAAAAATCCATGTCAATGATGCCGTCGGCGCCCTTGCCACCAGTCAATTCTTTCACGCGGCCCGCGACGTCCTCGCTGCGATAGTCGATCACCGCATCGCATCCCGCCGATAGCGCATGGTCGCGTCGGGCGGGCGAGGTGGTGCCGATCACCCGCGCGCCCGCGGCCTTCGCCATCTGCACCGCATAGTGGCCGACGGCCGCCGCGGCACCCGTCACAAGAAGCGTCTTGCCGGCGATGTCGCCGTGCAACTTCACGGCATGGAGCGCCGTCAGCCCCGGAATGCCCATGCACGCGCCGGCGTCGAAATCGATGCCGTCCGGCAGCCGCACGGCCCGGTCGACAGGGAGCGCTATGAACTGCGCCGCCGTGCCGAAAGGCCGCTTCCACTGGCCGTTCCATGTCCAGACCCGCTCGCCAATGCGGCTAGCATCGACGCCGTCGCCCACCGCCTCTATGACCCCGGCTCCGTCCGAATGCGGAATGATGCGCGGCGCGATCAGCGGCCGGCCACGCCGGCTCTTGACGTCGGACGGATTGACGCCCGAGGCCATCAGTCTGACGAGGACTTCGCCGACACCCGGCTTCGGCGTTTCCATCTCGCCGACGACGAGGACATCCTTTGCCTCGCCATTCTTCTCGTACCAGCCAGCCTTCATCGCCCTGTCCTCCCGTTCGAATCTCTGCGCCGCAAACTCGTTGCCAGACGCGCCAATTGCAAGAGCCCGAGCGGTGCGAACCAGATGATCGCCTCGTTCCAGTCGCGGGTGAGCAGGAGCCAGTGCGCCAGCGTCAGGAGGGCTGCCGGATAGGCAAGGCGCTGCACCGCCTTCCAGCTTCGCCCCATCGCGCGCACCGCCCGGTCGTTGGAAATCGCCGCCATGACGAGAAGCGCGGCAAATGCCGCCCACCCCGTCCACATCGAGGCCCAGGCCATCCCCGCAACAATGTCGGCGAGGCTGCCGATCGACAGCGCGAACACCCCCATGTGGATCGCCGCATAGCCGAACGCCGCCAGCCCGATCGCCCGCCGCTGGCGCAGCAGCCAGCGCGTCCACGCCGCCGCGCCGAACAGCGCCTTCAGCGGCGAGATCGCCAGCGCGAGGATCAGGAGCACCGCAGCCGCCTCGCCGGTCGGGCGGATCGACACGCGCCATGGCGCGCCAAGCACCAGCGGCGCCAGCATGGCGAGCGCGGGCAGCATGAGAAGGCTGAACAGGAAGAGGCGCGATTGGAGCAGCATGAATTGCCCCAATTAGCTGAACTGGCTGGATCACGCCATTGGCAGACCGACCGAAGTAGATGGCAGGGCCGCAAGGTTGCGGCGTTCCTTGGAAACCGAGCATGTCGCAGGTCGCGCCCGTCACCGCCGTCCCTGCCGCCGTTCCGGCGGTCTCCCCGCGAGAGGAGCGCGTCGGGCTGCTGCTCGTCTTCCTCTCCGCCCTGTTCTGGAGTTTCGGCGGCGCCATCGCGCGCTTCATCGAGGCGCCGGATTCCTGGACGGTCGTCTTCTGGCGCTCGCTCTGGGCCGCCGCTTTCCTCATCGGCTACATGGTCTGGCGCGATGGCTTTGCCGGCACGAAGGCGCTCTTTCGCCAGATGGGTTTGCCCGGCGTCGCGGTCGGCCTCTGCTTCGCCACGGCGTCGACCTCCTTCGTCGTCGCGCTCTCCTATACGACGGTCGCCAACGTTCTCCTGATGCAGGCCGGCGTGCCGCTCATCGCCGCGCTCATCGCCTTCGTGCTCTTTCGCGAACGCGTCTCGCTGGCCACATGGTGCGCCATTGCCGCCGTCATCGTCGGCGTCGCCATCATGGTGTCGGATTCGCTCACCGGAAACGTCTCGCCCATCGGCGACGGCCTTGCGGTGCTGATCGCGCTTGTCTTCGCCTGCGCCACCGTCATCACGCGCCGCTACGCCCATGTCCGCATGACGCCCGCGACGTGCCTCGGAACGCTCATCGCCGGCACGTTCGCCGCGACGCAGACCTCGACCTTCGCGGTAACGGTTCCCGACATGGCGTTCCTCTTCGCCTTCGGCGCGCTCAATCTCGGCCTCGGCCTTGCCTTCTTCGCCACCGGCGCACGGCTCATCCCGGCCGCCTTCGCCGCGCTTCTCGGCACGTTCGAAACGCTGCTCGGCCCGGTCTGGGTCTGGCTCGTCCATGCCGAGGTGCCCTCGGCGCGCACCATCCTTGGCGGCGCGGTCGTCTTCGCCGCGCTCCTGGTCCATATCGGGCTCGAGTTCCGCCGCCAGCGCCGCCCGCTCAAACCCGGCGTGACAGGCGTCCAGCAGCCGAATTAGCAGTCCCTGAACCAAGCTTGACTCCGGTCGAGGCGAGGGGCACCCTTCGCGGATCGGCAACAGTCAGACAGGTTTATCTTGCAACCCACGGCAACGGGCATCCTCGAAACGCATCCTGAAACATCCGCGGACCATCCGACCTCCCCGCCCCAGAGCGGACAGTCAGCGTCCAAATTCGTCTCCGCGGATCACGAGCGCGAATACCGCGCCTTCATCGAGGAACATCCCGATATCGAAGCCGTCGAGTTCCTGCTGGTCGACCCGAACGGCGTCATGCGCGGCAAATGGGCGCCGGGCGATGCGCTGAAGAAGGCCTTCGAGGAAGGCGTCAATTTCCCGATGTCGCTGCACGGCCTCGACGTCTGGGGCCGCGAGGTCACCGAGACGGGGCTGCACATCGAGACCGGCGACCAGGACGGCTACTGCCGCGCCACGCGCGGAACGCTCTCCATCGTGCCCTGGGCCAAGCGCAAGACCGCGCAGGTCCTGCTCCAGACCTTCACCCCCGAGGGCGAGCCCTACATGGCCGACCCGCGCCAGGTCTTGAAGAAGAAGATCGCCGAGGTGAACGCAAAGGGGTTCTTCCCCGTCGTCGCCTTCGAGCTCGAATTCTACCTGCTCGACCCGAACACCGCCTGGCATGACGGCATGCCCGGCCCGGTCGGCGCCACTGCCGGACCCGACCGGCTGCGCATGTACGGGCTCGACGATCTGGCCGAACATGCCGACCTCTTCGACATGATCCGCGACGCGGCCGACGCGCAAGGTCTGCCGATCGACACGATCATCAAGGAGGCCGCGCCCGGCCAGTTCGAGGTCAATCTGAAGCACCGCGCCGACCCGCTGAAGGCGGCGGACGACGTCATCATGTTGCGAAGGATCGTCCTCGGCTGCGCCCGCGCGCATGGGCTGACGGCAACGTTCATGGCCAAGCCGTTCTTGGAATATGCCGGCAACGGCATGCACGTCCACGCCTCGATGCTGGATGCGTCGGGATCGAATATCTTCGGCGGTCCGCAAGGCCGCAAGGTGCTGGAATCCGCCGTCGCGGGGCTTTTGACTTCGATGCCGGAATCGCTCCTGATCTTCATCAACACATGGAACGGCTTTCGCCGCATCACGCCCGGCTCATACGCGCCGACGCGGGCCGTCTGGGGTGAGAACAACCGCTCGGTTGCGCTCCGTATCCCCGTTTCGAACGACACCAACCGCCGGGTCGAACATCGCATCGCCGGCGCCGACGCCAACCCCTACCTCGTCCTCGCCGCCATCATTCAGGGCATGGTCGAAGGCATCGAAACGAAAGCCGTCCCACCGCCGCCCGTCGACGGCAATGCCTATGACGAGGACGGGCTGATGCTGCCCGACGACATGGACGACGCGCTGCAACTCATGGCCCGGAGCAAGTTCGCCGACCGCGCGCTCGGGCCGTTCCTCGCCAAGGTCTACCGTGATCTGAAGCGGGCGGAGATCATCGCGTTCTGGGCCGAGATCACGCCTTTGGAGCGCACCACCTATCTGTGAAGCCTTTGCGGCTTGCCGCAGTGCAAAAACAAAAATATCGTAAGCATATCCGGGCTTTCGCGAGCCCCAAGAAACCGACAGAGGAGCCATCGAATGAAGTCACGCAACATGTTGCTCGGCGCAGCCGCTTCGGCCATTGCCGCCGTCCTCGCCGGCGGGGCCGCCGCGCAGGACCGGGTCGTCAACGTCTATAACTGGTCGGACTATATCGACGATTCGCTGATCGCCGAGTTCACCGAGAAGACCGGCATTCGCGTCGTCTACGACGTGTTCGATTCCAACGAAATCCTCGAGACGCGCCTTCTGGCTGGCGGCTCGGGCTATGACGTGGTGGTGCCGACGGGCCTGTTCCTGTCGCGCCAGATCGAAGCCGGCGTCTTTCAGGAACTCGACAAGTCCAAGCTGCCGAACCTTGAAAACATGTGGGACTTCGTCGAAGGCCAAACCGAGAAATACGATCCCGGCAACGCCTATTCGATCAACTACATGTGGGGCACGGTCGGCATCGGCTACAATCCCGCCATGGTCGAGGAACGTCTCGGCACGGCCGAAATCGATAGCTGGGACATCGCCTTCGATCCGGAAAACCTCGCCAAGCTCGCCGATTGCGGCGTCTACTTCCTCGACAGCCCGACGGACATCCTGCCGACCGTCCTGCTCTGGCTCGGCAAGGACCCGAACTCGACCGAACCGGCAGATCTCGAAGCCGCCGAAGAGGTCATGCTGGCCGTGCGCCCGCACATCCGCCGCTTCCACTCGTCCGAATACATCAACGCGCTTGCCAACGGCGACATCTGCATGGCCATCGGCTGGTCCGGCGACGTCTTCCAGGCGGCCGACCGCGCGGCCGAGGCCAACAACAACGTCGAAGTCGCCTATTCGGTGCCGGAAGAGGGCGCCCAGCTCTGGTTCGACCAGATGGCGATCCCCGCCGACGCACAGAACGTCGAGGAAGCGCATGAATTTCTGAACTTCATCATGGAGCCGGAAGTCATCGCGCGGGCGACGAACTACGTCTACTTTGCCAATGGCAACGAGGCGGCGAAGGAATTCATCGAGGCTGAGATCATCGAGGACACGGCGATCTATCCGGACGATGCGACGCTGGAGAAGATGTTCACGGTCATGCCCTACGAGCCCCGCTTCCAGCGCCTCGTCACCCGAAGCTGGACCCGCATCGTCACCGGCCAGTAAACCATCCGAGAGGCCCGGTTCATCCGGGCCTCTTCATTCCCGACCGACCCAGAGGGCCCCGAATGAAATCGCTGGGAAGCATCCGCCGCAGCTTTGCGCCCTGGACCGATCCGACCGCGAAACCGTTCATCGCCTTCGAGAACGTCACCAAGCGTTTCGGTGATTTCACGGCCGTCGACAATCTCTCGTTGAATGTCTACGAGCGCGAGTTCTTCGCGCTGCTCGGCGCGTCGGGCTGCGGCAAGTCCACGCTGCTCAGAATGCTGGCCGGCTTCGAGGAGCCGAGCGCGGGACGCATCCTGCTCGACGGTCAGGACCTCGCCGGCATCCCGCCCTATCGCCGCCCCGTCAACATGATGTTCCAGTCCTACGCGCTCTTCCCGCACATGACCGTGGAGAAGAACATCGCCTATGGGCTGAAGCAGGACGGCATGGCGAAGGTCGACATCGAAAAGCGCGTCGCCGAGATGCTGAAGCTGGTCAAGCTCGAGCAATTCGCCAAGCGCAAGCCGCACCAGCTCTCCGGCGGCCAGCGCCAGCGCGTTGCGCTCGCCCGCTCGGTCGCCAAGCGCCCGAAAGTGCTGCTGCTCGACGAGCCGCTCGGCGCGCTCGACAAGAAACTGCGCGAGGAAACGCAGTTCGAACTGATGGATTTGCAGCAGCAGCTCGGCCTCACCTTCATGGTCGTCACGCACGATCAGGAAGAGGCGATGACCATGGCCGACCGCATCGCCATCATGGACAAGGGCGAGGTGATGCAGGTCGCGACCCCGGCCGAAATCTACGAGGCGCCTGCCTCGCGCTTCGTCGCCGATTTCGTCGGCTCGGTGAACATCTTCGAGGGCCGCATCGCCGGCCGCGATGACGGCCGCATCGAGATCGCCACCGCCGACGGCGTCACCATCCGCGCCGACGATGCAAATGCGGCGGGCGAGGGCACCGTCTGGTACGCCGTCCGCCCCGAAAAGATCCGCATCTCGTCGAAAAAGCCAGAAAACTCGGCGCTCAACGCCATCGAGGGCGAGGTCTGGGACATCGGCTATCTCGGCGACATGACGGTCTACAACGTCAAGCTCGCGGGCGGCCAGATCGTCCGCTCGAGCGAACTCAACCGCCACCGCACCAGCGAAGACCCACTCACCTGGAACGACCGCGCATGGCTCACCTTCCCCGCCGACGCCGGCGTCGTGCTGACGCGGTAGGCGGAAATGATCAACGCCTCATTCCCTCGCGCCCCCCTCTGTCCTGCCGGACATCTCCCCCGCATGGGGGGAGATCACGCGGTGTCGGCGACGAGCTTAATCTCCCCCCTCGCGGGGGGTCCGAAGGACGGGCCGAGACCCGTGGCTCGGGCCAGGGCGTCCGGCAGGACAGAGGGGGGCGCGACGGAGCGCTACCTTTCCAAAGGCGATACCGCGCCGCCATCGACGAGACTGATCTCCCCCCTTGAGGGGGAGATGCCCGGCAGGGCAGAGGGGGGTGCGACGGATCGCTACCTTTCCGGAACGGTGGCCCACCCATGAACCGCCTCGTCGCCGCCATCGCCTCGCGCGTCACGATCATCGTCCCCTATCTCTGGCTGCTGGTCTTCTTCCTCGTCCCGTTCCTGATCGTCTTCAAGATTTCGCTATCCTTCACCGCGATTTCGATGCCGCCATACACCCCGACCTTCGACCTTTCCGAAGGCTGGGCCGCTTTCACCGAAGCCCTCTCCGAACTCTCCTTCGAAAACTACCTCTGGCTCTGGGACGACGCGCTCTATTTCAACGCCTATCTGACCAGCGTCTGGATCGCGGGTGTCTCCACCTTCCTCGCGCTCCTGATCGGCTACCCGATGGCCTATGCCATGGCGCGCGCGCCCGACAGCCTGCGCCCGCTGCTGCTGATGCTCGTCATCCTGCCGTTCTGGACGTCGTTCCTGATCCGCGTCTATGCCTGGATCGGCATCCTGAAGCCCGAGGGGCTGCTCAACCAGTTCCTGCTCTGGCTCGGCATCATCGACGCGCCGCTCATCATCACCGGCACCTACACGGCGATCTATATCGGTATCGTCTATTCCTACCTGCCTTTCATGGTCCTGCCGCTCTATGCGACGCTGGAGAAGATGGATTTCTCGCTGATCGAGGCGGCGCAGGATCTCGGTTCGACGCCCGCCGGCGCGTTCTGGAAGATCACCGTGCCGCTCTCGGTGCCCGGCATCGTCGCCGGCTGCATGCTGGTCTTCATCCCCGCCGTCGGCGAGTTCGTCATCCCGGATCTCCTCGGCGGCTCGCAGACCTTGATGATCGGCAAGACCTTGTGGAACGAGTTCTTCGCCAATCGCGACTGGCCGGTCGCGTCCGCCGTCGCCATCGTGCTCCTGCTCGTCCTCGTCGTGCCGATCATGCTCTTCCAGCAGGCGCAGGCGAAAGCCCAGGAGCGCGGCCGATGAACCGCCTCTCGCGCTTCAACATCGTCTCGCTGGTGCTCGGATTCGCGTTTCTCTACATCCCGATCCTGCTCCTGGTCATCTATTCGTTCAACGCCTCGCGGCTCGTCACGGTCTGGGGCGGGTTTTCCACGCGCTGGTACGTCTCGCTGTTCCAGAACCAGCAATTGCTCGACGCCGCCTTGGTAACCTTCCGCGTCGCCTTCCTGTCGGCCTCGGTCGCGACGGTGCTCGGCACGCTCGCGGCCATCGTGCTCACGCGCTACACGCGCTTCCATGGCCGCATCCTCTTCATCGGCATGGTGTTCGCGCCGCTGGTCATGCCCGAAGTCATCACCGGCCTGTCGCTGCTCCTACTGTTCGTCGCCATCGGGCTCGAACGCGGTTTCATGACCATCACGCTCGCCCACATCACCTTCTCGATGTGCTTCGTCGCGGTCGTCGTGCAATCGCGCCTGCTCTCCTTCGACCGATCGCTGGAGGAAGCCGCGCAGGACTTAGGGGCCACCCCCGCGCGCACCTTCTTCACCGTCACGCTGCCGGTCATCCTGCCCGCCATCGTCGCCGGCTGGATGCTCGCCTTCACGCTCTCGCTCGACGATCTGGTCATCGCCAGCTTCACCTCCGGCCCCGGCGCCACGACGCTGCCGATGCGCATCTACAGCCAGGTCCGTCTCGGCGTGACGCCCGAGATCAACGCCGTCTCGACAATCCTGATCGGCGTCGTCGGCATCGGCGTCATCCTCGCCTCGCTGGTCAACAAACGCCGAGACGTCCAGCGCCGCCGCGACGAACAGGCCGCCGCGCAGGGGTGAAGTGTGGACGGGTCTGAGCGCGGCAGACCCCCACCCTTTATCCCTTGTAACTTCCCTGCTGCCGCATCGTGTATTGTTTTCGATGCGGTGGCGGATGTGAGAT
>NZ_JBQVMV010000033.1:0-13123 GCF_052435475.1 Aliihoeflea sp.
ACGGGCTTGGCGTCCCTCGGGAATATCGATCTCACATCCGCCACCGCATCGAAAACAATACACGATGCGGCAGCAGGAAAGTTACAAGGGATAAAGGGTGGGGGTCCTATTCGCAAAACCCGACTGCTGCCTTACTTCTCCGGCCCATGCTTGTGTCATTCGCCGGTTCAGCTAGTCTTTCCCGAAACCAACCCGGGAGGACGACATGCTGCCGCTCTACGACATGATGATGAAGGCGCAGAACGGGCGGACGGCGGATCTTCTCGCGCGGCAGATGAATCTGACGCGCCAGCAGGGAGAACTGGCGCTGGAGGCGCTGCTGCCGGCTTTTTCCGAGGCGCTGAAGCGCAACACGGCCGATCCGTTCGGCTTTTCGCAGTTCATGACGGCGATGGGCGGCGGGCAATACGCGAAATATTTCGAGGACGCGGCGCGCGCGTTCACGCCGGAGGGTGTGTCCGCCGGCAATGACGCGCTCGGCCAGATCTTCGGTTCCAAGGAACTGGCGAGCGCCGTTGCGGCGCAGGCCGCGCAGGCGACAGGGATCGCGCAGGAAGCCTATCGCCAGATGATGCCGTCGCTCGCGGCGATGATGATGGGCGGTTTCTTCAAGCAGGCGACGGGGCAGATGCCGGGTTCGGGTGCAAATCCCTTCCTCGACGCGTTCCGGCAGATGATGCCGCAGGCGCCGACGGCGAGCGCCGATCCGTTCGCCAACCCCTACGCCAAGATGATGCAGGAGATGTTCGCGCCGAAGCCGACCGAAAAGCCGAAGGCTGCGCCCGATCCCTATGCGCACAACCCGTTCATGAAGATGTTCGAGGAGATGGTGCAGTTCGGCCAGCCGGAGGCGAAAACACCGCGCGATCAGGTGACCGATGCGCAGGTCTTTCCGTTCGAAAACTTCTTCGGGGAAATGTTCGAGACCGGCCGCAAGCAGCAGGCGGACTACCAGAAGGCGATGACGAAGCTGGTGGATGATTTCTTCGCGCGGGGCAAGCCGCGCGGGTGAAGCGTCATCGATGAGCAAGTCCAAACGACTTGACGCACTACGCAGCAATCCGAGAGCGGACTGGCGTATCGCCGACATTCAGGCGGTCTGCGCGGAAAGCGGTCTTCGATGCGATCCACCTAAAGGCGGTGGGTCGCACTACAAGGTTCATCATCCTGGTTCGGCGACGATTCTGACGATCCCTTTCAGGCGCCCCATCAAAGCTGTATATATACGCAAGCTCATCGCCATGATCGACACGTTGAGAAAGACCGATGAAGGATCTTGAATATCACGTGGTGATTGCCCCGCTGCCGCCTGCGGACGGCGGCGGATTCGTGGCGACCGTGCCCGATCTGGCCGGATGCATGAGCGATGGCGAGACGCCTGAAGAGGCGATCGCGAACGTTCGCGACGCCATCGCGGAATGGATAGAGACCGCCAAGGGTCTCGGCCGGCAAATCCCCGCTCCGACCAGCTACAAGCTCGCGGGATAGAAAAAGCCCGGTCTCGCGGAGAGACCGGGCAGGATGCGGGCGGCCGAAGGGGATCGGCGGGGAGTGGGAGTGCCCGCAATCTTGGTGGCTATCAGGTCGGATTGCCTGAACGTGTCAGCAGACCTGGCGGGCGAAGCGTTCTTCCTCGCGCCGGCGGCGCAGGGAGGCGAGCGTCGCCGTCGGGTCGGCGACGATGCCGGTGCGGGCGGCCTGGTGGAGGTCGGTGCGCAACAGGCCGATATCGGCGAGGTGATGGTCCGACAGTTCCGCCAGATTGCCGATATGGCGTCGATTGAAGAGCGCGCGGAAGACAGTCTTGAACCCGTTCGTCACGCGCGACGCCACATCCGTGCGCGTCGGGGCGGCACCGGCATATGTGGGGTGGTGATCGAGGGCGGTCATGACTGGTCTCCTTTGATGAAACGGCTTTGGTAAGGTCAGGATGAGCTTGGCGGCGACGGCGCGCCACCCGATTCCAGATGGCTCTGCCGCGTCGTCGAAGCTTCTCCGACGCGTGCAAATTGCGTTGCTTCGATTGATTAGTCGAACGAATGTTTCTAATATTTAGCATCAACGATCATGATGGATTGATCCGATGCCAGCCGCGCCCCTCGACCTCGACCAGCTCCAGACCTTCATCACCATCGCCGATATCGGCTCGTTCACGCGGGCCGCGGAGGAGGTTCACCGCACGCAGTCGGCGGTTTCCATGCAGATGCGCCGGCTGGAGGAGCGCGTCGGCAAGCAGCTTTTCGAAAAGGACGGGCGCACGAACCGGCTGACCGAAGACGGGGAGCGGCTGCTGGCCTATGCGCGCCGGCTGATCCGGCTCAACCGCGAGACGCTGGCCGCCTTCGACGACCATTCGCTAGAAGGCCATATCAAGATCGGGACGCCGGACGATTATGCCGACCGCTTCCTGCCCGAGATCATGGCGCGATTCCTGCGCTCCAATCCGCGCGTCGAGCTTTCCGTCGTGTGCGAGCCGACCGCAAACCTCGTCGAGCAGATCAGGCGCGGACAGCTCGACATCGCGCTCGTCACCCATGACGACGATAAGGGCCGCTCGGAAGTGGTGCGGCGCGAGCCGCTGCTCTGGGTCGGCTCGATGAACCACGAGGTGCATCAGGAGGAGATTTTGCCGCTGGCGCTCGGCCGGCCGAGCTGCCTGTGGCGGCGCACCGCCTGCGACGTGCTCGACCAGATGAACCGCGACTATCGCATCATCTTCACGAGCTGGTCGGCGACGGTCATCATGGCGGCGGTGCTGTCGGGCCTCGCGGTCTCAGTGCTGCCCGAATGCGCGCTGCGGCCGGGCATGCGCATCCTTGGCGAATCGGACGGGTTCGGGGCGCTGCCCGATTGCCGGATCGGCATTTTGCGCGGGCATTCCAGCCAGCCCCAGATCGTTGATGCGCTGGCGCGGCATATTTCGGAAAGCCTCGACAACATCTCGGTCGTGCCGCCGGCCAACGAGGATAGCGGACATTTCGACTTCGCCGGCGTCGCCTACGGCCGCGGCAAGCGCCTGCGGCCTAGCCAGATGCTTCCCGGTTGGTAGAACTAGCGGCATGTCAGACCTTCTCGCCACCGATTCGAAGACCAACGCGGCCGAATATTCCGTCTCGGAGATTTCCGGTGCGCTGAAGCGCGTCGTCGAGGACAATTTCGGAAACGTGCGCGTGCGCGGCGAGATATCGGGCTATCGCGGGCCGCATTCGTCGGGCCATGCCTATTTCTCGCTGAAGGACGACCGGGCGAGGATCGAGGCGGTGATCTGGAAAGGCACGTTCTCGAAGCTGCGCTTCCGGCCCGAAGAGGGGATGGAGGTGATCGCTTCGGGCAAGCTGACCACCTATCCGGGCTCGTCGAAATACCAGATCGTCATCGACAATATCGAGCCTGCGGGCGCCGGCGCGCTGATGGCGCTGCTGGAGGAGCGGAAGCGACGGCTCGCCGCCGAAGGGCTGTTCGAGACGGGCCGCAAACGCCCCCTGCCCTTCATGCCGAGGACGATCGGCGTCATCACCTCGCCGACCGGCGCGGTGATCCGCGACATCATCCACCGCATCGCGGACCGGTTTCCGGTGCATGTCATCGTCTGGCCGGTGCGCGTGCAGGGCGAGACGACCGGGGCGGAAGTTTCGAACGCGGTCGCCGGCTTCAACGCGCTGCCGGACGGCATGACGCGACCGGACCTTCTGATTGTCGCGCGCGGTGGCGGCAGCCTAGAGGACCTCTGGGGCTTCAACGACGAGGCGGTAGTGCGCGCGGTGGCGGCATCGACCATTCCGGTGATTTCGGCCGTCGGGCACGAGACCGACTGGACGCTGATCGACCTCGTCGCCGACCGGCGCGCGCCGACGCCGACGGGCGCAGCCGAAATGGCGGTGCCGGTGAAGGCCGAGTTGGAAGCCGCCGTTTCGCGGCTTTCGGCGCGGGTGAAGGGCGCGGTCTCGCGCTGCACGCAAAGAAAGCGCGACGCGCTGCGGGCGACGGCACGGGCGCTGCCCTCCGCCGATGCCCTGCTCGCTTTGCCGCGCCGGCGCTTCGACGAAGCGGCGAGCCGGCTGCAACGCGCGCTGATCGCCAACACCGAGGCCAAGAAGCAGAAATTCCGCGGGCTGCGCCTGTCGCCGGCGATTCTTTCGCGGCGGCTTGGCGATGCGAAGCTGCGTGCCGAGCGCGCCGCGGGGCGGCTGCCGGGGTGCTTTTCGGCGATGGTCACCAACCGGCGCAACCGGCTTGCGCGCGATGCGGCCCGGGTGACGCCGAACGCACTGATGCGGCGCATCGAGATGGCCGGTCAGCGGCTCGACACTTTCGAGCGTCGGCAGCGCCAGTCGATCGACCGGGCGCTTGAAAGGCGCCGCCAACGCTTCGAGCAGGCGGCGCGGCTGGCGGGGTCGCTGTCCTATACGAGCATATTGGAGCGCGGCTTCGCGGTGGTGCGCGACACGGACGGCAACCTCATCAAGCGGGCGGCAGAAATCGCGACGGGCGATGCGCTGTCGATCCGTTTTGCCGATGGCGACGTCAATGCCGTGGCGGCGGGAGAGACCGCGAAGCCGAAGCCCAAACCCAAGCCAGCGACGCCTATCGGCGGCCAGGGCACGCTTTTCTGACGCTCTCCAATTTTCCGACGGAACATCGGCCGATCCGGCAGCTTCGGAGGGTTCCTCACGGTTTCGTGAGCCAACCTCATCGATGCAGAAGGATATTTCCCATGGCCAAGGAAAAGACACTCGAAGATCTCTTCCACGATACGCTCAAGGACATCTACTACGCCGAGCGCAAGATCCTGAAGGCGCTGCCGAAGATGGCGCGCGGCGCGACGGCCCCGGCGCTGAAGCAGGCGTTCGAGAAACATCGCGAGCAGACCGAGACCCATGTTGAGCGCCTGCAGCAGGTGTTCGAACTGATCGGCAAGCGTGCCCAGGGCAAGACCTGCGACGCGATCGAGGGCATCATCGCGGAAGGCGAGGAAATTCTCGACGAGTTCAAGGGAACGGCTGCGCTCGACGCCGGTCTGATTTCGGCGGCGCAGGCCGTCGAGCATTATGAGATCACGCGCTACGGAACGCTGAAGCGCTGGGCCGAGACGCTCGGCATGAAGGATGCGGCCAAGCTGCTCGATGCGACCTTGCAGGAGGAATCGCAGACCGACGAGGACCTGACGATGCTTGCCGACAAGACCGCCAATCCGGCCGCGATGAAAGCCGCCTGAGCGCATCTGCCGAACAGGACGAGGGCGCCATATCGGCGCCCTTTTCCTTTCTATTCGTCCGAGAACTGGTCCTGATCGCAGGGTTCGCCGGTGCGAAACTGCTCCGACAGGCACTCGCCGCGATCGAACCCCTCGCCGGCCGTCGTGACGGCACGCGCCATGCCGCCCGCGCCGCATCCGGCGAGCAGAAGCGCGGCGGCGACGAGTGTAGCGGCCTTGCGCAGTTCGATCGAAGCGATTGCCATTTCATTCCTCTCTTGGCCGATCACACGAATATGTGGCCTTGCGGCGCCGGGAGGCAAGGACCTCAGGCGGCCTGCCTGCGGTTCAACAGGCGGCACATCGCAACCGCCTCCTCGCCGGAAAGGCCGACGAGCACGGTGCCGGGAAGTTCAACAACCTCGTCCCTGTCACGATCCCAGACGAGCCAGGTTTGCGTCGGTTCCATGACGCATTCGTATCGTTCATTCCACTGCTGCACGTCCGCACCTCTCATCGTGCGATGAGACACGTGCGAAGCCAGCGAAGAGTTTCGCGGAAAAATGACGTCAGGACGCGCGGTGATGGGGAAAAAGCAAATGGTACGGTTGGCTGGGGTCGAACCAGCGACCTCCGGATCCACAATCCGGCGCTCTAACCAACTGAGCTACAACCGCACATCCAATTGGCGCATGACCAACTGGCTGGGCAGGCTATTACGGTCATTCAGGCCCGATTTCAAGCGGGAATGCAGGGCGAATGCGCAAAAATGCCTGTCGGAAGGGAAGCTGTGCGATGCGGGATCGGGCATCCCCCAAATAGGAAAAAGGCCGGGGGGAGGAACCCGGCCTTTCCATGTTCCGGATGCCGCCGGGAGGAGGTGGCGGCTCCGGTGCCCGGCTGCGGAAGGGAGGAGGTTTCCGTCAGCAGGGGAACTTGGCTTAATAATGCATCAGGCGGCTTCAAGTTCCTTCACGGACTTCTCGAAAGCGTCCTTCATCGGCTTCATGACCTCTTCGGTCGCCTTGGTGGAGGCAGCCTGGAAGTCGCGGGCCTGTTCCATGGCGAGTTCCATCGACTTGCGCACGAAGGCCGTCTGCAGTTCCACGACCTCGGAAATCGACTTCGCCTGCATCAGCGCCTCGAGATGGGCAAAGCCCAGTTCGGCATTGGTGCGCATCGCGGTGAGCGACTTCTTCGACATTTCGGTGCCGGCTACCTTGGCGGTCTCGAAGGTCGATTCCATCGACTTCTGGGCGTATTCGGCGTTCGAGCGCAGCTTGTCGTAGGCCTGCTTGGACTGTTCCATGCCGTTCTCGGCGAAGGCGCGGAACTGGTCGGTGGCCTTGGAGGCGTCGAATGCAGCGGCTTCCATCGCCTCTGCGGTCTTAGCGGCAGTCTTGGTCATGCCATGTCCCTTTTCAGGTTGGTGCGGCCATGGTCCGTCGCGTCGAGGCCGCTGGTTTGTTCCGGGTCTTATACAGTGAATTTTTGTGCAATGCAATATCGACGCGTGCGTTGCGGTAGAAAACTGCCCGTGGATTAACCATTTCGCCAATCGAACGGGCGTGCAAGCCCGCCGATTGTGGACGACGGCGCGATCCGCTTTTATTAACGAAGGGTTAAGTGGGACGAATCCCGCATTGAAGTCCGAGCGGGGTGCGAACCCCGCGAGGAAGCCCCGGCGGGGTGCGAACCCCGCGAGCACAGGAAACCGATGACGGCCGCGACCTACTCCTTCATCGACATCGCCGTACTTGGCGGCGTGCGCGACCGGTTCGCGCGCGGCGACGCGCTCGTGCTTCTCTCGCCCGATCTCGAGCGGGTGCTCTGGGCAAACGGCCCGGGCGCGGCGCTTTTCGGCATCGGCGACATCGAGAGCGCGATGGACAGTCCGGCCGGGCTTTCGGTGCAGGCCATGCGTCAGATCGCATCCCTTTCAGGTTATCCGCGGATCGGTGCGGAGCGCACGGTCTCGCTGCGCCTTGCGCAAGGCATGGCAAGCCGCATGACCACCTTTCAGGCGGCGCAGATCCGGCTGCCGCGCGGCGAACTGGCGATCCTGCTCGCGATCCCGGCGAGCCTGCGCGGCGAAGCGCGCATGAAGGCCGCCATATCGGGCATCGAGGACGCAGGATATGCCGCAGCGCTCGTCGACGCCGAAGGCGCGGTGGCCGCGACGACTTCGGGCTTCGATCAGCTCGGCCTCGGCCGCACCACGCTTTGGACGTTGGTCCAAGACGTGTCGCGCGAGCATGACCGGCTGGTGAAGAAGCTCGTGACGGTCGAGGGCGGCACGCTGCCGGTCGGCTTTGCGCGGCTCACCGACGAACCGGCGCTTCACCTTCTCCTGACCTCGAACGAGGTCGATGCCGACGAGGAAGATGAACCAGCTGCGGCCCCACCTGAGGCGGAACTGCCGGCGGTGTCGGCGCAGGTCGCCGCTGAGGCGGAGCCGGAAGAGATCGTGATGGCAAAGGTCGCCTCGGCCGTCGACGAGGCAGATGCGGCCCCCGCCCCTGCGCCCGTTCCGCAAGCGCCGGACGAGCCGCGCGTCCTGCCGACGCAGCCGATCCGCTTCGTCTGGCGCACCGATGCGAGCGGGCGGTTCGCGCAGGTCTCGTCCGAATTCATCGACGCGGTGGGCGGCAATGCCGCCGACGTGATCGGCCGCTCGTTCCGCGACGTTGCGACCGTGTTCGGCTTCGATCTCAACGACGAGATCGCCGCGCTGCTCGACCGGCGCGACACCTGGTCGGGACGCACCGTGCTCTGGCCGGTCGAAGGCCACGCGCTGAAGGTGCCGGTCGATCTGGCCGCCCTGCCCGTCTACGACCGCGAACGCATGTTCGAAGGGTTTCGCGGCTTCGGCGTCGCGCGCATGGCAGATGCGGTCGCGGACCCGGACGAGCTCGGTCTCGCGCTGATGAGCCCGAAGCAGCCGCAGCCCGTCGACCCCGACGATCCGTTCCAGGGCGAGACGCCGGTGCTGGCGGGCCTGCCGGATTTCGGGCGGCGCGCGAGCGACAAGGTGGTGCGGCTCGACGATGTGCGCCCGGGAACGAACGGCAAGACGCTTTCGCCCGGCGACCGGCAGACGTTCCAGGAAATCGGTACAAAGCTGAAGAAGGAGATCGGCGACGAGGAGACGGAGGCGCCCGTCGATGCGATGGCCGAGGCGGAGCGGCAGGCGCAGGAGCGCGCACGGTTTGCCGAGGCCGAAGCGTCCGAATCCGAAATCGACGCAGCCGACAATGTCGTTCGGCTGACGGACGCGAAGCCGGCAGATGAGCCCCCTGTCGAAGCGAAGGACGAGCGACCCGCGCCGGCCAGCATCCACTTTTTGCCGTCTGCCTTCGCGCCGCGCGCGGAAATCGACGATGGCGTCGAGGACCGGCTGATCGACCATCTTCCGGTGGCGACGCTGATCCATTCGGGCGAGGTGCTGCATCTGGCGAACCACGCCTTCTTCGACTTGACGGGCTTTTCTTCGCTCGACGCGTTCGCCGAGGCCGGCGGGCTCGACGCGCTGTTCGAGGATTGCGACGACGGGGAAGACGGCATTCTGTCGCTGAAGCGCGCGGATGGCAGCGAACTGCCGGTCAGGGCGCATCTGCACTCGATCCCCTGGCATGGCGCCAAGGCGCTGATGCTGACGCTCTTGCCGCAACCGGTGACGGAACCGGTGCCGGCGGCGCAAATCGCCGAAGATGGCGGCGAGGAATTGCGGGCGCGGCTTGCCGAATTCCAGACGATCATCGACACGGCGACCGACGGCGTGATCCTGATCGACAACGACTTTGCGGTCCGCTCGATCTCGAAGCCGGCCGAGGCGCTGTTCGGCTTCGATTCCGGTGCGATCGAGAGGCGGCCCTTCCGCGAACTCTTCGCCATCGAAAGCCAGCGCACCGCGCAGGACTATGTCGAGCGGATCGCGCGCAAGGGCGTCGCATCGGTGATGAATGACGGACGCGAGGTGATTGGGCGCGAAGCGGAAGGCGGGTTCATTCCGCTGTTCATGACCATCGGGCGGCTGCCGCAGGATGGCGGCTATTGCGCGGTACTGCGCGACATCACCCACTGGAAGCGCGCCGAGGAGGAACTGACGCAGGCACGCGCCGAGGCCGAGCGCACGTCGTCGCAAAAGAGCGAATTCCTCGCCCGCATCAGCCACGAAATCCGCACGCCGCTGAATGCGATCATCGGGTTTTCCGAACTCATCATCAATGAGAGCTTTGGGCCGATCGGCACCGAGCGCTACCGCGACTATCTGCGCGACATCAGCCGCTCGGGCAATCACGTGCTCGACCTCGTCAACGACCTTCTCGACATCTCCAAGATCGAGGCAGGCGAGCAGGAGATGAACTACGAGGCGGTGTCGCTGAACGAGGTGCTCGGCGAGGCAGTCGCGATGATGCAGCCGCAGGCGAACCGCGAGCGGGTGATCATCCGCTCCTCCTTCGCCTCGCGCCTGCCGGACGTTGTCGCAGACCTCCGCTCGATCAAGCAGATCGCGCTCAACCTTCTTTCCAACGCCGTGCGCTATACCCCGGCGGGCGGCCAAGTAATCCTGTCGACGGCGCTGGAGCCCGATGGCGGCATCGCCATCCGCGTACGCGACACCGGCATCGGCATGAACGCGTCGGAGATCGACCAGGCGCTGAAGCCGTTCAAGCGCGTCAATGCGCTGAAGCGCAGCCACCGGGAGGGAACCGGCCTCGGCCTGCCGCTGACCAAGGCGATGGTGGAGGCCAACCGGGCGCGCTTCGCGATCAGTTCCAAGCCGGGCGAAGGCACGCTGGTCGAGATCGACTTTCCGCCGACCCGGGTGCTGGCCGACTGAGGATAGTTTAGAACCATTCCAAGCTATTGATCGCTCACGCAAAATAACTTGACTACTCCGCTCCGATTTAACAATTACTGGCCACTGACGCGCTGGCCGTGAGCCATGCGCTCAGCAATCCTTTGTTCGGAGGACAACCCAAATGAAACTCAAGTCGATGCTGCCGCGCCAGGCTGCCTTCGCAGCCGCCGCCCTCGCCGGAACCATGCTTGCAGCGCCGCTGGCGCTCGCGCAGGAAACCGTCAACATCTATTCCTATCGCCAGCCCGACCTGATCAAGCCGGTGCTCGACGCCTTCACCGAAGAGACCGGCATCGCGACCGAGGTGCTGTTCCTCGACAAGGGGCTCGAGGACCGCATCGCGGCGGAAGGCCCGAATTCGCCGGCCGACGTCATTCTCACCGTCGACATCGCCCGCCTGCAGGCGGCGAAGGACAAGGGCGTGACGCAGGCGCTCACCGACGAGACGGTCGACGCAAACATTCCGGCCGAATATCGCGACGCGGAAGGCCACTGGTTCGGCGTCACCCAGCGCGGCCGAGTGATCTGGGCCTCCAAGGACCGCGTCACCGACGAAGCCATCTCCTATGCCGACCTCGCCGACCCGAAGTGGAAGGGCAAGATCTGCATTCGCTCGGGCCAGCACGATTACAACATCGCGCTCTTCGCCTCGCTGATCGCCCATTGGGGCGAGGCCGAGACCGAGGAGTGGATGAAGGGCCTGAAGGAAAATCTGGCGCGCGCACCCGATGGCGGCGACCGCAACCAGGCCCAGAACATCATGGCCGGCGAATGCGACCTCGCGCTCGGCAACACCTATTATGTCGGCCTCATGATGAACAATGAGGAAGAGCCGGAGCAGAAGGACTGGGCGAACGCCATCCGCGTGATCTTCCCGACCATCGACGAGGATTCCGGCACGCACGTCAACGTGTCCGGCATGGCGCTGGCCAAGAACGCGCCGAACAAGGACGAGGCCGTCGAGCTGATGCGCTTCCTCGCCTCCGACACGGCGCAGGAAATCTACGCGGCCGAGGTCTACGAATATCCGGTCAAGGAAGGCGTCGAGGCGAGCGCGGACGTGCAGTCCTTCGGCGAGCTCAACGCCGACACGCTGCCGCTGACCGACATCGCCGCAAACCGTCGCGCGGCCTCCGAAATGGTGGATCGCGTTGGCCTCGACGATGGCCCGAGCTCGTAAAGCTCGCGCCCAGAACTGACGTTCAGGCCGGTCCGGCAGCGGACCGGCCTTCGCCGTTTTTCCGATGAGCGCATCGTGACCGACCAGCTTCTGATCGACAGGACCGCCGCCATCCCGCCTGCCGCGCCGCGCGCGCGGCGGCAGCGGCATCCGCTGGCAATCGGCTTGAGCGCCGTCGTTGCCGCGATCGTGCTGCTTCCGGTGCTGACGCTCGCCGGCATCGCGCTTTCCGGGACTGGCGAGGACTGGCCGCATCTGGTCAATTTCGTGCTGCCGCGCGCGGCGACGACCACGCTGTGGCTGATGACGCTGGTGGCTCTCGGCACGGCGACGATCGGCGTGACGACGGCCTGGCTCGTCGTCGCCTACGACTTTCCGCTGCGGCGGATGCTCGCCTGGGCGCTCGTGCTGCCGCTTGCCGTGCCGCCTTATCTGGCGGCCTATGCGTTCGGCGAGTTCTTCCATTTCACCGGGCCGGTGCAGACCGCGATCCGCGACATGTTCGGCTTTGCCACCACGCGCGATTACTGGTTTCCCGACATCCGCTCGACGACGGGCGCGGCGATCGTGCTGTCGGCCGTGCTCTTTCCCTACGTGTACCTGACGACCCGCGTCGTCTTCATCATGCAGGGGCGCAACGTCGCGGACGTCGCGCGCACGCTCGGCGCGCGGCCGGGCAAGGTGTTTCGCAAGGTCCTGCTACCGATCTCGCGGCCGGCGATCGCGGCGGGCGTGGCGCTGGTGCTGATGGAAACGTTGAACGACATCGGCGCGTCGGAATATCTCGGCGTGCGCACGCTGACGCTGTCCGTTTTCTCCACCTGGCTCAATCGCGGGAGCCTCGAAGGCGCCGCGCAGATCGCGATGATCATGCTCGTCATCGTCTTCGCGCTCCTGATGGCCGAGCAATGGGCCCGGCGGCGCCAGCGCTACCATGCGATGCGCGCGACGCAGATGAAGGCGAAGCCGCCGCGCGTGAGGCTGACCGGCATCAAGGGAGCGCTTGCGATGCTCGCCGCCGCCCTGCCGGTCGCGGCCGGCTTCGGCATCCCGCTCTACGTCTTCGGCGACTATGCCTCGCGGCGGCTGCAGCAATTCGCCGACCCGGCGCTGATGCGCGCGCTGACCAACTCGATCCTGACGGCAACGGCAACGGCGGTGATCACCATCCTGATCGCGCTGGTGCTGATCCAGGCGGCACGGCTGGCGCGCTCGCATCTGGTGACCGGGCTGACGCGGTTCGCGATGGTCGGCTATGCGCTGCCGGGAACCGTGATGGGGCTCGGGCTGCTGTTCGCACTCGCCCGCTTCGACAATGCGCTCGACGCGGTGATGCGCGATGCGTTCGGCGTCTCGACGGGGCTGTTGTTGACCGGTTCGGCGGCAGCGGTGGTGCTGGTCTGCTCGATCCGGTTCCTGGCGCTCGCGGAAGGGTCGATCCGCTCGGGGCTGGAAAAGCTGCCGCCCAATATCGACGAGGCGGCGCGCAGCCTCGGCCGCACGCCCGGGCAAAGCGCACGCGCGGTGATTTTGCCGCTGCTCGGGCCCGCCGTATTGACGGCGGCCGTGCTGGTCTTCGTCGACACGATCAAAGAATTGTCCGCCACGATCCTGCTGCGTCCGTTCGGCTTCAACACGCTGGCAACGCATGTCTACGAGAACGCATCGCGGGGGCGGCCGGAGGATGGGGCGGTGGCGGCGCTGTTGATCATCGTGACGTCGCTGATCCCGGTGGTGCTGTTGTCGCGGGCCTTGGCTCGGGATCGGGAAGCGATGATGTGAGGGGTGGCGGTGGGTTCCTGTGAAGGGGACCCCCACCCTTTATCCCTCCCCACAAGGGGGATCGTTGCGAAATTCCCGACGCGCTTGCGTTGATGCGGTCGCA
>NZ_JBQVMV010000034.1:0-6129 GCF_052435475.1 Aliihoeflea sp.
ACAAATCACCCATCACGGCCTCCTTCTCGGAGACCGTGAATCACATCTCAATCGGAATTAATAGGTCCTGAGCCTAGGTCACCGTTCGGTGAATGCGCGGGCCATCGAGTCGGTGATGGGCTTGGCCAGGTAGTCGAAGAAGGTTCGTTCCTCGATCTGGATCATGATCTCCGCGGGCATGCCCGGCGTCGGCTGGAAGCCGCGGACGCGCGAAAGCTCGCGTGGCGAAATGTCGATGCGCGCCAGGTAGACGTCATGTGACTTTCCCGGCGACTGCTGGTCCGAAAGCGCGTCGGCGGAAACGTAGATCACGTGGCCTTCCAGGACCGGCGTGGTGCGCTGGTTCAGCGCGACGAGACGGATCGTCGCCGGCTGGCCGACGCGCACGCTGTCGATATCCGTGCGCGGCACCTGCGCCTCGATCAGCAGCGGCACGTCGTCGGGCAGTATTTCCATAACCGCCTTGCCGCTTTCGATCACGCCACCATTGGTGTGATAATGGGCCCGAACGATCGTGCCCGAAACGGGCGCGACGATGGAGGCGCGCTGGAGGACGTTCTCGGCTTCGCGCGATTGCTCGCGGACCACATCAAGTTCGGCCTGAATGCCTTGCAGCCGGTCGAGAGCATCTTCCCGAAAGGCGCTTTCGGCCTGGACGATTTCCTGTCGCGTGCGCTCCACCTGCGCAGTCGCCTGGTCGATTTCGGAATCGAGGCGGCCGATCTGTCCCTCGGCATCCGCCATGGCGCGCTCGAGCGCTTTCAACTCAGTGCCGCGCAGCAGTCCCTTTTCGAACAGTGACGCCTTGCCTTCATGCTCCTGGCGCAGAAGGTCGAGTTGCTGCTCGTACGATGCCTTCTGCCGGTCGTAGCCCTCGGCGCGGAATTCGAGCGACAGCATGTTCTGCTCGAGAATGCTGAGCTCGCCCTCTATCTTCATTCGCTGCGCGTCGAAGTTGAGCTTCTGGCTTTCGATGATCTCGATCACCTCCGGCTCGCCGAGATGGTCGTCGAGAAAACCGGGCAGGCTCATCTGGTCGAGCCCCTCATATTGCGACAGCAGCCTTGCGGCGACCGCCTCCAGGCGGGCGCGTCGCAGGAAGAGTTCGCGATCCTTGGCCAGCGCCGCCGTCTCGTCCAGGAGAACCAGAGGCTGGCCGGCCTTGACGACGTCGCCTTCCGACACCATCAGTTCCTTGATAACGCCACCGCCGAAATGCTGCACGATCTTGTTCTGGCCGGTGGCCACGAAGCTGCCTTGCGAGATCACGGCCGAGGCCAGCGGCGCCGTCAGTGCCCAGGCACCAAAACCGCCGAAGGTGACACCCAGAAGCGCGATGCCAAATATTGTATGCTTCCAGATCGACCGCGGGACGTCCGCATACCACTGAATGTCATGAACCGATGCGATGTCCGACATGGTGCGATCCTATTGCAAATGGTGGCCGAACGAGCCGAGCTCGACGGAAATGCCGCGTGTCTGCAGGGCGGAAAGAACGTCCTGGCGGACGCCGAACAGCGCCACGGTCCCGTTGACGAGCAGCAGGATCTTGTCGACGCTCTGCAAGAGCGCGGGACGCTGGGTGATGGTGATGACGGTGATCTTTTCGCGCTTGGCGTGTTCGAGCGCCCGCTTCAGCGCGTTGTCGCCGGCTTGATCGAGGTTTGAATTGGGTTCGTCGAGCACCACGAGACGCGGGCCGCCGAAAAAGGCGCGGGCGAGCGCGATGCGCTGCTTCTGGCCACCCGAAAGCGGCGTGCCGTCGGCCGCGACCATCGTTTCGTAGCCATGCGGCAGGGACGAGATCATTTCATGCACGTCGGCCAGTATGGCGGCCTCGTAGATCTGCTCGTCCGTCGCGTCGTCGCGCATACGAGCGATGTTCGCCTTGATCGTTCCGGGGAAGAGTTGCACGTCCTGCGGCAGGTAACCGATGTTCTCGCCGAACTGGCGCTGGTCCCAGTTGCGCAAATCCATGAGATCGAGCCGCACATTGCCCGATGTTGGCAGGATGGAGCCGACGAGCATCTTGCCGAGCGTCGTCTTGCCGGCGCCCGAGTTGCCGATCACCGCAAGCGAATCGCCAGGGTTGAGCGAAAAGGTCAGTCCATTGAGAACGACACGTTTGGTGCCCTGCGGTACGTAGAGAAGGCGCTCCACATCTAGCCGCCCTTCCGGCCGCGGCAGGTTCAGACGCTCGAAATTCAGCGGCGAGGCATTGAGAAGCGCGGTGATGCGCCCATAGGCGGATTTCGACTGCGTGTACTGGTTCCAGCCTTCGATCGCGCCCTCGATCGGCGCCAGCGCGCGGCCGGCGATGATGGAGGCGGCGATGACCATGCCACCGGTGATCTGTCCTTCGATCGCGAGATATGCGCCCCAGCCGAGCATACCGACCTGGGTCAGCAGACGTGCTCCCTTGGAGAGCGCCGAAAACATGATGTTCCGGTCCTGGGCGACCACTTGGGCGCGCAGGGATTCGGCCGTGTCCTTGCCCCAGATCCGCACCGCCTCCGGGATCATCGCGAGCGCGTTGATGATCTGCGAGTTGCGCGACATCGAATCGAGATGGAGGTTGGCTTTCACCTGCGCGGCGTTGGCCTCGCCGAACGGCGCCGATGTCGCCTTCTGGTTGAGGACGGTGATCACCAGCAGAAGGAGGGCCGTTCCCACGACGATGAAGCCCAGATGCGGGTGGATCAGGAAAACCGCGAGGAGGAAGATCGGCGCGATCGGTGCATCCAGGAACGAAATCAGCGTGCGCGAGACGAGGAAGGAACGGACTTGGGCAAGATCGCCCAGCGTCTGATATTCCTTGCCGTTCCCCGTCAGCGAGGCGCGCGCGGCTGCCGACAGGATGGGCGAGCCGAGTTGGGCCGCGACCTCCACGGCCGTTCGCATCAGGATGAAGCGGCGGATCGCGTCGAAGATGGCCTGAAGGACGACGGCGCCGACGATCACGATGGTCAACATCGTCAGCGTATCGAGCGAGCGGCTGGTGAGCACCCGGTCGGAGATCTGGAAGAGATAGATCGGGATCGCAAGGACCAGGACGTTGCTGGCCACAGTGAACACCATGACGATGGCAAGGTTTCGCCGGACCGCGCTGATGCCGTTCTTTAGCTGGGCGGCGAAGTCGACGGGTCCAAGGCGCTTGTGGAATCCGGTTTCCGAGCGGTTGGTGTTGGTCGCGATCTTGCCCGGTGCCGGCGCTGCGGCGATCGGCCCGTTGTCGGCCTCGATCGTTACCATTCCTGAGGGCTTGCGCGGTGCCTCCGTCCTGCCCGCGGGGCGGTCGGACGGCGTTTCGATTGTCACCGTTGCGGCTGCCTGCTGAACGTCGGCGGCATTCTTCTCGATCCGCTCGATCGCACGATCGACCTCGTCGAGATGCGGCATCCGGCCGGCAGAATGCTCGCTGCGCCCGTCGTCCGCGTCCGACCGGTGCGGACGCGCTGCGTGATCTTCCTGCGTCATGTCTCAGTCCCCCCGCTCATGCGAGCATGGTTTGCAGGCCGTCGGTCTGACCGGCATCCTGCGGGTGATAACCCGGGTCGAGCGAGGATTTTCCGTCGGCATAGTCGTCGGCCGTGTCGTCCACTAGGAAGGCGACCGCCTCGTTGACCAGCGCATTGGGATCGCGCGCACCGAGGAGATCGGGCGATGCGGAGATGAACTCCGCCTGGATGAGTATGTCCTGCGAATACTGCTCGCCGCCGACATAAGTCTTGCCGAGGGAATCGAGGTCCGAAATGGCCGCGACGTTGATCAGGGCATTGTCGCCAGTCTTCAGCGTCCAGTTGGCATCCGCCACCGGATGGAGAGCGTTCATGGCGAGAGCGATCTGATCGCTGTCGCCCAGAATGTTGGTCTGGCCGACATAATTGAGCTTGATCAGGTCGCCGCTGATATAGAGCACCTTGAGCGCCCCCAGACCGGCGAAGGCAGAATCGGTCAGGACATCGCCCGCCGCACCCTTGCCGCCGAGCGCCAAACTGTCGGCGAATGCCTTGTAGGCGTCGGGAAGCCCTTCGAACCTTGTTGCGCCGCCGACATTGTTGATGGACGCCTCGTTCCAGAGGAGGTTTCCGGACGTCGAAGCCGTGCCGTTTCCCGTCGTGGTGAACCCGTTCACCGTTCCGATCACGTCATTGTCGAACAGGACGTTGAGCTGCTGGATGATGTTGGCGTCGTAGACATTTCCGCCGATGACGATGAGGTCGTAGGCGAACGCCATTTCGAACAGCGATATCTGATTGATCGACATATTGTCGCCAGCGATCACGCTGGTAGTCACGCCCGACGAGGCCAGTATGCCTATGTCGTTGTCGGACATGAAGACGAACTGCTGCAGCCAGTTGACGATCATCACGTCGCCATCGATGCGTTCGACCACCCAGTGCTTGGGAAATGTCGGGTCGTCGCCGGGCTGGCGCATCTCTTCATGCGTGTCGTAACGCGCGAAGGATGCCAGGTTGAAGGCCTCGGTCGCTGCCGCATCAGGATCGAGCCAGCCCGAAACGGATTCGCAGACCGCATCCTCGTCCATCCAGGCGTTGATCTGGATGATCGCATTCAGTTCGAAATGGCTGCCGACGACCGCCGTGACCGTCGCGGCGGTCCAGAAACTCGTCACCGTGGCCGCATTGACCAGCGTATTGCCGCCGGCTTCGAGCGTCACGGACGCCTCGATCTGAACGTTTCCCTCGGCTTGCACATATTTTTGTCCGACCGGCGCGATCTCTTCGCCGGGCAGCGCTGGGTCGTAATAGTCGCTCAGGATCGGCAGCTCGTCGACGAGTTCGCCGTTCAGATAGTCGCCTTCGAGCGTCGTCGATTTCGTCACGAACACGTTCGCACCTGCGGGCGCCGTTGACGGGTCGTAACTTTCGAACGCCTCGAGCGCGATCGAGATGAAGTCGATCACCGCATCGGTGGAGCCTGGCAGGACCGGGTCGGCGATCGGCGAGATCGACAGGGCCTGGGAGGCAAAGTCGAGGAGGAGGTCGTTGTCGACTGCTTCGGGCGAAAAGACGAGGCCCGAGCCGCCGACGCTGAAGTAATCGTTGTCCGTCAGCGAAATCTTCTGGACGAGATAGTTTCCGATGGAGCCGAGCGGCTCGACATCTGGAAGGATCGTCTTCGTGATGTAGCTGATGGCGATCGAGGCCGGGGCGAGTTGAAGCAGAGCCGGCCACTGCGCGTAGAACTTGCTCGTCAGTTCCGGCAGATCGGGCGGAACGAAGCTCACATACGACCATGGCACGACCTGCACGAGTTCGGGTGCCGGTGGCTCGTAGGCCAGTTCCGGAACGTAGCTTCCCAACTGGAAGCGCGCGTCGAACTGAGCTGTGATGAAAGGCAATTCTTCGTGGTCGAGCTGGTCGGCTTTAGCGGCCAGGAACTTGTCGTAGGCCTCGCGCATGCGCGCTTGTTCGATCAGCGTGTGAAAGTGACCAACGAAATGCGCGATGATCTCGGTGACGCCGTCCATGGACATGGCACGCTTCTCCCCTCGTCATCTTCTTGTTGACTTTGGGGCTGCGCGGGATGACCCGCGCAGCCCTTTGATGCTTGGTTCACGAAGCCGTTCAGGCGTCGTCGGTATTGCCGTCTTCGCCGAACGACGTGTTGGTCATCGATCCGCCGACAACCGTCATATCGATCGCGTTCTGCTGCAGGTTGGCACCCATGACGATCGACTGGTTGAACGCACTGGTGTCGATCAGAGCGTCAGCGGAGGCGCTGCTCGTGCCGGTGACGTAGCCGTCATCGCCATTGTCCGAGCCCCACGTTCCACCTGCCCCACCAAAGCCGCCTGCACCCGTCGTCGCCGTGCCGCCGGCACCGCCGGCACCACCGGCACCGCCGAGCGCCCAACCGCCATAGCCGGCACCGCCAGCTCCGTCAGCCCAGGCGCCGCTGAGCGCAGCACCGCCGTCGCCACCTTCTGCCCAGGCATGGCCGCCATTCCCGGCGCCACCATTGGCCGCGCCGCTCGTTGCAGCGCCACCGGTCCCGCCGCCGCCATTGCCGCCGGCACCGCCGACTGCCCAGCCTGCGCCGCCGCCATTGCCTGCGCCGTAGCCTGCGCCGAGGGCAGCACCGCCGTCCCCGCCGTCACCGGCA
>NZ_JBQVMV010000035.1:0-4639 GCF_052435475.1 Aliihoeflea sp.
AACCGGCGCCTCGCGCTGCTGCGGCGCGGCCTGTGCCGGTGCAGCGGCAACCGCGACGTCTTCCTCGTCATCCGCGCCGCCGCCACCGCCGAACAGCGTCGCGAGCAGGCCCCTGCCGGAGCCGCCGCCGCTGCCGCCGGCGCTTGCCACCGCAAAGCCGCCGGAGCGCTTGCGCGATTCATAGGAGGCCAGTGCCTGCTTGTAGCCGGGCAGCGGCTTGCCGTCGGTCGGCACGTGAATGGTCTTGCCGTCGGGGAACACCGCCATCAGATCGTTGCGGCGCATGCGCGGCCAATGGCGCACATTGCCCACGTCGAGATGGACGAACGGTGCGCCGGACGTCGGATAATAGCCGACGCCGCCGCCTTCCATTTTCAGGCCGGCCGCGCGCAGCGAGGAAAGCTTGACGCCCGGAATGTAGAAATCGATCGCCTTGCCGAGCGTGTGCTGGCTCTTCTCCGCAACGCCGGAGGACCGCGAACGCAGCATTCCGTTGGTCTTCGGCGAGCGATAGGCCGAGACGACATGGATCGGTTCGCGCCCGCCCACCTGCTGGTAGACCTCCCACAACAGGTCGATCACCTGCGGGTCCATCTTGGTCGGTTCGTTCTGGCGCCAGTCGCGCAGGAACCGGTTCACCTGGGTGAGGCCGTTCTGGTCGAACCGGTTGCCGCGCTTGAACGTGATGTCCGCGCGTTCCTTGGTGTGGATGTTGTAGAGCTTCAGCGTGCGCGTCTGCGCGTCGGCATTCGCCATGGCGCAGAAGGAAAAGGCGAAGGCGACCATCAGGGCCGTAGCGGCCCGGCGGGCTACCCCGCCGCTCATGATCTGCCAGGTGTTGGGCATTCCAGCGATACTGATCAAAACATCTCGCCTTGTCGGCTGTTGAGTGTCCCCGGACCGATTCCGGACGGCAATTGTCGTCCAAATATCAGCGCTAATGGTTAATCAGCACTTAGTGCAGTCGTTCACATTTGGCGGGCGTCGCGACTGGAGGCGACACGGATGGCGAAACTGTGGTCGACTGCTGGCAAAATGGCTATCGCTAACCCTGGGGCACCGTCAAGACGCGAGCCGGCCGAGGCGTCCCTCGTCGGCATCGATCCCCATCTCTTTGAGCTTGCGGTAGAGCGTCGAGCGACCGATGCCGAGCCGGCGCGCAACTTCGGAAAGCCGGCCGTCATAATGGTCGATCGCCGCCTGGATCGTCTGCCGCTCGAGTTCGGCCAGCGAACGCATCTCGCCGCGTGAATCGAGCAGCGGAAGCGTCATTTCATCAGTCGTTTCAAGATCTTGTGTAGATTTTTCGGCAATGGGAGACGGCATATCCGGCCGGCGCGTCTCAACCGGACGGATCGTGCCGATTTCGGAGGCGATCTGGGCAAAATCATGCACTTCCAGCCGCTCGCCCTCGGCCAGCACCGCCGCGCGGAAGATCACATTTTGCAACTGCCTGATATTTCCAGGCCAATCATAGGCTGAGAGCAGGTTTACTACGTCTTTTGACAATCCTGCGACGCTGATCGGTGCAGCTGATCTTGCCTGGTCGAGGAAAAGTCCTGCCAGAGCCGCGATTTCACTGACGCGCTCGCGCAGCGGCGGCACCGGAATGGCGAGCACGTTCAGCCGGTAATAGAGGTCTTCGCGAAACAGCCCCTCGGCCATTCGCTTCGACAGGTCGCGATTGGTCGCGGAGATCAGACGTACGTCGACCTTGATCGTATGGCGCGCGCCGACCGGGTCGACCTCGCCCTGCTGGATCGCGCGCAGAAGCTTCACCTGCGCCTCGGGCGGCAGTTCGCCGACCTCGTCGAGGAAGAGCGTGCCGCCATCGGCTTCGAGGAACTTGCCGAGATGCTTCTCGGTCGCGCCGGTGAAGGCGCCCTTCTCATGGCCGAAGAGGATGCTCTCGACGAGGTTTTCCGGGATCGCGCCGCAATTGACGGTGACGAACGGCTTGCCGGCTCGCGGCCCCGCCGCCCGGATCGCCCGCGCGACGATTTCCTTGCCGACGCCGGTTTCGCCCTCGATCAGGATCGGCATGTCGGTCGCCGCGGCCTTGCGGGCGAGCGCGGCGGTGCGCGCCATCGCCGGCGAAGCACCGAGATCGCCGAGCCCGATCTGCCCCTCGGCGCCGCGGGCCGCCCTGCGCGCCTTTGCCTTGCCGGCAAGGGCGCCGAATTTCAGCGCGCCCTCCAGCGCCGCCTTGAGCCGTTCCGGCGCCACCGGCTTGACCACGAAATCGAACGCGCCGAGCCGCATGGCCGAGACGGCGGTGTCGATCGTGCCCTGCCCGGTCTGGACGATGACGGGCGTAGAAATCCCCGCCCGCCCCATCGCCTCGAGGACTTCGAGGCCGGTCATTTCGGGCATGGCAAGGTCGAGCACGACGGCCTCGATCTCGCCGGGGCGCGCTGCCTGCAGCCTGTCGAGCCCGATCCGCCCGTTCTCCGCAGTCAGCGCCGAATGGCCAAGGCGCGTGACGACGGCATCCACCAGCCGGCGCTGGACCGGATCGTCGTCGATGATGAGAATGCTGCCTGCCATGCCGCCCACGCGATTTTTGCGTTGCCTATCCCGCTTTAGTTGCTCCACACTGGCACAACTCCATGAACAGGCGCTCAAGAAGACCGGTGAACGAACCCTTACCGGCCGCGCCGAAAACCAGCTCGCTCCACGAGGAAATTCAATGACATCTTCGACATCGCCGTTCGCGCCCGTCCGCGCCTTGGCCTCCGCCGCCCGCGCCGAGAGCGAGTTCGGCAACCTGCCCGAGTGGAACCTCGCCGACCTCTACGCCTCGATGGACTCAGCCGAGCTCAAGGCCGACCTCGCCCGCGCCCGCACCGACGCGGAAGCCTTCGACGCCAAATGGAAAGGCAAGCTGAAGGATGAAGCCGAAAAGGGCGCGACCGGCGGCCTTGGCCGCGCTATGGCCGAATACGAGGCGCTGGAAGAGCTGATCGGCAAGATCGCCTCCTACGCCGCCCTCCTCTACACCGGCGACACGCAGGACCCGAAGCGCGCCAAACTCTATGGCGACGTGCAGGAAAAGCTCACCGACGCCTCCTCGCACCTCCTCTTCTTCACGCTCGAACTCAATCGCCTCGACGACGCCATCATCGACGCCGCACTCGCCGCCGACCCCTCCTTCGGCCATTACCGCCCGTGGATCGTCGACCTGCGCCTCGACAAGCCCTACCAGTTGGAAGACCGCATCGAGCAGCTCTTCCACGAAAAGTCCGTCACCGGCCGCGGCGCATGGAACCGCCTTTTCGACGAGACGATGACGTCGCTGCGCTTCGAGGCAAGCGGCGAGACGCTGCCGCTCGAACCGACCTTGAACAAGCTGCAGGACCCGGACCCGGCGGTGCGCGAGGAAGCGGCCCACGCCCTGGCGAAGGTGTTCAAGGACAATCTGCGCACCTTCACGCTCATCACCAACACGCTTGCCAAGGACAAGGAAATCTCCGACCGCTGGCGCGGCTTCACGGACATCGCGGATTCCCGCCACCTGGCGAACCGCGTCGAGCGCGAGGTCGTCGACGCGCTCGCCTCCGCCGTGCGCGAGGCCTATCCGCGCCTGTCGCACCGCTACTACGCGATGAAGGCGAAATGGCTCGGCATGGACCAGATGAACCACTGGGACCGCAACGCCCCGCTGCCCGAGACGCCGAAGGCGATCATCTCATGGGAGGACGCGCGCCGCACGATCCTCTCCGCCTATGAGGGCTTCGACCCGCAGATGGCCGAGATCGCCGGCCGCTTCTTCGATCGCAACTGGATCGACGCGGCCGTGCGCCCCGGCAAGTCCCCCGGCGCCTTCGCACACCCGACCGTGCCGTCGGTGCACCCCTATGTGATGATGAACTACATGGGCAAGCCGCGCGACGTGATGACGCTCGCCCACGAACTCGGCCACGGCGTCCACCAGGTGCTCGCCGCCGACCAGGGCGCGCTGATGGCCTCGACCCCGCTGACGCTGGCCGAAACCGCCTCGGTCTTCGGCGAGATGCTGACCTTCCGCTCGCTCCTCGACCGCACCACCGACAAGGCCGAGCGCAAGGCGATGCTTGCGCAGAAGGTCGAGGACATGATCAACACGGTCGTCCGGCAGATCGCCTTCTACGAGTTCGAGCGCAAGGTGCATACGGAGCGCAAGAACGGCGAACTGACGCCCGATCAGCTCGGCCAGTTCTGGCTCGAAGTGCAGGCCGAAAGCCTCGGCCCCGCAATCCGCATCCGCGAGGGCTACGAGACCTTCTGGGCCTACGTCCCCCACTTCATCCACTCGCCCTTCTACGTCTACGCCTACGCGTTTGGCGACTGCCTTGTGAACTCGCTCTACGGCGTCTACCAGTCCGCCGCGCCGGGCTTCCAGGAGAAATATTTCGCACTCCTGAAGGCCGGCGGCACCAAGCACCACGCCGAACTTCTGGCCCCGTTCGGGCTGGACGCGACCGATCCCGATTTCTGGAAAAAGGGCCTGTCGGTCATCGAAGGCCTGATCGACGAGTTGGAAGCGCTGGATCGGACCGCCTGACGGCGGGCTTTCCCTGAATTGACCCCCACCCTTTATCCCTCCCCACAAGGGGGATCGTTGCAAAATCGGTGTAGCGAGCATTTTGATGCTGCACGA
>NZ_JBQVMV010000036.1:0-4407 GCF_052435475.1 Aliihoeflea sp.
GACAAAACGCCTTCGTGCAGCATCAAAATGCTCGCTACACCGATTTTGCAACGATCCCCCTTGTGGGGAGGGATAAATGGTGGGGGTCGCCTTCGAAAAGACAGGCCGCCGCAGGACAAAAAAAGCGCCCCAAAAGGGGCGCTACGGAATTTGTGTCACACAGGGACTTGAAGCGGGAGGCGCGCGGCCTTCCGGGGCGCGTCCTTTGTCTCAAGTTGAACCCACAATGGCGCGGGAACCGTTAACGAAACCTTGCTGCGGAACCGATATTTTTACCGAATGCTAGGGACGTTGGCGAAGCGGTAAATTTTGGCGCAAGGATCGGTTAACCACGATCAAGTGCGCAGGGCCGACAGATCGCGGAAAAGGTCCAGTGCTTCGGGATTGGCGAGTGCTTCCTGGTTCTTGACCGTTCGGCCGTGGACGATGTCGCGCACGGCCAGTTCAGTGATCTTGCCGGACTTGGTGCGCGGGATGTCGGTGACGGGGACGATGCGCGCCGGCACGTGGCGGGGGCTCGCGCCGGTGCGGATCTGGGTGCGGATCTTCTTTTCCAGTCCCTCGTCCAGCGTCACGCCCGCTGCGAGGCGCACGAAGAGCACGACGCGCACGTCGTCGTCCCAGGTCTGGCCGATGCAGATGGCTTCCGCGATCTCGGCCAATTGCTCGACCTGATTGTAGATTTCGGCGGTGCCGATGCGTACGCCGCCCGGATTGAGCGTCGCGTCGGAACGGCCGTGGATGACGATGCCGCCATGTTCGGTCCACTCGGCGAAATCGCCGTGGCACCAGACATTGTCGAAGCGCTCGAAATAGGCGGATTTGTACTTCGCGCCGTCGGGGTCGTTCCAGAACATGATCGGCATGGCCGGGAACGGCTTCGTGCAGACGAGTTCGCCCTTCTCCCCCCTCACCGGCTTGCCGTCGTCATCCCAGACGTCGACCGCCATGCCGAGGCCCGGCCCCTGGATCTCGCCGATCCAGACGGGTTTCGTCGGCACGCCGAGGACGAAGCAGGAGACGATGTCGGTGCCGCCCGAGATGGAGGCAAGGTGGACGTCTTCCTTGACGCTGTCATAGACGAAGCGGAAGCTTTCGGGCGCGAGCGGCGAACCTGTCGAGGCGATGGTGCGCACGGAGGACAGGTCGTGCGTCGATTTCGGCTCGAGGCCGGCTTTCTTCACCGCGTCGATGAACTTCGCCGAGGTGCCGAAGAAGGTCATCCTCTCGGCCTGCGCGAAATCGAAGATGACGTTGCCGTCCGGGTAGAAGGGCGAGCCGTCATAGAGCAGGAGCGTCGCGCCCGAGGCGAGGCCGGAGACGAGCCAGTTCCACATCATCCAGCCGCAGGTGGTGAAGTAGAAGAAGCGGTCGCCCTCCCCGATCCCGGCATGAAGGCGCTGTTCCTTGACGTGCTGGAGCAGCGTGCCGCCGGCCGAATGGACGATGCATTTCGGAATGCCGGTCGTGCCCGACGAGAACAGGATGTAAAGCGGGTGCGCGAAGGGCAGCCGGGTGAACTCGACCACCCTCGGCGCAATGCTCGAAATCGCATCCGACAGGGCTTCGGCGCGGTCGATCTTCGCGGCGGCTGATTTCGCGTTGCCGAGATAGTCGACGATGAAGGCGCGGGTTGCGCTCGGCAGCTTGGCGACGACGGCGGCGACCTTGTCGGAGACGTTGAGCGCCTTGCCATTGTAGTGGTAGCCGTCGACGGTGATGAAGAGCTTCGGCTCGATCTGGCCGAAGCGGTCGAGCACGCCCTGTTCGCCGAAATCGGGCGAGCAGGACGACCAGATGGCGCCGATGGAGGCGGTGGCGAGCATGGCCGCGATGGTTTCCGGCATGTTCGGCATCATCGCCGCGACGCGGTCGCCCTCACCCACGCCATGTCCGCGGAAAAGCTGCTGAAGCTGCGAGACCAGCGCGTGAAGCTCGTCCCATGACATGCGCCGCGCGACCTTGTCCTCGCCGCGGAAGACGAGCGCATCGTGCGAACCGCGCTTCGACAGGAGGTTTTCGGCGAAGTTCAGTTTCGCATCGGGGAAGAAACGGGCGCCGGGCATGCGGTCGCCGTCTTCGAGCACGCGCACGCCCTTGTCGCCCTTGACGCCGCAGAAGTCCCAGACGAGGCTCCAGAACGCCTCGCGATCCTCGACCGACCAGGCGTGGAGCGCGTCGTAGTCGCCGAGTTCGCGGCCGGCCACGGCCGAGGCCTGCCGCGCAAAGGCGGTGATCGGCGCGGCCTCGATGTCCTGCGGTTTCGGGGTCCAGAGCGGCGCGGTTTCGGTCATGCGGGTCCTCCCAGAAATGGTCGCGCTCTTGAAGCACGGCGCGGGCTTGGCTGACAAGCCACGCCCGGCATCGTAGAAATACGTTGGCAACGGCCCTTCCAAGGCCACAAATGCTTGAAATGGCATTCGCATCGAATAGGCTCCGCGGCAATGCAGACGTGCGGGTGTCTGCCAGTCGGCGAGGTTGAATGCAGGGACAGGTCGTCAGACGAACGATCATCGGGCTCGCCGCCCTCATCGTCGTGGGCGTCGGGCTGGTTCTCGCGCTGCCGTGGATCGCCTCGACGCAGCTCGTGCGCGACCGGATCGCCTACGAATTGTCGGCCTGGAGCGGCTATCGCGTGCAGCTTGGCCAGGCGCCGCATATCGA
This sequence comes from Aliihoeflea sp., assembly GCF_052435475.1. Lineage (NCBI taxonomy): Bacteria > Pseudomonadati > Pseudomonadota > Alphaproteobacteria > Hyphomicrobiales > Phyllobacteriaceae > Aliihoeflea > Aliihoeflea sp. The sequence continues at coordinate 2,665 of NZ_JBQVMV010000036.1, forward strand.
TGTCTGGCCGACCTTTTCCGCCCATCTTTCCAATGTCGCGCTCTACGAATGGGGCGCTCATGACAGCCGTCCGGTGCTCGAGGCCGAGCGCGTCGACATCGACCTTTCGGCGCTGGCGGCGCTGCGCGGCAATGTCGTCTTTTCCAGGCTTGCGCTCGAACACCCGCTGCTGCGCCTGACGCGGGCGACGCCGGTCTTCGACCTGCCGCCCCTGCCCGGCGGCGGACGGATGAGCCGGGCGATCGACACGGCCAGCCAGGTCGTCGGCGCCAATGCCGTGGAGCCGGACCTTTCGGCGCTGCCGAGCGACCCGTTCGGGCAGGTGACGTTCAATGACGGACGCATCGCGGTCGTCGAGGACGGCCAGGACCAGGTGATCCTTTCGGGCCTGACCGGACAGATCGGCTGGCCCGCGCTCGACCGGCCGGCGACCCTGACAGCCGCCGGGGTGTGGCGCAGCGAGGCGATCCGCGTCGAGGCCTCGAGCGCGCAGCCGCTGCTGCTCATGGCCGGCGGCACGTCGCCGATGCGTCTTTCGCTCGACGCCGCGCCGGCCAAGCTGCGCTTCGATGGAGCGGCGAACCTTTCGGTCAACTCGTTCTTCGATGGTGAGGCGAGCTTCGAGACGCCCTCGCTGCGCCGCGCGCTCGAATGGTCGCGCACCGACATCGCGGCCGGCCAGACGATCGGCGCGGCCAAGCTTTCGGGCCGGATCACCGGCAGCGCGGAGCGGCTGCGGATCGAGGACGCGGTGCTTGACCTTGCGGGAAGCCCGGGCAGCGGCGTTCTCGAACTTTCGAATGACGGCGCCGCACCGACCATCGGCGGCTCGATCGCCTTCGACCAGTTGAATCTGGGCACGTTCCTCGCTGCCTTCACGCCGCAGATCGACCGCGTCGACGAGGGCGCCGACCTGATCGACGAGAACGCGGCACGCCAGCTCAATCTCGACCTGCGGCTTTCGGCGACGCAGGCGCAGCTCGGCAGTTTCGCACTGGCGGGGCTCGCCGCGACGGCGCAGCTCAAGGACGGCAATGCCGCCTTCGACATCTCCGACGCGACCGCCTTCGGCGGCACGATCCAGGCGGGCATCCGGATCGAACCGGCAGGCGGCGCCAATGCCGTCGAGTTGCGGTTCCTGGCGAGCGAGATCGATGTCGGCGCGATGACGCTTCAGGCGGGCGCCAAGCGCTTCGTGCCGCAGACGCGCGGCAACCTGTCCGCCATCCTGCGCGGCAAGGGCAATGACTGGAACTCCGTGATCTCGACCTCGGAAGGCACGCTCACCGCCAATTTCGGACCGGGCGACATCGTCGGCCTCGACGCCAACGCATTTCTGGCGCGGTCGGCGGATGGGCGGATGTTCCCGCTATCGGACGTGGCCGAGGGCGCCCTGCCGATCCGGGGCCTCCAGTTCAGCGCCGCCGTCGGGCGCGGACTGGCGCGGATCGACACCGCGACGGTGTCGATGGAAGGCAGGCGCGCCTCGCTCACCGGCATCGTGCCGCTCGCCGGCCGCGCGCTGGCGCTTTCGGGCGAGGTCGCGCCGGTGGACGGCCAGGGACAGGTGACGGGCGAGGCGGCGAAGTTCTTCGTCGGCGGCGGCTGGGACGAGCCGTTCATCTCTCCGGTGTCCAGTGCGCCGGATGTGCGGGATGCGCCGGAACTCTAGGTGACATACCCATAAACGAGATTCCCAAGGGCTCTGCGGTGTGATTCCCTTCCTGCAATCGACAGGAGGTG
>NZ_JBQVMV010000037.1:0-1096 GCF_052435475.1 Aliihoeflea sp.
GTACGCGGCTGTCCGAGCAGGTGACGTAGGCGGCGAAGGGTTGCTGCCAACCGGCGAGCTTCAGGCGGCGCTGAGCATTCGTTATCACGTTCGCCTCCTCGCCCCTCAGAAACGCCGAATTACCCTGTCGGTGTATGTCAAGAGCCGGTTGCGGGGTGAGGTCGACACCGGCCGGTGCGGGCTGCTGTCCCGACGTAGTCTGCGCCATCGCGGCGCTGCCGCCGCCACCCACCACCGCTGCGACTCCCAGCGCGCCTGCACCGCCGAGAATCTGTCTGCGCGTAGTCATTTATTATCTCCTTGTTTTTAATCTTATGCAGCTCTTGTCTGTTCGAGCCAATGTGTCAATCGACGTTCAATTGCAACTCCCTATCGGCGCGCAAAAGGATCCTCTCTGCGATTGCAAGGGTTGGTTGATGCTGTACGCGTGTCTTCCAGAAATAGTGAGCGCTCCGGCAGCGACCAACGCGGCGATCACGCCGAGACCGATCCAAGCCGAAACCTTTCCTCTTTCAAGATGAAACCCGCAACGAAGATCTGGTTCCCGATGTGCCCGTCGTCAGGACGTTGGCACTTTTGGCGGCGTGGTCGAACGAAGAGATCGGCCTCGAATGGGGAGTAAACGACCGCTTCGGGGTCGCTTCCTGAATGTCCGCTGCTGGCGAAAAGCCCGTTGAAGCTGCCCGGCAGGTTCCAGGATCGCGGCGACTGCCCGCTCATGGCCGGTCGTGGGTGATGGGGTGGACGGCATCGATGTGCCATAGTGGAGGTGTTACACACCACTAGAAGGAGGCGTCCATGGCAGAGGTTAGCACGATTGGGTTGGATATTGCGAAGACTGTTTTTCATGCGCACGGCGCGGATGCGCGCGGGCAGATGGTGTTCAGCCGGCGGCTGACCCGTGCGAAGCTGCTGGAGTTCTTTTCCGCGCAGCCGCGATGCGTTGTCGCGCTCGAGGCCTGCGGCGGGGCGCATCACTGGGCCCGCGAGATCGCCTCGCTCGGCCATGAGGTAAAGCTGATCCCGCCAGCTTACGTGAAGCCGTTCGTGAAGCGGAACAAGAACGATGCGGTCGATGCCGTGGCGATCTGGGAGG
>NZ_JBQVMV010000037.1:1106-2722 GCF_052435475.1 Aliihoeflea sp.
TGCTCACCCTTCATCAGGACCGCCCAGACGATCCGGGCGGTCTTGTTCGCCAGCGCTACCGTGACCAGCATCCGCGGCTTTCTGGCCAGCATCTGTTCGAGCCATGAGCCGCGCGGGGCGCCGCGCCTGCTGGCATGAAGCACCACCGCGCTGCTGCCGATGATCAACAACCTTCGAAGCGTGCGCTCGCCCATCCGCGAGATCGCCCCGAGCCGCTCCTTGCCGCCGGTCGAGTGCTGCCTTGGTGTGAGCCCGAGCCAGGCTGCAAAGTCGCGGTCCCTGGCAAAGCCTTCGACCGGTGGTGCTAGCGCCAGCAGCGCGGTTGCGGTGATCGGCCCGATGCCGGGGATGGTCATCAGCCGCCGGGCTGCTTCATCCTCGCGGGCACGCCTTGCGATCTCCTTGTCGAGCAGCGCAACCTGTTCGTTCAGATGCTCGAGCTGCCCGGTCATCACCAGGAACATGGTGCGCGCCGCTTCGGTCTTGATCGCGGCATAGCGCATGCTCGGGCGCTGGGCTGCCTCGCAGATCGCCACGGCATCGACCGCATCGTTCTTGTTCCGCTTCACGAACGGCTTCACGTAAGCTGGCGGGATCAGCTTTACCTCATGGCCGAGCGAGGCGATCTCGCGGGCCCAGTGATGCGCCCCGCCGCAGGCCTCGAGCGCGACAACGCATCGCGGCTGCGCGGAAAAGAACTCCAGCAGCTTCGCACGGGTCAGCCGCCGGCTGAACACCATCTGCCCGCGCGCATCCGCGCCGTGCGCATGAAAAACAGTCTTCGCAATATCCAACCCAATCGTGCTAACCTCTGCCATGGACGCCTCCTTCTAGTGGTGTGTAACACCTCCACTATGGCACATCGATGCCGTCCACCCCATCACCCACGACCGGCCATGAGCGGGCAGTCGCCGCGATCCTGGAACCTGCCGGGCAGCTTCAACGGGCTTTTCGCCAGCAGCGGACATTCAGGAAGCGACCCCGAAGCGGTCGTTTACTCCCCATTCGAGGCCGATCTCTTCGTTCGACCACGCCGCCAAAAGTGCCAACGTCCTGACGACGGGCACATCGGGAACCAGATCTTCGTTGCGGGTTTCATCTTGAAAGAGGAAAGGTTTCGGCTTGGATCGGTCTCGGCGTGATCGCCGCGTTGGTCGCTGCCGGAGCGCTCACTATTTCTGGAAGACACGCGTACAGCATCAACCAACCCTTGCAATCGCAGAGAGGATCCTTTTGCGCGCCGATAGGGAGTTGCAATTGAACGTCGATTGACACATTGGCTCGAACAGACAAGAGCTGCATAAGATTAAAAACAAGGAGATAATAAATGACTACGCGCAGACAGATTCTCGGCGGTGCAGGCGCGCTGGGAGTCGCAGCGGTGGTGGGTGGCGGCGGCAGCGCCGCGATGGCGCAGACTACGTCGGGACAGCAGCCCGCACCGGCCGGTGTCGACCTCACCCCGCAACCGGCTCTTGACATACACCGACAGGGTAATTCGGCGTTTCTGAGGGGCGAGGAGGCGAACGTGATAACGAATGCTCAGCGCCGCCTGAAGCTCGCCGGTTGGCAGCAACCCTTCGCCGCCTACGTCACCTGCTCGGACAGCCGCGTAC
>NZ_JBQVMV010000038.1:0-1565 GCF_052435475.1 Aliihoeflea sp.
GGGTATCTACAAGGGGCAATGCGCCGAATATTGCGGCGGTCCGCACGCGCTGATGGGGTTCGTGGTGGTGGCCCACACCCCGGCGGACTTTGCGCGGTGGCAGGCTTCGCGGCTCCCGTCGCAAGGCGCCGGCGGCGAGGGGCTTGCGCTTTTTCTGTCGAGCGGATGCGCTGCCTGTCACACGATCCGCGGCACGCCGGCGCGGGGGCTTGCCGGTCCCGATCTGACGCATGTCGGCTCGCGCAAGACGCTGGGCGCGGGCATATTGCCCAATAATCCGGGGACGATGGCGGGCTGGGTCGCCGACAGCCAGGCGATCAAGCCCGCGAACCGTATGCCCGCCTATCACCAGTTCAGCGGCGAGGAACTGCAGGCGCTCACCGCCTATCTGGTCTCGCTCAAATGAGATCGGAAACGGGCTTCGATCCCGCGCTCTATGACCGCTTCCCGACCCGGGACGAGCGACCGAGGGAAGAGGAAGAGGACCTCCGCCGTATCTGGTGCAAGCCCAAGGGCTGGGAATATCTGTTCGCGGTCAACAATAATTATATCGGCATCTATTATCTCGGAACCGCCTTTCTCTTTTTCCTGATGGCGGGGGTGCTCGCGCTGCTCATGCGTGCGCAACTCGCCGCGCCGATGCTCGAGATCCTGCCGCAGGGCACCTATAATCAGGTTTTCACCATGCACGGCACGGTGATGATGTTCCTCTTCGCGGTGCCCGCGGTCGAGGCGGCAGGCGTGCTCCTGCTCCCGCAGATGCTCGCGGCGCGCGATCTGCCGTTCCCGCGGCTGTCCGCCTATGCCTTCTGGGCCTATGCCGTCGGCGGACTTTGTTTTTTCGCTTCGATCTTCGTCGGGCTCGCGCCCGACGGCGGCTGGTTCATGTATCCGCCGCTCACGTCCAAGGCCTATTCGCCGGGAATCAACACCGACTTCTGGCTGCTCGGCATCGGCTTCATCGAGATCAGCGCGATCGCGGGGGCGATCGAGATCATCGTCGGCGTGCTGCGGACGCGCGCGCCCGGCATGCGCCTCGACAGGATGCCGATCTTCGCCTGGGCGATGCTCGTCTTCGCAGTGATGATCGTGATCGCCTTTCCGAGCATCATTCTCGGCACCTTGCTGCTCGAGATCGAGCGCGCGTTCGGCTGGCCCTTCTTCGACGCGACGCGCGGCGGAGACCCCTTGCTCTGGCAGCATCTCTTCTGGTTTTTCGGCCACCCCGAGGACTATATCATCTTCCTGCCCGCCGCCGGGATGATGAGCATGATCGTCGCGACCGTCGCGGGCGAGAGGCTCGTCGGCTACCGGCTCATCGTGCTTGCGATGATCGCGACGGGCTTCATCAGTTTCGGCGTGTGGGCGCATCATATGTTCACCACCGGCATGCCGCCGATGACGACGGGCTTCTTCTCGGCCGCCTCGATGGCGGTCAGCGTGCCGGCGGGCATCCAGGTCTTCTCGTGGATCGCGACGCTCGCGATCGGCAAGCCGAAGTTCAATGCGCCCGGCCTCTTCGTGATGGGCAGCATCGTCATTTTCGTGACGGGGGGTCTGACGGG
>NZ_JBQVMV010000039.1:0-1339 GCF_052435475.1 Aliihoeflea sp.
CGACGACAACTTCCTCGCTTCGGTCCAACTCGCATCAATCCGCATATGGTTGCGGAGTTATGAGTCGGTCACCTAGTTTCTCGTGAAGTGACCCCCACCCTGTATCCCTCCCCCCAAGGGGAGGGAGAGCGTCGGCGTTATGCTTTATCCCTTGAAACCGGGTCCCTAGCTTGACGGTGGAAGACGGCGTTGACGGCCTCCCTTCCCCTTGCCTTGTGGGGAGCGACTGTCTTGATGGTCAAGCGTCTCTCCATGGTTTTTGGTCGCGGATGATGGCGTTGAGGATAGTGAGCAGTTTGCGCATGGCGGCGATGAGGGCGACCATTTTTGGCTTGCCGGCAGCGACGAGGCGGTCGCGAAACGCCTTGATGGCCCGGTTGTGGCGGGTGGCGACGAGGCCGGCCATGAACAGCGCGGTCCTGACGCTGGTGCGGCCGGCACCGATGAAGCTCTTGCCGCGCCATTGTCCGGACTGGCGGGTATAGGGCGCGAGCCCGGCGAGAGCGGCGATCTGGCGCCGGTCGAGGCTGCCCAGCTCGGGCAGTTCGGCCAGAAGCGTGCGGGCGGTGGTGGCGCCGACGCCGGGGACCGAGGTGAGCAGGTTCTGGCGCACCAGCCACAGCGGCGACTTGCGGATCTGGCCGTCCATGTCCGCATCGATGCTGGCCAGTTCGCGCTTCAGCGCGGCCAGGAGCCGCTTGATGCTCTTTTGGGTCTGCGTGCCGCCGGCCCGGTGCAGCCGGTTCTGCTCGGCCCCGACCATCGCCAGGATCTGGCGCCGCCGGGCCACGAGATCGGCCAGGAGACGGGTCTGGGCATCGGGCAGCGGGCGCACCTGCGGCCGCGTGGCGGCGGCGAAGGCGGCGATCACGGCGGCGTCGATCGGGTCGGACTTGGTCCGCTGGCCGAGCGCGAGGGCGAACGAGCGCACCTGAGCCGGATTGACCACCACGACCGCCAGGCCGGCGGCGTGCAACTGCGCCACCGCCGCCGTCTCCAGCCCGCCCGTCGCCTCCAGCGCCACCCGCGCGGGCGACAGGGCGTCCAGCCGCGCCTTCAGATGGTCGAGCCCGGCCGCGTCATTGCCGACGCGAAAGCGTTCCTGCGACGGCAGGACGTGCACGTCCAGCCAGTCCTTCGAAACATCAATGCCAACAGTGATCGCGTCCATCTGGTCCCATCCTTGCCTAATCGGGCTTCGCTTGCTGCCCAGGCGACTGTTCGGGGTCGATGGAACGGCGGACGATGGATCACGCTCCCCAACGGGCTTGGCGTCCCTCGGGAATATCGATCTCACATCCGCCACCGCATCGAAAACAATACACGATGCGGCAGCAGG
>NZ_JBQVMV010000040.1:0-352 GCF_052435475.1 Aliihoeflea sp.
GGGTGGTGCAGCTTGCGGGATAGCCATTTCGGCCTTCGATCTCGACAAGGCAGAGGCGGCACGATCCGAAGCTTTCGAGATTATCGCTCGCGCAAAGCTTCGGGATCGCGGTGCCGGTCAGTGACGCGGCGCGCATGATCGACGTGCCTTCGGGCAGCGTCACCGCCTCGCCGTCGATCGTCAGCGTGATATCGCGGCCGGTCGCCAGCGCAGGCGGGGTGCCATGGTCGATTTCTCGGGTGAAGCCCATGATTCTACTCCGCTGCTTCGATAGCAGGCGCGGGGACGCCGAAATCTTCGGGGAAATGATCGAGCGCGCTCAGCACCGGATAGGGGGTGAATCCGCCGAGCG
>NZ_JBQVMV010000040.1:362-1209 GCF_052435475.1 Aliihoeflea sp.
GCGCAGAGCGAGCCGTATTTCATCGTATCGCAAAGGTCGCGCAGTAGCGCGGTCTGTGCCGGGATGCTCACGTCGATCCGGTCGGGGCTGCGCGAGTGGAGCGCCGTGCCCAGTGGTCCCGCAAGGCGCTCCAGCATCGAGGATCTCGCCCCTCGTGCATCCATGATCCGATCCATAATCTCGACGCCGCGGGTCGACCCGATCCGGCACGGCGTGCACTTCCCACAGCTTTCGACGGCGCAGAATTCCATCGCGAAGCGCGCCATATGCGCCATGTCGACGCTGTCGTCGAAAACGGTGATCCCGGCGTGGCCGATCAGCCCGCCGGCCTGCGTGAAGGCTTCGTAATCGAAGGGAAGGTCGAACATCGACGGCGGGAAATAGGCGCCGAGCGGTCCGCCGACCTGCACCGCGCGCACCGGCCGGCCGCTCGACGTGCCGCCACCGATGTCGTTCACCAGTTCGCCGAGCGTGATGCCGAAGCCGACCTCGAACAGGCCGCCATTCTTCACATTGCCCGCAAGCTGTACCGGCATCGTCCCGCGCGAGCGGCCGAAGCCGACATGGGCATAGGCATCGGCGCCCGCCGACAGGATGAAGGGCACCGCGGCGAGACTCAGCACATTGTTGATCACCGTCGGCTTGCCGAACAGGCCGGAGAGCGCGGGCAGCGGCGGCTTGGCGCGCACCTGTCCGCGCTTGCCCTCGATGCTGTCGAGCAGCGCGGTCTCTTCGCCGCACACATAAGCGCCGGCGCCAACGCGCACTTCGAGGGTGAAGGGCGCAACTCGGCTTGCGGATAGCGCGAGGGCCTTCTGCATCGTGTCGATTGCGAACGGATATTCGC
>NZ_JBQVMV010000041.1:0-532 GCF_052435475.1 Aliihoeflea sp.
GGTCATTGTCCCGACCGGGCTGGCGACGCTGCTGATCCTGCTGTTCCTGCTGGCCGGGGTTCTCGTTCGGATTGCGATCGGGTTGGCCGCCCTGCTGGTTGTTCTGTCCCATGTGGGTCATCCTCTTTCCAAACTGCTTGGGCGGTAGGCTTGGAAGCGACGCGCCATAAAGCAGCGAGTTCTCGCCGCTTTCAACAGCTTATCGCAAGAATCGCCGTGCCCGCACGCGATCGCCTTTTCACAACTCAACAGTCCCGTATTGAGCTCGGCACAGCTACGCCCGCGCCCTGCGGTCGGCCACCGCTGCAACGATCGCATCGCAAAAGTCCGGCAGGTCGTCGGGACAGCGACTGGTGATGATATTGCCGTCGACCACGACGCTCTCTTCGACCACCTGCGCGCCGGCATTGGCAACATCGGTGCGGATCGACTTGTAGCTCGTCATTCGCTTGCCCGATGCGAGCCCGGCTTCGACAAGAAGCCACGGCGCATGGCAAATCGCGGCAACCGGCTTGCCAGCACCTGCGAAGGC
>NZ_JBQVMV010000041.1:542-1200 GCF_052435475.1 Aliihoeflea sp.
TCGGGATTGATCTGGCCGCCCGGCAGGACGAGCGCGTCATAACGGTCGGTGTCGACGTCGGCGATCTTGAGATCGACTTCGACCTCGTCGCCCCAATCGTCTTCGTCCCAGCCGGTGATATCATCATCGTCGATCGATGCGATTTCGACCTTCGCGCCGGCGTCCTCCAGACGCTGAAGTGGCACTTCAAGCTCGGATTGTTCGAAGCCATCTGTCGCCATGATCAGGATCCTGCAGCCGGCGAGTATATTGTCCTTGGTCATCGGAAAGCTCCTTTGCTGTCTAACAACCAATGCGCCGCGGCTATCGTCGTTCCCGCCCTTGCCAGCGCGCGCTGCTCTTCGTCCTCCGCTATCGACAATGGCCGCACCGATGCCTGAGGCCGCGATCGCGTCGAGGACGGCTTCGACAGTATTCCAGAATGGCGGCGACCTTCCGCCTCATCTTTGCAACCTTTCTTCGCCAACTGCATTTGAACGGCGCACGGGCTTCGACGGTGATCGTTCGGTCTGCCGCCGCCATGTGCATCGCTTCGCGTATCGCCGCGGCTGTTCGATCCCACGTCTCAGTCGAATTGCCGTCGGCGTACGCATTCAATCGTCGTCCGCGCCGCTCCCCTACGTTGTCCGAATATCGGCGCGCATATCCGACTCAATGA
>NZ_JBQVMV010000042.1:0-1082 GCF_052435475.1 Aliihoeflea sp.
CTCGACGAGCCCTACTCGGCGGTCGAACTCGCCAAATCCGCGAACCTCTCGGTACGCCAGGTCGAACGGCTCTTCCTGCGCCATCTCAACGTCACGCCCGGTCGCTACTACATGCGCCTGCGTCTCGAGCGAGCCCGCGAATTGCTACGCCAGACCAACCTGCCGATCCTCGACGTCGCCATCGCGACCGGCTTCACCTCCCACTCCTACTTCGCGCAAAGCTACCGCCTCCTCTTCGGCCGCCCCCCAAGCGAAGAGCGCCGCACGACGTATTAGCTGCGACTGCGCCGCGACCCCCACTCCGTCGCGCTTCGCGCGCCACCTCTCCCCCTCGAAAGGGGGAGAGGAAAGCCTGCCGCGATGGAAGCGCCTAATCCAGCTTGGGTTCCTCTCCCCTTTTGAGGGGGAGAGGTGGTCCGAAGGACCGGAGTGGGGGTCTTCAGTGCGTCAGCCAATCCATCAACGCCCAACGACCCCGCCCCGAAACCCCGCAATCGCCAGCGGATTGTCCACCATCGCAGCCCGATCCGGCGCATCCACCGCCGGCTGCCCGACGAACGCCCCGAACAGCCGCCGCACATAGTCTTCCGGCAAATCATGTGTGATCAGCACCAGCCGCGTCCCGCGCTGGCCGTCGGGCCAGGCGGGCAGTCGTGCGGGCGGGTGCAGGAGCTTTTGGACGCCGTGGATCACCAGCGGTCGCTCCGGGTCCTCGGCGATCTCGATGATCCCCTTCATGCGCAAGAGTCGCTCGCCCTGCGTGGAGCGCAACAGGTCGAGGAACATCTCGATGGTCGACCACGACACCGGACGGTCGTGGACGAGCGAGAAGGTGCGGATCGACGGGTCGTGGTGCGAATGCGCGTGGTCGTGCGAATGGTCGTGATCGTGATCGTGATGATGGTCGTGCTCGCTCTCGCCCAGCCAGCGCGAGACGTCCGCGATCTTCGTCGCCGGATCGTAGAGCCCACAGGCAATCAGCGCCGCCGTGCCAGACGTCGAACCTTCGACGAACGCTGCGCCCGGATTGAGCCCGCGCAGCTTCGCTTTCAGTCCCGCAACCTCGCCTTCGTCCGCAAGAT
>NZ_JBQVMV010000043.1:0-288 GCF_052435475.1 Aliihoeflea sp.
GGCGCGCTATCTCAACAACACGCCCCGCCACCTTTCGCAGCACCCGGGCGGGTACGTGCTGACGCGCGACCGGCACGACCAACTCGTGCCGATCGAGCCCGCCGCGATGGAAGACCGGCAGGTCATCGAATGGGACAAGGACGACATCGACGCCCTCGGTTTCATGAAAGTCGACATCCTTGCTTTGGGGATGCTGAGCTGCATGCGCCGCGCTTTTGAATTCCTGCAGGATCACAAGGGACTGAAGCACGATCTTTCCACCATTCCCGCGGAAGATCCCGCGACCTA
>NZ_JBQVMV010000043.1:298-1022 GCF_052435475.1 Aliihoeflea sp.
TCGCGATCGTCCGGCCGGGCCCGATCCAGGGCGACATGGTCCATCCCTATCGCCGCCGCCGAAACGGACAGGAGGAGGTCACTTATCCGACGCCCGAGCTACGGCGCGTGCTCGAGAAGACGCTGGGCGTCCCGCTCTTCCAGGAGCAGGCGATGCGCGTTGCGATCGAATGCGCCGGCTTCACGCCGAGCGAGGCCGATCTCCTCCGCCGTGCGATGGCGACCTTCAAGCTCACCGGCGGGGTCAGCCATTTCCGCGACAAGCTGATCGATGGCATGGTCGGCCGCGGCTACGACCGCGAGTTTGCCGAAAAGACCTTCAAGCAGATCGAGGGCTTCGGCTCCTACGGATTTCCCGAGAGCCATGCCGCGAGTTTCGCGCTCATCGCCTATGCCTCGTCGTGGATGAAATGCCATCATCCCGACGCATTCTGCGCCGCGCTGCTCAACGCCCAGCCGATGGGCTTTTACGCGCCCGCGCAGATCGTCCGCGATGCCCGCAATCATGGCGTCGAGATCAGGCCCATCGATGTCAATCACAGCCGCTGGGACTGCACGCTCGAAGAGACTGCCAACGGCAAATATCATGCGGTGCGTCTGGGCCTGCGCATGGTCCGCGGCCTCGCCAACGAAGATGGCGCCGCGATCGCCGCGGCCCGTGCCGGCGTACCCTATAGCAGCGCCGAGGAAATCCAGCGCCGCGCACGCGTCGGGCGCGGAGCGCT
>NZ_JBQVMV010000044.1:0-311 GCF_052435475.1 Aliihoeflea sp.
AGGCTATGCTCGAGGATATCGCGGTGCTCACCGGCGGCAATGTCGTCAGCGAGGAACTCGGCATCAAGCTCGAGAGCGTCACGATCAACATGCTCGGCCGCGCGAAGAAGGTCGTCATCGACAAGGATAATACGACGATCGTCGATGGCGTCGGCGCGAAGTCCGATATCGACGGCCGCGTCGCGCAGATCCGCCAGCAGATCGAGACGACGACCAGCGATTACGACCGCGAGAAGCTGCAGGAGCGGCTTGCCAAGCTCGCAGGCGGTGTCGCGGTGATCCGTGTCGGCGGCGCGACCGAGGTCGGAGTG
>NZ_JBQVMV010000044.1:321-961 GCF_052435475.1 Aliihoeflea sp.
GGACCGCGTCGACGACGCGCTCCATGCGACACGCGCGGCCGTGGAAGAAGGCATCCTTCCCGGCGGCGGCATCGCGCTCCTTCGCTCGCTAAAGGCGCTCGAAGGCCTCAAGGCCGCGAACGACGACCAGCAGTCGGGCATCGACATCGTCCGCCGTGCGCTCCGCGCCCCGGCGCGCCAGATCGCCGACAATGCCGGCGAGGACGGCGCATGGATCGTCGGCAAGCTGCTCGAAAGCGAGGAGTATAGCTGGGGCTTCAACGCCGCCACCGGCGAGTATCAGGACCTCGTCAAGGCCGGCGTGATCGACCCCGCCAAGGTCGTACGCACCGCGCTGCAGGATGCCGCGTCGGTCGCGTCGCTGCTGATCACCACCGAGGCGCTCGTCGCCGAGCTGCCGAAGGAGGAGAAGGCCGCGCCGATGCCGGCGATGGACTTCTGACATATCGAGGGCGGCGGGAAGCCGCCGCCCTCACCTGCCATGTTTCTGTGCGGAGCATCAAGGGGATCGGCAATGCCGTTTGGAGGTCATAACATTCGAAATTGTGTGACGGAGATCAAGCTGCGGCATGGCAAACAGGCCGACTTCATCGTCTCCAGGCAGGTGCAATGGTCGCGCGACCGGGGCAACGACGAAGAG
>NZ_JBQVMV010000045.1:0-489 GCF_052435475.1 Aliihoeflea sp.
GCCTTCATCTATCCCTCGGGCCTCACCGCGATCACCGGCACGCTGCTCGCGCTGCTCTCCGCCGGCGACGAAGTTCTCGCCTGCGACACCGTCTATAATCCGACCCGGCGTTTCCTTGCCGGCACGCTCGCGCGCTACGGCGTCACCGCGCGCTACTTCGATCCCGCCGACGATGCCGAAGCCATCCGCGCGATGATAACGCCGAAGACCCGTGTGATCTTTCTCGAATCCCCCGGTTCGCTGAGCTTCGAAATGCAGGACATCCCGGCGATCGCCGCAATGGCGAAGGAAGCCGGGATCATGACCGTGATCGATAATACCTGGTCGGCCGGCGTCCTCTTCAAGCCGCTCGATCACGGCGTCGACGTGAGCATCCAGTCGCTCACCAAATATGTCTGCGGCCATTCGGACGTGTTCATGGGGCTCGCCGCGGCGAAGGGCCATGCCGCCGAACTGCTCGCGGCGTCGAGCTATGAGACCGGCTGGGCG
>NZ_JBQVMV010000045.1:499-889 GCF_052435475.1 Aliihoeflea sp.
CTCCATACCCGTCTCGCACAACATGGCGCCGCCGCGCTTCAGGTCGCCAAATGGCTCGAGGCGCAGCCCGAAGTCCATTCGGTGATGTGCCCCGCGCTGCCGAGCGATCCGGGTCATGCGATCTGGAAGCGCGATTTCACGGGCATCTGCGGCCTGATCGGCGCGGTGCTCCAGCCCGCGCCCGAAACGGCTGTCGCCGCGATGGTCGAGCAGCTCAAGCTTTTCGGTCTCGGTTTCAGCTGGGGCGGCTATGAGAGCCTCGCCATTCCCGTCGACCCGCAGCTCAAGGCCCGGACCCACAAGCTCAGCTATCCCGGCCCCTTGCTAAGATTGCACATCGGGCTCGAAAGGGTGGATGACCTCATCGCGGATTTGCGGCAAGGGCTCGAC
>NZ_JBQVMV010000046.1:0-426 GCF_052435475.1 Aliihoeflea sp.
TGACTGGTCTCGTCGGTGAACCGCCAAGCGATGGCGAGGGCCGCGAGCACCATGGTCATGGAGAGTGCCGCCGCAATCATGATGCTGCGGTCAGCGATGCGGTCGAGCAGGCGGGGAAGGAGGAGCGCCGCGATCATCGAGCCCCCGCCGAAAGCGGCGAGGGTGATCGCGACCTCGCTTTGCCCGAGGCCGAGCGCGCCGCGCACCAGCACCGGCGTGTTGACGATGACCATTGCGCTTGCGGCGGCGGCCGCGAGGGTGACGGCAAGAAGGCCGCGCAGGCGCGGCGTCTTCAGATATTGGCGGATGCCGCGCGTCGTCTTGTCGTAGATGCCGCGGGTCTCCGCCTTGGCTCCGGTTCGCGGCAAGGTTACCGACAGCACGAGCAGCGCCGAGGCCGCGAAACCGGCCGCGGTGCCCGAGAAG
>NZ_JBQVMV010000046.1:436-712 GCF_052435475.1 Aliihoeflea sp.
TGGAAGTTCATGATTCCGAGGAGCGCCGCGGCAAGCACCGGGCTCGCGAGGCTCTCCATGTCATAAGCGAGGCGTGAGAGCGACAGCGCCTTGGTATAATCCTTCTCCTCGGGGAGCACGTCGGGGATCGTCGCCTGGAAGGTCGGCGTGAACCCGGCAGACGCCGACTGAAGGATGAAAATCAGCACGTAAATCTGCCAGACCTGGTCGACAAAGGGCAGGGCGAGGGCGATCAGCCCGCGCGCGACGTCCATCGAGATCAGGAAAGCCTTGCGC
>NZ_JBQVMV010000047.1:0-689 GCF_052435475.1 Aliihoeflea sp.
GACCACAGCCAGGGCAGCGCGGGCACGGTGATCAGGATGCTGCCATCGACCCCCAGCCGCTGGCGCAGCGCGACGAGCGCGCCATGATCGTCCTCGACATGCTCGAGCACGTCGAGCATCGCGATCAGGTCGAACCGCTCGCCCTCGAACCCGATCCGGTCGGGCAGCAGCCCCGGCGCCACCTGGCGTGGTGCACGAAGCGAGGCGTAGGCGCGCGCGTCGTCATCGAGCTCGAACGCGTCGATGTCACCGAACTGGGCCAGCATGGCGAGGTTGCCGCCATAGCCGCAGCCGGCCTCGAGGATCCGGGGCTGCTCGGGCAGGCGCGCGAAGGTGCGGATCAGCCGCGCGACGATGGCCCGGCGCCCGACAAACCACCAGTGCCGGTCCTGCAGGTCGCGCAGCGAGTGATAGGCAGCAGCTTCCACCGGATCAGAACCCGACCTTGTCGGCGACGATGTACAGCGGGCGGCCGCGCACCTGCTTGGCGATGCGGCCGATATATTCGCCCATCAGCCCCAGGCTGAGCAGGTTGAGCCCGCCCAGCATCAGCACCGCCGCCATCAGCGAGGCATAGCCGGGCGTATCGACACCGAACAGCACGGTGCGGATCACCAGAAATCCGGCATAGCCAAAGGCGAGCAGCGAGATGACGCTGCCCAGGATCGTCCAGATGCGCAGCGGGAAGG
>NZ_JBQVMV010000048.1:0-688 GCF_052435475.1 Aliihoeflea sp.
GATCACCACCGCGTCGTCGAGCGTGACCAACAGCGGGACGATCACAGGTGCGGGCGCCGGCATCACGACCGCCTATCAGTTCGACGAGGCGATCGGCGATATCGTCGGCATCGCGGTCGGCACGCAGGTGACGAACAGCGGCACGATCCGAGGCGAATCGAACGATGGCGTGCGCCTGATTGGCGGCGGCAGCGTGAGCAACAGCGGCATCATCCGCGGCGAGGGCAGCGCGCTGGCCGATGGCATCTCGATCTATCCCTATGACGGTCAGACGCTGGCGAACTATGTCGGAACCGTCGCGAACAGTGCCACCGGCGACATCAGCGGCACGCGTTTCGGAGTCATCATGTCGGCGGGCGGCACGCTCGACAACGCCGGCACGATCACCGGCGAGGGGCCGGGCGGGGTTCTTATGCAGCGCGGAGCAGGGTTGGTCCAGGAAACGGGCTTTGACGGCACGCTCACCAATACGGGGACGATCACCGGTTCAAGCGGGATCGCGGTCCAACTCGGCAGCTTCGACGACCGTGTCACCCTGCGAACCGGCAGCGCGATGTCCGGCGCAGTGGACGCAGGCGGCGGTAACGACAGCCTGACGCTCGATGGGGACGTCCTTGAACTGACCGAGGCGCAGCAACTCACCGAAGCGACCGGGTTTGAGACGCTCGACGTTGCGGCAGGCTATTGG
>NZ_JBQVMV010000049.1:0-655 GCF_052435475.1 Aliihoeflea sp.
GATCACCGCCGCGCTGCACGAGGCTATCTCCCATCTCGCGCGCATGCCCAAGCCGTTGGTCGTGGCGGTCAATGGCGCAGCCGCCGGCGCAGGCCTTAGCCTTGCGGCACTTGGTGACATCGTTATTTCGGCGCGCTCGGCGAGCTTCACCATGGCCTATACGGGCATCGGGCTGACGCCAGATGGCGGCGCGACCGCCATCCTCCCGCGGCTGATCGGCTTGCGGCGAACGCAGGAACTGGCGTTTACCAACCGGCGGCTCAGCGCCGACGAGGCGGCGGCGATCGGGCTCGTCACCGAGGTGGTCGACGATAGCGAACTCGAAGGACAGGCCGCCGCGTTGGCCAGCCGGCTTCGCAATGGCCCGGTATCGGCGTTCGCAAATATCCGCTCGCTCCTGATGTCCGGCCTGCCGCTCGATCAACAGATGGACCTCGAGGCCCGCACGATTTGCGACGCCGCCGGATCGCCAGAAGGGCGCGAAGGCATTGCAGCCTTCCTCGACAAGCGCCGCCCCGTCTTCAGCTAATATGCCCTCGTTCCGTTTTCGCTCCTGAAAGGCCACTCATGCACATCCTCTTTGTCGTAGCGCACCCAGAGCCAAACAGCTTCACAGGCGCCCTTCTCGAGAAGGCAAAGGCAGTCGCCGCGGAAG
>NZ_JBQVMV010000050.1:0-623 GCF_052435475.1 Aliihoeflea sp.
ATCCATGCCCGCCCCGCTATCGGCTACCGCGATGCGGACATAGATGCCATCGGGAAGGCCCCCATCCTCACCGGCTGCCTCCCAGCGATCGACCGAAATCGCGAGACGCCCCCCATCGGGCATCGCATCGCGTGCGTTGACGGCCAAGTTCAGAATAGCGAGCTCGAGCTGGTGGGGATCGACCATCGCCGCAGGGACATCGACCGCAAGATCGACCGACAGGTCGATGGTCGGACCGATCGAGCGGTGAACGAGTTCCTCCATCCCGGCGATCAGTTCCTTCACATCGACGGGAAGAGTCTCGAGATTCTGGCGGCGCGCAAAAGCAAGCAGGCGGGCGACAAGGGTCCGCGCGCGCTCGGACGACTGGAGAGCGCCATCGAGAAGCTTCTGCAGCCGCGGTTCCGTAATCTTGGTGCGCAAGATGTCTAGGCTACCGACGATGGGCGTGAGCAAATTGTTGAAGTCATGGGCGACGCCGCCGGTGAGCTGGCCGAGCGTCTCGAGTTTCTGGGCCTCGTGAAGCTGCATCATCACTTCGGCATGTTCGCGCGTACGCTCCTCGACGCGTTGCTCGAGCTCGACCGCGAAGTTGCGGAGCGTCTCTTCGGCCGCTTTCCGCT
>NZ_JBQVMV010000051.1:0-603 GCF_052435475.1 Aliihoeflea sp.
CTTTACGAGGCTGTGGAGCCTCGTTTCCGTGCAGGGGCGGCGGTGCCGCCGCCCTCGGCATCTTCCGTGCCCGAGTAGTCCGCTGCTTGGGCTTGCGGGCATTGATCACGGAAGCGTCCAAAGTCGTCTTGATGTGGGCAGCGTAGAACTTTTCGATCATCTCGACGCTGGTGCGGCGGTTTTTGGCAATGGCGTAGACATCCGCCCCTTCCATGAGCCGCAAGCAGATATAGGTGTGACGTAGGCTGTATGCTGTTCGGGGCTTGCCGTCGCGGTCCAGCTTAAGGTATTGTGCATCAAGAAGGTTATTGAACATCTTGAGATAATTGCCGGGGAACAGCAGATCGGTCGGCGCGGGAAGCTTCGCTACCACCTCCTCTTTCCCTTTCCCGCGCACAGGCTTCGCCCGCTCACACAGACGCTCATAGGGTTTGACCGCGCCGGGCATGGATTTACACCAGCCGATGCCGCGCTTACCGCGCACTTCAATCTCAAGAATACGCTGACGCGACTCCGGGTCTTCCACGATCGTCACGTCTCGGTGCTGGAGCTGTTTGGCCTCATCCGGGCGCAGGCCGGTGTTTCCCATGAACAGCACGAAGT
>NZ_JBQVMV010000052.1:0-574 GCF_052435475.1 Aliihoeflea sp.
GCGCATTGCTGCTGAAACGGGCCTTGCGTGGATCAGCCCGGTGGCGTCGACCAATTCATGGCAGGCGCGCAGCGAAATGGGCGTCAATGCGGTTCGCCTCCCGCCCGCGTCGCTCTCCGAAGAAGCACGTGCCCGAATTGACGCGATCGATGCCCGAATGGAAGAAATCAGCGAGATCATCGACGAAGGCAATGAAGGCGACCCTGAAGGCGACGGGGCCGATTTCGGGCAGCTCGAGGCCGAGTATGAGGATCTCGATGGTGAGCGCAGTGACCTCAATAACCCGGTGCGCGAATTGCCCGAAGAATGGCGCAGTGAGGCCGGAAAGTTTCTGGTTCTCACCACCCGCGGCGAAATGGTCCTCGAGGCCGATTACTACAGCGAAAAGCGCCTGTCGTTCGAGACCGATGAGAATGGCAAGGTGACAGCGACGGCCGAAGAGCCGGTGCCAGGTTCCACCAAGCGAGGCAGCGCTGCACCTTCCAGGCCTGAGGCAGTTGCGCCGGGCACGGAAAAGCCGATCAGCGCCCGCCTGTTCGACGAGCTTTCGGTCCAGCGCCGCAATATCCTGTCG
>NZ_JBQVMV010000053.1:0-572 GCF_052435475.1 Aliihoeflea sp.
GTACCCACCCTGCTCATGCGCTACAAGGTAGGCTGCAGACAACAGGGGCCAGCTGGGTCAGGGTGCTGGAGGGCAGGCACAGACAGCAGCCCAGGTCCAGAAACAGCACAGCCCCAGGCAGCATGTGGCGATTGCCTTCTCTGCCCTGCTCTGCCCTGCCCTGCCCTGCCCCCCTGCCCCTGGCTTCACCTGCGCCACGATGTCGCTCTGCACATCGCCGTCATAGTTCTTGCAGGCCCACACAAAGCCTCCACTGCTCTTCAACGTCTGCAGGGCAGCACACCACAGGCAGGGCAGGGCAGGACATAACAACGTGAGCAGGCGGGCAGGCAGGCAGCAGGCCATAGCAACGCGGGTGGACGGGCGAGTGGCAGGAGGGTGGGCGTGCAGGTCTTGCCTGCTGTCCGCCCACCTGGGCCACCATGTCGTCAATCAGGCGGTGCTCATACCAAATGCCCAGCGCCTCAAACTTTGTCCGGTAGCTCCTCTCATACTCATCAGCAAAGATCTGCAGGAACCTGCAGGGGCAAGAGGAGGGGTCAGGGGTGGGTGTTCAGGAGCAGCAGGGAGAG
>NZ_JBQVMV010000054.1:0-567 GCF_052435475.1 Aliihoeflea sp.
GTGTCGAAGGGCGTTCCGTCCTCGAGCAGCGGAAGAAGGCGCTGGGCCGCATCGAAGAGCCGCGCCGCAGGGGTGGCCGCAGGTGAGGAAAGAGATGAGGCAATGGGGGCGGCGCCGGCTTCGGCGTCGGGCAAAATGGTTCGCATGGCGGAATATCCTGGAGAGGCGTTGAAGGGCAGCCGCCAGGCGCTCTCTCCTGGACCCTGGGGCTATCCCCTTCCGGCCCGCCTCTTCCTCTCAGCCAAAGCGGTCCCCGGCTTCGGTGAAGCCATAACCATTGGCCAGGATCACCTCGTCGACGGCTTCATCGGAGTTCAGATAATCGAACTCGCGCTCGAGCTGCCGGTAGAGCCAGCGCGCCAGATCGCGCAGTGCTTCGCCAATTTCATCCTCCGCATCCGCGGTCATCTCCCGCAACATCGGGTCATCGCGCTCGACAGCGATCGCCATGCTATATTCGTGATGATATCGGCCGCGGTGCGCGACGACCGACGAAAGCTGATAGAAGTTCCGGCGCTGGACCGCCTGCAACGCGCCGGCGATGCGATGAAGCTCGGCGTCTTTTGG
>NZ_JBQVMV010000055.1:0-567 GCF_052435475.1 Aliihoeflea sp.
CTTTTCGGCGATCGAACAGGAAGCTTGGCGCGCGACCGCTGGGCAGGCTCTGCGTGACGAAGCGTCCTTCTCCCGGCCGAAGCTCGGCCCACAGAGGATCGAGAACTTCGACCGCTTGCGCTGGTCGTGTGATCGGAGCGTGTGAATGGCTGTGCAACGTTGGCTGTTCAGCAGCCAGATGACCCGCTGGCGGTTTGGCGGGGTCGATGCCCGGCTCACCAATGCCCTTTGGACGGTCAGTTTGGTCAACAGGCGGTGTCGCTCCATTTTGAGCGCGGGGCATCCTGTCGTCACCCCCGACACTGAGTTCGGCCTTGAAGTCTTCGAGCGCCTTCTTTCGACCCAGTTCGACATATCGTTCGCGCAAGAGATCGGCATTGTCGACGATCACGGCGTCATATCCGAGGCCGGCCGCCTTACGATGAACCTGCTTGTTGATTGCGGCGATGTGGCCGAGTGGTGAGTTTTCGTCGGCACCGGCCTCAAGCGCGCGCAAAGCCATGCGCAAGGCTCCGGCAATCTGCGCTACCGGATTGTCGCCTGGAAACAGGAGATCAGGTTCGAAGT
>NZ_JBQVMV010000056.1:0-546 GCF_052435475.1 Aliihoeflea sp.
GTGCATGGACATAGTCGGTCGCCGTCGGAATATCGGCGCCCTTGTCGCGGCCGTAATGTTCGAACAGCCACGGGTTGTGGTTGCGGAAACTGCCGGGGTGAATCTGCATGACGAGCCCGTCGTCGAGGCTCATCCCCGCCATCACCGTCAGCATATGCGCGCGGAACAGTTCGGCATCGGCGGCGCTGACATTGGCACCCGTGACACGCGCAAACAACGCTTCGGCCTCGGCGTCCGACAGGTCGGCGGTCGCCGCGGTCGGATGGCCGTGATCGGTCGAGGTTGCGCCCATCTCGGCGAAGAAGGCGCGGCGATTGCGGTGCGCGGCGAGGTATCCCGCGTAGCTGAAGGCGTCCTCGCCCGAGAGGTCGGAGAAGCGTGTGAGATTGTCGCGAAAGCCTTCGAACTCGGGATCGACGACCGGATCGGGGCGATAGGCGGTGACCACCCGTCCCGCCCACTCGCCGCT
Organism: Aliihoeflea sp.; assembly: GCF_052435475.1. Lineage (NCBI taxonomy): Bacteria > Pseudomonadati > Pseudomonadota > Alphaproteobacteria > Hyphomicrobiales > Phyllobacteriaceae > Aliihoeflea > Aliihoeflea sp. The sequence continues at coordinate 470 of NZ_JBQVMV010000056.1, forward strand.
GGCGTTGGCAGCGCGAATAGCCGCGTGATGCTCGAGCGTATCGAGCGGGCTTTCGGTCGTTGCGATCACCTCGATCC
>NZ_JBQVMV010000057.1:0-537 GCF_052435475.1 Aliihoeflea sp.
GCGCTGGTCTATGACACCAGCGGCGAGTTCATCGCCCATTATTACCGGCCCGAGTGCGGCGACGTCATCCTCAATCCGTTCGACGCCCGCTGCGTTTATTGGTCGCCCTTCGCCGAGATCGCCCACCCCGCCGACGCCGATCGCATCGCACAGCAGCTCGTTACCGAGACCGGGAAGCAGGACGATGACGTCTGGCTGGAAACCAGCCGCATCCTCGTCGCGAACATGATCCGGGAACTCTGGAAGGAGAAGAAATGCACGCTGCCCGACCTGCTCGAAGCGCTGCAGAAGATGGACAAGGATAAGCTCAAGGCCTGGCTCAAGGACACGTCGTCGGCGCGCACCTTCTCCGACGACGCCGACCGCGCCACCGGCAGCGTGCTCTTCATGCTCGCGAAAGCCGCGAACCTGATCCAGTTCCTTCGGATGCCCGAAGAGGGCGAGAAGGTCTTTTCGTTCCGCGACTTCATCGCCGGGCTTGACGGGACGAAGGGCGCCAAGCCGTGGATATTCGTGCCGCGGAAGGAAGAGCAATTT
>NZ_JBQVMV010000058.1:0-526 GCF_052435475.1 Aliihoeflea sp.
GAAGAGGCCAGCGCTGCCGAAAAGCAGGTGGCCGCGCTCGATACGCGGCAAGCGAAGGTGGTGGCCGACCATGGCGCGCTTGTTGCCGATTGGCGCGAGACCGCCGACCGGGCAGGGTTCGACGCCGAGGCCCGGCTGGCGTTGGTGCGTGAGGCAGAAGCTCGGGCAGCGAACGGTGTTCAGCTTCCCGATCCATCGGTCGCCGATCGCGCCGTCGCCCATGCCGCCGACAAGCTGGGCGAACGGCAGTCGGTGTTCCCGGTCGCGGCGCTTCATGAGGAAGCGGGGCGGGTTGGGCTTGGGAAGGTCGGCTATGCCGAGATCGGCGAAGCGATCGGGCGGGCGACAAAGGAAGGCGAGCTGGTCGACCGCACCTTCCTCGATCGGCGCGGCGCCGCGTTCGCGGGGTTCACGACCAGCCAGAATATCGCCGCCGAGAAGACGCTGCTTCGGATCGAAGCCCGCGGGCGCGGTGCGCTCGCGCCGATAGCCTCCCCGCTTGCCGCCGCCAAGGCTGTCGCTGGCG
>NZ_JBQVMV010000059.1:0-516 GCF_052435475.1 Aliihoeflea sp.
CTCGCCGGCTGACCGTGACGCGACCGAAGGTCCAATTGTCCTGAACCAGACAGCCAATAAGCTCGCGATGACACCGTATTCGCGGGGCCGTCGGCGTGTTGGCTGCACGTCGCATTCGAACAGGGAGGAACGACGATGAAGAAGCATGTGATCCGATCGATCATCAGCGCAACGACGCTGGCGCTTGCAATGGCAGGTCCGGCGATGGCGCAACAAGGACCCGCCGACGCCGAACTGATGGCCGATGCACAATCCACCGGAGACGTGCTGAGCTATGGCATGGGTCCTCAGGGGCACCGATTCAGCCCCCTTACGAAACTCGACTCGAGCAATGTCGCAAAGCTGACCCCCGTCTTTTCGGCATCGCTCGGCGGCGAGAAGCAGCGCGGCCAGGAAGCGCAGCCGATCGTCTATGACGGCACCATCTATGTCACCGGCTCCTATTCGCGGCTATTCGCGTTCGATGCGCGAACCGGCGAAGAAAAATGGCAGTATGACGCGCGGCTGCCCGAGGGG
>NZ_JBQVMV010000060.1:0-513 GCF_052435475.1 Aliihoeflea sp.
CGGCACGCCGATGTAGGCCACCATCTTGATCGCCATCGCCGTGCCGAGCACCGCGCCGGCCTTCGCACCTGCGATCTCGTAGGCGAGCAGTCCGAGCGCAACGGTCGCGAGTCCGGTCCCGACGAGCGCGATGATCTGCGCGAGGAAGAGGTGGCGATAGGTGCGGTTCGCAAGCACGTCGAGCATAGGATAGACCCTCGTTGGAACCTCCGGCCGCGCGTGCCGACCGGAGGTCCGGTGCCGCGTCAGGCGACGCGACGGATGTCTGTATAGGCGCCTTCGGTGCGCAGCGTAATCGTCACGGGCGCGCCCGAGCGGTTGCGCCAGAACCAGCCGTGCTTGCCGTCGAAGGCGGCGACAAGTTCGCCCTTTTCTCCGGTCGATTGCTTGCCCTTGCCATAGCTATGATAGTCGACGCCCGGCGCGTCGGCGTGGGTGTCGAAATTGACATGACCGCCCTCGACCGACCAGTCGAAGGCGATCTTCGCGTCCTTCGCCATCACGGCCTTGACC
>NZ_JBQVMV010000061.1:0-507 GCF_052435475.1 Aliihoeflea sp.
TGTCTATGGCGGCGGCACGCTCGATTGGTTGCCGAGCGAGCTCTATTCGACGCGCTCGATCCCGGTCGTCACGAGCCGTGAGCCCTTGTGGGACGATCCTGCGCTCGCGGATGAGGTCGAGCAGGGGCGCTATTTCCTCCCGCGCTCGGCGACAGGCCGTCGCGAGACGATCGTCACCAGCCCGCTGCTCGCCGAGCCCCAATATCTGCAGATCATGCCCGGGCCGTCGCCATGGCCCTTCGCCGCCGCGATCTTTACTGCGGGCTTCTTCCTCGCGCTGACGGTGCAGGCCTATATGTTCGCATGGGTGAGCGGCGTCCTCGCGGTGATCTCGGTACTGCGATGGCTTTGGGAAACCGACCGGCCGGTCGAAATCGAGGGCGTCGACATTGGCGCCGACATTTGCGTCCCGACCTATGTGACCGGGCCCTCGAGCCATGGCTGGTGGGCCATGATCATCCTGCTGGTCGTGATGGGCATGATCTTTCTCATGGCGCTGTTCAGCCT
>NZ_JBQVMV010000062.1:0-506 GCF_052435475.1 Aliihoeflea sp.
CGGCAGCATCCGCGCTTCGAGCGCCGGATAAAGGTGCGAAACGCTGCGCTGCAATTCATAGCGCGCCGCGGCCAGGCCGGCGAACCGCTCCGGGATGGCGATATTGCCGGCGTTGACCATGTCGAGCCCCGCGCCGACGGCGCCGGTCAGCGCGTCTTCGAGCCAGTCGAGCCAGCCTCGCGTCTGGGCGATCGCATTGCCGCCCGAGGGATCGAACGCGCCATGACCGGGGATCAGCCCTTGGTGCGGCAGCGCGGCGAGCGCCGCGAGGCTGGTCCGCCAGCGCGCGATGTCGGCCGTCGGCGTGCTAGGCGCGCGATCGTGGAACACCAGATCGCCTGCGATCAGGGTGCCGGTGGCTTCGTCGAGCAGCGCGAGGTCGCCGCTGCTGTGCCCGCCGAGCTTGATTAGCCCGAGCCGCCGCCCGCCGAAATCCTCGCCATCGCTATCGATCGCCTTGGCCGGCAGAACAAGCTCGGTGCCGCGCATCCAGTCGCCGAGCATCC